>NZ_JBFATS010000017.1:0-193291 GCF_040678435.1 Streptomyces sp. NPDC052682 | reverse complement strand
GGCCGCGGTGCGCGGGCCGGACGCCGTGGTGCCGGGCGGCGTGCGCGCGCCCGGCGCCGGTGGTGTCATGCCACGCTGCAGGCGGTGCCGTTGAGAGTGAACCCGCCCGGCGCGGCGAAGGTGCCGCTGTAGGTGCCCTGGAACCCGAAGGTCTGGCTGCCGCCGGGGGCGATGCTCGCATTGTGCGTCAGACCGCTCGCCGTGACGGATCCCGAGGACGAGGAGAGGGCGGCGTTCCACGCGCTGGTGATGCGCTGCCCGGAAGGAAGCGTGAAGGCGAGGCGCCAGCCGTCGACGGGTGCCGAACCGGTGTTGGTGACGGTGACGTCCGCGGTGAAGCCTCCCTGCCACACGTTCGTCGCGTACCCGACCTTGCAGGCGGTGGTCCCGCCCGGGCCGCCCGGTGCGCCACCCGTGTTGACGGTCTGCGAGAAGGAGTTCACGGCCAGTCCCGCGCCGTTCTGCCAGGGCTCGAAACCGGCCTGGACGCTGGTCAGATACCAGGTGTTCTGGGCCAGTCCGCGGGCCACGGCCTGCCGGACGAAGTCCATCACGTCGAAGCTCCAGCTGCTCACAGCCGACGGGGCGACGAAGGAGATCACGTCGTTGGTCCCGTTGCTGCCCTGCCACACCTGCCAGCTGCGTCCGCCCACGGTGGCCGTGCCGACCTGCGAGCCGATGGGCTGGATCTGGCCCACCTTGTTGAACCAGATCATGATCTCGGTGCGGTTCACCCCGTCGGTGCGGGGCGTCGGGTCCAGCCAGATGTCGTACGAGGCGTTGTAGACGGCGTCGTTGACGAAGCCGTACGAGATGCTGCTCGGCGCGCTGGAGATGCGGGAGAGCTGCGCGGGGAGGTTGGTGCCCGGCGAGCAGTTGGTGTAGTGGCAGCCGTAGAAGAGGGACGGGTACGACTTCGGTCCGCCGGTCGTCGGGACGGAGCCGTCGGCCCGCGTGAGCCGGAAGCCGGTGCCGGTGCTGGTGACGCACTGGGTCTCGTTGGTGTTCCAGCGGTTGTTCTGCAGGACGTAGCGCCCCTGGACGACCGTCGAGCCGAACTGTTCGCAGACGGTCGTGTCGGCCTGGGCCTGGGGCGTGGCGACGAAGAGGGCCGCGACGGTGGCGAGCGCGCTGACGACAGCGCCCACCGCGCCGCGGGGAGGACGGGGAAGGCACGGCAAGAGTCGCATGTGGGGTCTCTTTTCCGAGGTACGGCCTTGTTTCGCGGGACAGGGGAGTGCTCCCTTCCGCCCGGGCGTTGGGAGCGCTCCCATGCGGTGTTCCGTTCCGGACTGTAGGAGCTAGTCATGTACCTGACAAGTCTTGCGGTGTGTGAAGACGTGGTCGGTCCAGCGGTGCGCCGGCAGCGGAGCGGGAGCGTCCGCTCAGGGGGTGAGCGGTTCGTAGGCGAACCAGTCGACGTGGACGGTGCCTTCGGCGGCGTACACGCCGATGACCCGGCCGGTGAAGCCGCCGGCCACCTCGGTCGACAGGTAGCGGCCGTCGAGCGTCGCCAGGGCGGTGAAGGTGCCGTCCGGCCCCTCGACACCGAAGGAGACGACGTCGGGGCCGGTGCGCGGGCCGTGCGGCGCCGGCGGTTCGGTGATCTCGACGCGGAGGACCACGGCCGGGTCGGCGCAGTGCGGCCGCGCGGCCACGACGGTGCTCAGCGAGCCGACCCGGGCCAGCACCCGGACCTCCGTGGCGGAAGCCTCGATCTCGTAGTGGTGCCGCTCGTCGAGACGGACGGCGAGGCCGCCGCGTCCCGCTGCCGCGTCGACCAGGGTGCGGGCCCGGCACGACAGATGCTGCTGGCGCCGGCCGGCGAACACGACGTCCGGCTCGTCCAGCGAGCCCCCGCGAGCCCGCAGCGTCAGCCAGCCGGGGCGCTCCCGCAAGCCGTAGTGCTCGGCGGGGCGGTCCCTGGGGGAGATCCAGTACGGCCGCAGCTCGGCGGCGTCGAAGTCGTCCCGGCCCTCCTCGTCCGCGCCGGGCAGGAGCGGCCAGCCCGGCGCGGGCGCCTCCAGCGACACCTCGCCGACGACCGGCCAGCCGTCCACCCAGGTCACCGGCGCCAGGAACGTCTCGCGGCCCAGCACATGCCAGCCCGGGGTACCGCCGCCCGGCCGCACGCCGAGCAGCACCATCCACCACGAACCGTCCGGAGCCTGCACCAGATCGGCGTGCCCGGTGTTCTGGACGGGGTGGTCGGTGCCGCGGTGGGTGAGGATCGGGTTGGCCGGGCACGGCTCGAACGGGCCGGTGGGCGCGGGCCCGCGGGCGATCGACACGCCGTGGCCGCGCTCGGTGCCGCCCTCGGCTATGAGCAGGTACCAGTGGTCGCCGATCCGGTACAGGTGCGGCGCCTCCGGGGCCTTGGCGCCCGGTGCGCCGGACCAGAGCCGGTGCGGAGTCCCGTACGTCCGCCCGGTGGACGGGTCGAGACGGACCTGCGCGACCCCGGCGACCGTGCACCAGCAGGTGCCGTCCTCGTCCCAGGCCAGGTCGGGATCGATACCGGGCACGCCGGGCGCCCACACGGGATCCGACCACGGTCCGGCCGGGTCGGTCGCCGTGACGATCAGGTTGCCGCCGCCCTCACTGCAGTTGGTGACGATCAGCCAGAACCGTCCGTCGTGGTGGCGCAGGGTGGGGGCGTAGATCCCGCCGGAGGACGGCATGCCGATCGGCAGCCGCAACTGGCCCGGCCGGTCCAGGACGTTGCCGATCTGCCTCCAGTGCACCAGGTCACGACTGTGGAAGAGGGGGACGCCGGGGAAGTACTCGAAGCTGGAGCAGGCCAGGTAGTAGTCGTCGCCGACGCGGCAGACACTGGGGTCGGGGTGGAAGCCGGGGATCACGGGGTTGGTGAAGCGTCCGTCCGGTGCGTGCGAAGGGGACACCCGGGAGGTCCTCTCGTCGGTTCGTGCTGCGGGCGTGGGGGGTTCAGTGAGCGCCGGTGCCCGTGGGGGTGAGGCGGAGCAGGACGGCGGACGGCGCGGTGGGCAGGGTCAGGCTCAGCTCGGCCGTGCTGGGCAGCCAGGCGGTGACGGCCTGACCGGCCGAGGGGTAGAGCAGGTCGACACGGGCGGCGGTGTCCCGCAGGTGGGGCAGGCGCAGCGTCGCCGTGGCGCCGTTTCCGGGGCGGCGCCAGGCGGTCAGGTAGGTGGTGGCGGGAGTGCGCAGGGCCAGGGCGATCCAGGGGTCGTCCCAGCCGGGAAGGCCCAGGGGCCAGGACGGCACGGCCTGCGGCAGGTCGGCGCGGACGGCCTTGTACACCGCCACCGCCTCGTGGACCAAGGCGCGCGCCCGCGGACCGAGTTCGGGAACGCGGCCGGAGAGATGGATCCTGCCGAGCAGCGCGTTGGCCATGGTGAAGGCCACCTCGTCCAGGGTGTCCTCCGGCTGGGGGTACGCCCAGACGGCACCCTGCTCGGGCGTGGCGGCGGTGGGCGCGGACGCCGCGATCGGCGCGTACAGGTGGAGGTTCTGCTGGTCGCTCGTGGACTGCAGTTGTGTCCGGGACAGCAGGGCGTGGTCCCAGCGCATGCCGCCGGAGGAGCAGTTCTCCACCACCAGGTGCGGGTACCGGTCCAGGACGCCGTCGAGCCAGGCGAGGTGCGCCCGGTTGTGGCCGAGCAGGCCGGCGGCCGGGGTCTCGCCGGGGTGGGCGCTGGTGCCGGGGCCGGGGTCGATGTTGTGGTCGAGTTTGAGGTAGCCGACGCCACACTCGCCGACCAGTCGGTCCACCACCGCGTCCAGGTGCGCACGGGCGGCCGGATGGCGCAGGTCCAGATGGTGCCGGCCGGCCTCCGTGAGGCGGACGCCGTCGCGGCGGAAGAACGCCTCGTCCGGCAGCGACGCGGCCATGGGACTGCGTACGCCGATCACCTCCGGCTCCAGCCACAGGCCCGGCACCATGCCGCGCTCCCGGATGCGGTCCAGCACCTCGTGGATCCCGCGCTCCCCGGGGAACCGGGAGGCGGCGGGCTCCCAGGCGCCGACGCTGTCCCACCAGCCGCCGTCGTCACCGTCGTACCAGCCGGCGTCGATCACGAAGTACTCCGCGCCCGCCTCCGCCGCCGCGTCGACGAGCGGCAGCAGCTTGTCGGTCGTCGGGTCGCCCATCAGGCAGTTCATGTAGTCGTTGAAGATGACGGGCAGGCGCTCGTGATCGGCGTGCGGGCGGCGCTGGACGCGGCGGTAGCGGGTCAGCGCGGCGAACGCCTCGTCGGGGCCGCCGTCGGCGCTGAAGGACAGGGCGGCCGGTACGGTGGTGAAGGCGGCGCCGGGTTCGAGGGGGTGCCGCCAGCCGTGGCGGGTGTCGGTGGGACCGAACAGTGCCGTGTAGGCCGCCTGGTCGTGCTCGCCGCACTCCCAGTGCCAGCCGCCGCCGTTGTGCTCGATCTGCCACACCCAGGTGCGGCCGGTACGCCGGTCCGTCAGGCCGCCCATGGGGAGGTGTCCGCAACTGCACCAGGTGCCCTGTCCGTTCAGGTCGAAGCCGCTTTTGCCGTGCGCGTTGCTCACCCGCCCGCTGTGGAGCGGGCTCGTCAGGCGCATCGGCCGCCGCTGCCAGCGGCATTCGGTGAGCCAGTCGTTCTCCGCCCACAGCAGGTCCGCGGCGTCGAGGGCTGCGGGGCCTCGCGGGGTGAGACAGCCCACCGCGAGCGAGCTGACCGACTCCAGGTGCAGCGTGGACTGCCCCTCGTTGCGCAGCGTCACCTCGCCGCGGAGCACGGGGATGCCGTCCGGTGACCGGTAGGTCACCTCCGCGGCCAGCCCGGTCTCCGGGTCGTGGAGATGCACCGTGAGGATGTGCCAGACGCCGTCGCGGCTCGCCCGGTGGGTCCGGTGGCGCAGCCGCCCGCCGAGGGCGGTGCCGACGAGGCGGTTGCCCGACCAGTCGCGGCCGTGCCCCGCGGCCCTCACCTCCACCAGGGGCAGGGACGCGGGGTCGTTGTCCGCGTCGCCGGGCAGCCCGAGACGCGTCAGACGCGGGCTGCCCTGGTCGTCCAGGACGAACCCGAGACGGAGGGCCTCATGTCCCCAGTCGAAGGCCTGCTCTTCCTTGGTCATGGCGGCCCTTTCGCGGTCGGTGCCCCTCACGCGCCACACGCTGTCGAAGCGCTTCACCTTTAGGCGCAAGCTAGCGGAGACAGTACGGGAGTAACAAGGGTGCTGGCGGCGCAAAGACCGGCTTGACTGGGTCGTTCGCGGAGGCTCCTGCTGTCGAAGCGCTTCACCAGCCGGACTCCAGCCCTGCGTGTCACTGTCCTCTGCAGAGAAGCGGAAAAACGGAAAGGCACCCCGCGCAATCCCGCGGGGTGCCCGGACCGCCCTCTGCGTCAGGTGCCGATCCGCGCCGCGATGATCGGCGCGAGACGGTCGGCGATGGCGCGGTGCCCCTGGTCGTTCGGGTGGACCGAGTCCGTGAGGTCGCCCGAGCCCAGCCAGCCGGTGGTGTCGACGAAGGAGACGCGCGTGTCGCCGGCCGCGACCGCAGCCTGCACCGCCGCCTGGGTCTGCGGGACGTACCGCCCGCGGAAGGTCTCCAGCGCGAAGATCCACGCCCGGGGGTACGCGGCCCGCACCTTGCGCAGCAGGCTGCCGTACGCCGCCTGGAACGTCGTCGTACTCACCCCGTGGCCCACGTCGTTGGTGCCGAGGTTGATGACGACCGCGTCGGCCTGGTAGCGCGAGAAGTTCCAGTCGGGCGTCGAGGCGTTGGGGTTGAGCTTGGTGAACTGCCGCTCCAGTCCGACGCATCCGTCCGAGGTGGCCACCAGGCAGGCGCCGCCCTGGGCGATCTGGGTGTGCTCGGCGCCCAGGCGTTCTCCGACCAGCCAGCCGTAGGCGGTGCGCGCGTTCTGCGAGCTGGTGGTGCCGACCGTGATCGAGTCGCCCACGAACTCGATCAGCTTGCCGGGAGCCGGCGGCGCGAAGGTCGTCGCGCCGCTGTCGAGGACCAGCCCCTGGAAGACGGCGTCGCCGCGGTAGGAGCCGGCGACCACCTGGTAGTTGACCTGGAGGGTGTGGTTGCCCGCGGACGGTGCCGTCGGGGTGAGGTTCACGGTGCCCTTGACGTCGTCGTAGAACTTCACGGGCCCGTTGTCGATCCGCGCCCACAGGTCGATCGTGTTGCGCTGCTTGAGCTTGACCGTCCGGCCGGTGAAGCCGACCCGGTAGTAGGCGCCCGCCCAGTACGGGGTGTAGGCGGTGCTGGAGCTCGTGGTGTCCCAGCGGCCCACGAACGTGATGTGGGGGTCGCCGGGCTGTCCGGGAGCCGCCGCGGTGACGCCCGGCGCCGCCTGGGCCGGGGACCCGCCCGGCCAGGCCGGCAGACAGGCGGCGAGGACAGCCGTCAGGAGGGCGGCGAGGGCGCGACCGCGCCTGGGCGAGTGGGGGGTTGACTCCACGGGGATCCCTTCGACGTGGGGTGGGAACGCTCCCATGAGCAGTCAGAGAGAAGCAATGAAACGGTTCAACGTCAAGCAGTCGCGCAGGGGCCGTCGTCCTGGAGGACGGTCCGCGCTCTGAGGTCTGGTGCCTTGCGAGGGTCTGTCGGGCCCGCCGCCCAGGGGGCACGCGACCGGCTGGAGCGCCCGCCGTCACCGGGTCAGGCGGGCAGGGCGAACGGGGGGTGCGCGCCGTTGAGGAAGTAGTCGCCGACCTCGCGGAGCCGGTGGGCGACGGGCTCGTACAGGGTGTGGGTGCGGGCGTTGCGCCAGAAGCGGTCGAAGCCCAGCCGCGCGGAGGTGGAGCGGGTGCCGATGATGTCGAGGGCGCGGGTGGTGGACTCCTGCGCGGCCCTGGAGGCGGCGGCCTCGGCCATGGCCACGAGGACGGAGATGTCCGCGTACTCGTCATAGGTGAGCTCCTCGCCGCGCGCCAGGCCGCCCTGTACGGCGTCCAGCGCCTGAGCGGTGAGGGCGGACGCGGAGCGCGTGAGCACGGTGAGTTCTCCGTACGCGGTCAGCACCTGGGGGTCGTGGGGTGTGCCGGCGGGCCAGCCCGCGTTCCACTGGCTGTGCCCCGTCCTGCTGTACTCACGTGCCTCCGCGAGCACCCCCTCCGCCATGCCGAGCAGCAGCTGGACGGAGACGAGGCGCCCGACCGGGGAGGCCAGGGCGGCCAGAGGGGAGAGGGCGTCCTCGTCGGCGGACAGGGAAGCGAGCACGTCGTCGTCGGCGACCGGCACGGCGTCGAACTCCACGCTCCCGCCGGCCGCGAGCCGCTGCCCGAACGGGTCGGTGTCGCCGTCGACGCGCACCCCGGGCCGAGCGGGATCGACCACGACGGCGAAGGGCTCCCCGGTGTCGGCCCGCACGGCCCGTACGGCGAGACGGTCGGCGACCAGGACGCCCGTGGTGTAGCTCTGCCGGCCGTCGAGCACCTGGCCGTCGCCGGTCCTGACCAGGGTCAGCGGCGGTTCGTGACGGGCGAGCCCACCGCCCCAGCACCACTGCTCGGCAGCGGACAGCTCCTCCAGCCGGGCGGCGAGATCCGGGGCGGAGAGGAACCGGGCGCTCCACGACACGTAGTAGTGACAGCCGAGCAGCTGGCCGATCGCGCCGTCCGCCGCTCCGATCTCCCGGACGACGGCGTAGGCCGTGGACCAGTCCGCGCCGCCTCCGCCGGACGCGGCCGGGACCAGGAGCGTCAGCAGGCCCGCCTCGCGCAGCCGGGACACCTCGTCGATCGGCGCCTTGCCCGCCTGCTCCCGGGCCACCGCGTCGGTGGCCAGGTCGTCCGCCACCTCGTGGGCCACGCGCAGCCAGTGCTCCCGGCCTGGCCCGGTCCGTTCGCTTCCCGCGGCGGAGCGGGACGGCGCGGCGGCAACGCCCATGACGGTGGTCTCCTCAAGGTCGGTGGCAGGGTGCGGAATCGGCCGGTCCGTACGGGAGGCCCGCGCGCCGTACGGCCACCCGCCGGTGGTGGGTGGCCGTGCCCGGCGCGTGGCGCGAGCGGGCGACGGGGGCGTCGCGCCGGTCTTCCTCCACCCCGGCGGTCCGGCGTGCGGGGGCGACGTGGACGGCGTCGTCGCCCGTCGCGCGGACGCCGGCGAGCGGATCGTGCGGGGCGGACCGGGCCGCGAGTGCCGTGGTCATGGTGGATGTCCCTGGGGAGTGAGGGGCCGTCGGGAGCGGGTGCGCTCGCCTGATCGCCCGGGGGAGGCCGGAGCGGATCGGCACGGGCGTACGGCGTGCCTTACGCGCAACAGCAGGCGGCGCTGGCGAGGTGACCGAAGTCGACATGCCGGCGACGAACGAGTCGCTGCTGCGTACGGGACATGCGCATCATCCTGCGCAGCCCTGCCGGACACCGTCAAGGCTTTCCTAGTAATTCAATAGGAAAAGCACCCCAGGGCGGCCGTGGAGGGGACGGCGCTCACCGGTCACCGCCGATCACGGGCCGGGCGTCGTCCGCCGCCGTGTTCAGCCGGGTGCACACCGCCAGGAGACGGCCGCGCAGCCGCTGCGGCGCGGTGGGCGGCAGGGTGCGGGCGTCACCGCGCGCGTAGTGCCGCTCGACGTAGTACTGGGCCACGCTGAGCACGCTGGTGACCGCGATGTACCAGAGGGTGGCCACCATCAGCAGCGGGATGACCTGGTACGTCTGGTTGTAGATCAGCTGGGCCGAGTACAGCAGGTCGTGCACGGCCAGCACGCTGACGATGCTGGTGCCCTTCAGGGTGCCGATCAGCATGTTCCCGGCGGTCGGCACGATGGAGCGCATCGCCTGGGGAACGACGATCCGCCTCAGGGTGCGGCGCCTGCTCAGGCCGAGCGCCTGGGCGGCCTCCGTCTGCCCGGGGTCGACGGACAGGATGCCGCCGCGCACCACCTCGGCGGCGTAGGCCGTCTCGTGCAGGGTCAGGCCGATGACGGCGGTGAGGGTGGGACCCAGCAGTTGCACCGTCTGGACGGTGACGAACTGCGGCCCGAACGGGACGCCGAGACCGAGCGTCGGGTACAGGGCGCCGATGTTGAACCAGAACAGCAGCTGCACCAGCAGCGGTGTGGACCGGAAGATCCACACGTACGCCCAACTCAGCGTGCGCAGCACGGGGTTGGCCGACAGGCGCATCACCGCCAGTACCGTGCCCAGCAGGAAACCGAGGACCATCACCACGCCGGTCAGCCACAGCGTCAGCAGCAGCCCGTCGAGGACGGCGGCGGTGGTGAGGTACCGGCCGACCACCTCCCACTGGAAGGCGTCGTTGCGGACCACGGAGTTGAGCACCATCGCGCAGACCAGCAGCGCGACGGCGGCGGCCGCCCAGCGCCCGAGGTGCCGGCGCGGCACGATCCGCGGCAGGCCGGCGCCGCCGGGGGCGTCCGCCCGTTCGGGAGAGGTCGGGGAGGTCGTCGCGCGGGCTGAGGCGACGTCGGAAGGTGTGATCATCGAGGCTCTCCGGGGAGGGAATCGCAGGCGTGTGTGACCACCCGGCACCACGCGTGGTGGAACGCGATGGAGCGGGCGCCCGGTGCGGCCGCGGGGCCCGGTGTCGTCACGGTCGCCGCGTCCCTCAACGCGGCCGGAGGGCTGCGCACGGGGCGCAGCCGATCCGTCGTCGATCGTAGGGGCCCACGGCGCGGATGTGTCAACCACACATCGGATCGGCCGAGTTGGTCCCGGCATCCGGGCGCTCCTTGACGAGGAGCACGACGTCCTGCTCAATGAGTCACATGAATGCCCGGCAGCGCTTGGTCTCGCGCGACCACATCGACTTCGGTCGGGTGTGGTCGGCCGCGTGTCGCGCCTGACTCGGCGGCGGGCCGTCCGACCGGCCCTTTCCCTCCCTCGGTGACCCCGTCGCGGGCCGAGCTGTCTCCTCACGCGCGCTGCCGCACCTCCGCCGTCCCCGACGCCCGGCGTCGTCACACCGTAAGTCCCACTTCTCTGACGTTTCCTTCCTCACCGACCCCGCCATGCGGGGCGGCGCGCCCTGCCCGCGTGCGGTGTCGCCGCACCTGGCCTCCGGCTCCGGCTCGCCGGACCCTGCACCGGCCGCCGCGTACGTCGCGAGCCGGCTGGCGCGCCTGCGGATCCTGCTCGCCCACCGGCCGAGCCTCGGCCGAAGGTGTCGCGCGGCATCCGGTCCCGCACGGGCCGCCTCCGGCCGGGAACAGGCGCACACTGGAAGTGTGCCGCCGGTGCTCAAGGGGGTGTCGCCCGATGGGTGGGTCACGGAGCGCGTGTGTGCGGTGGTGGCGGTGGCGGCGTAATCCGCTCAGGCGGCGCAGCGACCTCATCGAGGCCTGGATCGTGCTGGCCGGGTGGGTGCTCGCCCTGCTGGGCGGTCTGGCGGCGGCGCTGCTGACCGCGGACGCGGTCCAGCGGGCCGCCGACCGGCAGCGGGCGGGGAGCCACCCGGTTACCGCCGTGGTCGTGGAGCGCGCGAAGGACGGCGTGCCCGCGGGGGAGGGGACCGACAGCCGGGTATGGGCGACGGTGCGCTGGACCGCGCCGGACGGCTCGAAGCGGACGGACGACGCGAGGGTGGCGCCGCGGGCGGCGACCGGCACGACGGTCACCGTCTGGACGGACGGGCAGGGCCAGGTCACAGCCGAGCCGATGACCGAGGGGGAGGCCCGGTGGAACGCGGTCGCCGGTGGCGTCCTGGCCGCGCTGGGCGTGAGCGTGCTGTCCGTGGGCACGGTCTCGGCGGCCCGGCTGGGGCTGGAGCGGCGGCGCATGGCGCAGTGGGACGCCGAGTGGGAGCGGATCGACAGGCGGTGGGGGCGGACGACGGGCTGACGGCCCGGCGCAGGGCGGCAGCGCGCAGAATGGACGCGTGTCGACAGGCCCTGACGCGGCCCGGACCCCGAGCCGGGCGGTACGGGACCTGGGACCACCGCACCGACCGGCCCGCGCACCAGGGGGAGCACGCCGTGCCCGACCCGTCCACACCCTCCGGCGTGAGGGTCGTACCGCTCACCGCCGAGCACGCCGACCAGGTCCTGGCGATCTACCAGGCGGGCATCGACGAAGGCGACGCCACCTTCGAGACGACCGCGCCGACCTGGCAGGCGTTCGACGCGGCCAAGCTGCCCGGGCACCGCTTCGCCGCCCTCGACGACGCCGGTACGGTGCTCGGCTGGGTCGCCGCCACCCGGGTCTCCGACCGCTGCGCCTACACCGGTGTGGTGGAGCACTCCGTCTACGTCGCCCCCGCCGCCCGGGGCCGCAAAGTGGCCGCCGCGCTGCTCGGGGCGCTCATCGACTCCACCGAGGCGGCCGGGATCTGGACCATCCAGTCCGGGGTCTTCCCCGAGAACACCGCCAGCATGGCCCTGCACCGGCGGGCCGGCTTCCGCGTCGTCGGCACCCGCGAGCGCATCGGCCGTCACCACGGCCGCTGGCGCGACGTCGTCCTCCTCGAACGCCGCAGCCCCGTCATCGACTGACACTGCCCGCACCTCGGCGATATGGACCGGTGAACCGGACCCGCTTTGGCTCTGCCGGAAGGGCCAAGGGCCGGACACAGTGGGAGACCCCGAACCCCGGAGGTCTCCTTGAGCATCGCGTTCCTGCTGACCACCCTCGCCGTGGTGGTCATCCCCGGCAGCGGTGTGCTGTACACCCTCGCCGCCGGCCTCTCCCACGGCCGGCGGGCAGGCGTGCTCGCCGCGCTGGCCTGCACCCTGGGCGTCGTGCCGCACCTGGTGGCGACGATCACCGGCCTCGCCGCGCTGCTGCGCACCAGCCCCGTGGCGTACGAGGCGGTGAAGTACCTCGGGGTCGGCTACCTGCTGTACCTGGCCTGGGCCACCCTGCGCGGCGAGGACGCGCTGACCGTCCCGGGCGAGGCCGCGCCGCGTCCGGCGTCCCGCGTGATCACGTCCGCGGTGCTGGTCAACCTGCTCAACCCCAAGCTGACGGTGTTCTTCGTGGCGTTCCTGCCGCAGTTCGTCCCCGCGGGCGACGGCGGCTCCCCCGGCGCGCTGCTGCGGCTCGGCGCCGTCTTCATGGCGGTGACCTTCGTGGTGTTCGCCGCGTACGGGATCGGGGCCGCCGCCGTGCGTGACCGGGTACGGGCACGGCCCGGGACGATGACCGGGATCCGCCGGGTGTGCGCCGCCTGCTTCGTGGCTCTGGGCGCGCGGCTGGCGGTGGCGTGAGCATGCGGTTCCGGCATGCGGACGCCCTGTGGTCCGCCTACCCCGAGCTCACCGCCGGCGCACTGTACGCCACCGGTGCGGACGCCCCCGCCGGCACCGGGCCGCGCGTCGCCGCGTACACCGCCCGGGCCGCGGCCCGGCTGGCCGGTGCGCCCGAGAGCGAGTTCCCCGAAGTGACCGCCTGGCGGCGGGCGTTCTCCCGGATGGGGCTCAAGCCCACACAGTACCGATGCGCCTCGGAGTCCCTGCTGCGACGCCTGCGCAAGGAGGGCACGCTGCCGCGCATCCACCCGGTGGTGGACCTGTGCAACGCGCTGTCGGCCGCGTACGCCGTCCCGGTCGCGGCGCTCGACGCCGACCGCATCGCCGGACCCCTGCTGGAGGTGCGCCACGCCCGCGGCGACGAGCGGTACACCGCGTTCGGCGGCGGCATCGAGCACCCCGCTCCCGGCGAGGTCACCTTCGCCGACTCCGCCGGACGGGCGCACGCCCGGCGCTGGACCCACCGGCAGAGCGGCCACTCGGCGGTCGGCGCGCACACCCGCCGGGTCCTCGTCGTCGCCGAGGCCATGCACGACGGGGGCGCCCGGACCGTGCCCGAGCTGCTGGAGACCCTCGCCGGGGAACTGGCCGCGCTCGGAGCGTGCCCCGGCGAGCCGTCCCTCCTCACCCCGTCCGCACCGGAGTTCACCTACGGCGGCTGAGCCGCGCGTGACAGCATGGACGCGATGGACCAGGGGCGGACGGGCGGGGCCACGGCGCGCACCCCCACGGCAGCGCCGGAGCCGGGCGGTGCCCCGGCCCGTGGGGCCGACTTCCTGCTGCTCGACGCCGGCCGCATGCCCGCCGGCGGCAAGGCGGACTGGCTGGCCGGGCAGCTGCGGCAGGCGATCGCGGACGGCCGGCTGGCCGTGGGCGACCGGCTGCCGCCCACCCGGGTGCTCGCCGCCGAACTGCGCCTGTCGCGGGGCGTGGTCACCGAGGCGTACCGGCGCCTCGCCGAGGACGGGCACGTCGAGGGGCGCCGGCGCGGCGGCACGGTGGTGGTCGCCGCGCCGCACTCCGTTCCCGCGGCGCCCTGCGCGCCCGAGCCCCCGGCCCCGGGCGCCGCCCACCGGGCCGTGCCCGGCGCCCTGTTCGCCGCGGAACCGGACGCGGACGTCTTCGACCTGCTGCGGGCCGCTCCCGCCCACGCCGACTTCACCCCCGGCAGGCCGGCCCTCGCCGCCTTCCCGCGCGCGGCCTGGCTGCGCGCCGAACGCGCCGTGCTCGCCGAGCTGTCGGCGGACCAGCTCGGCTACGGCGACCCCCGTGGCGACCTACGGCTGCGCCGGGCCGTCGCCGGCTGGCTGGCCCGCAACCGGGGCATCCGGGTCCGGCCGGAGCAGGTGCTGATCGTCGCCGGCACCGCCCAGGCGCTCACCCTGCTGCACCCCGTCCTGCGCGGCGACGGCGTGGACGCCGTCGCGGTGGAGGACCCCGGCTCGCTCGGCTCCCGCCAGCACCTGCGCCACGGCGGCCTGGCCACACCGCCGGTGCCGGTCGACGGTGACGGGGTACGCGTGGACGCCCTGCGCGCCACGGGCGCCCGCGCGGTGCTGCTCACCCCCGCCCACCAGTTCCCCACCGGGGTGGTGACGAGCGGCGAGCGCCGCCGCGACCTGCTGGGCTGGGCCCGGGACGGCGGCCTGATCCTCGAGGACGACTACGACGCCGAGCACCGCTACGACCGGCCGCCCGTCCCCGCGCTGCGCGCCCTGACCGACCGGGTCTGCTACCTGGGCAGCGTCTCCAAACTGCTGGCGCCCGCGCTGCGGACGGGCTGGATGGTCCCGCCGCCGCAGTACCTCGGTCCGCTCACCGACGCCAAACGCTTCACCGACCTGGGCAACGCCGTCCTGCCCCAGCTCGTCCTCGCCCACCTGATGGAGTCCGGCGCACTCGAACGCCACCTGCGGCTGCTGCGCGGCCGGCACCGCGCACGCCGCGACGCGATGATCGCCGCCCTCGCCGAGCACCTGCCGGGTGCGGTGGTGCACGGCGCCGCGGCCGGTCTGCACCTGACCGTCACCTATGCGGCCGACGTGCCCGACACGGTGCTGGCCGCCGCGGCCCTGGAGCGGGGGGTGAAGTGCCAGCCGCTGTCGTGGCACCGGCAACGGCCCGGCCGCCCCGGCCTCGTCCTCGGCTACGCCGCCACCCCGCCCGGCGTCATCGCCGAGTCGGTGGCGACGCTCGGCACGGCCCTGCGCGAGCTGGCGTCCTGACTCAGGGGTTCGTCCAGGCGCCCGGGGCGTCGGTGAGCGCCGCCACCTCGGCGGGCAGCTGGGCCGCGGCCAGGTCGGCGAGGGAGACGCCTTCGAGGATCTGGCGCACGTTGGCCCGCAGGGCGATCCACAGGGGGAGCAGTGAGGCGGCGGGTCCGGTGTAGGCGAGGTCGGGCGGGCGGACGCCGCGGACGGAGACCAGGGGGCCGTCCACGACCCGGATGACGTCGGCGATGCTGATGGTGTCGGCGGGCCGGGCGAGGCGGTAGCCGCCGTTGCCGCCGCGCCGGCTCTGGACCAGCCCGCCGCGCCGCATGTCGTTGAGGATGCCTTCGAGGAACTTGTGCGGGATGTCCTGGGCGTCCGCGATGGCTTCGGCCTTCACCGGCTCGTCGTCCTCGGACGCGGCGAGCTGCAGTGCGGCACGTACCGCGTAGTCCGCCCTGGCTGAGATCCGCATGCGCACAGTATCCCGCAGGGCTTCCAGCCTGTGGACGCGCCCTTGACGCGGGGCGGAAGCGGATCGACACTCACAGTCAATCCTAGTGAACGGGTAGGAAACTATGGGGCGTCTTGAACCGGTCACCGGCCTGATGAGCCGTACCCCCGGGCCGTCGCTGCTTCTCACCTCCCGTCGGCACATCGATCTCCTGCGCGTCTGCAGCGCGATCAGCCCCGCCTGCTAGCCGGGGCTGTCTGCCTTCCGGAACTGGCCCTTTCGGGACTGGCCGCCTGGCCGAGGGTGCCACGTGCCTGCTTGGACTGGCTCGCCGGTGGCTGGGGGTGGGCTCGACCGTCGGGTGCTGGGTGGCCGGTGGCTGGGGGCGCTCCTCTGTCAGGGACTCGCCGCCTGGTGGCTGGGGCGCTGTCCGCCTGCTGGGACTGGCTGCCCGGTTGCGGGGAGCGCCGCCCGCTGGCAGCGAGGCCGCCCGCCGGCAGGGAGGCTGCCCGCTCGCTGGGGCTACCTGGAGTGTGGGACCGCCGCCTACCTGGCGGGGCTGCTGCCTAGTGGTTGGGGCGCTGTCCGCCTGCTGGGGCTGGCTGCCCGGTTGCGGGGAGCGCCGCCCGCCGGCAGGGAGGCTGCCCCCCAGCGGGGAGGCTGCCCGCTCGCTGGGGGCTGCCTGGTGTGTGGGAGCGCCACCTGCCTGGCGGTGCTGGTTGCCTAGTGGCTGGGGGCATCGCCCGATGACCGGAAGCGTTGCCCGCCAGACGGGACTGGCCGCCTGGCGGCTGGGACAGCCCGCCTGGTGAGACCGGCCGCCCGTTTGGCTGAGAGCCGCCCACCCGCTTGCGGGGAGCGCCGCTTGCCGGCTGGTAGTTGCCGCCTGTTGGCGGGGAGCGCCGCTTGCTGGGTGGTCGTGGCCGCCTGTTGGCGGGGAGCATCGCTTGCCGGCAGTGGCCGCCCGCTTGCTGGCAGCGCCGCCGCCCGCCTGGCAGCGCCGCCGCCCGCCTGGCAGCGCCGCCGTCAGGCTGGCAGTGGCCGCCCGGTGGCTGGGGGCGTCGCCTGCCTGCCAGGACTGGCCGACCGCCAGCCAGGGGGCCGCCGACCCGGTGGCCGGGCGCAACCGCAGCGGTCCCGCTCCCGGTAGCCGACGCCGCACAGGACCCCGACCGCGCCAGCGCGCACCAAGGGCCCCGCCCCACCGAGGCACCGCCTCGTATCCGCCGCTCCTCCACCCTTTCCGCCCCGCACTCGCCCGCGCCTACACCGTTCGGCCTCGCACCCGTCCGCCTTACGCCACGTCCGCCCTACGCCACGCCCGCCATACACCCGCCTGACCTACGGCCGCTCCGCCCCACCCCGGTCCGCTCCTACACCGCTTCCGCCCCACACCCGCCCGCCACACCTTCCGCCACCCACCCCCTCCGACGCCGTTCCCCCCACACACCCACCCGATCCACGGCCGTTCCGCCCCACACCGGCCCGCTCGACAGCCACTCCGTCACAGACCCACCCACCCGCTCGTACACAGCTTCCGCCCCGCACCCGCCCGGCCCAAGCCCACTCCGCAACCCACCAACGCACCCACTCCCACGCCGTTCCGTCACCCCACCGTCCGCGCCTGCCCCAGGGAGAGACATGTCCGTCGCACCGCCAGCCGTCCACACGCTCCCGCAGTCCGCCCCGGCCTTCCGGGGCCGGATCGGGCGGGACGCGCGCAGTGGCCACTACGCCGTGCCGCGCCGTTACCGACTGCACCTGTCCCGCGCCTGCCCGGACGGCCTGCGTATCGCCGTCACGCACAGCCTGCTGGGCCTCGGGGACATCTGTCCGGTCGCCTGCCTGCCCGCCGTACCCGACAGCCCCGACGGCGGCTACAGCGCGCTGCGCCCGCTGTACGAGGCCAGCGCGCACCGGTACGCCGGGCCGGCCGGGGCGCCGGTGCTCAGCGACGACTGGTCGGGGCGGATCGTCAGCACCCACGCCCCCGACATCACCCGCGACCTGGCCCGGCGCTTCGGCGGCGACCGTGCCGCGCTGTACCCGCGCGACGCGGAGTCGGAGATCGAGGCCGTGGAGCGGATGTGCGCGCAGGGCATCGAGGAGGCCGCGCAGCATGCCGGATCGGCCGGTGCGGGGCAGCGGGAGGACCGTGCCGCGGCGCTCGGCCGGCTGCTGGAGACGCTCGGCGCGCTGGAGCGGTGGCTGGCCGGCCGCACCTACCTGATCCGTGATCACGTCACCGCCGCCGACGTGGTGTTGTGGGGCACGCTGGTCCAACTGGACACCGTGCACCGCGAGCACCTGGACGCGTCGGCCGTGCACCGTATCGCCGGCCACCCCGCCCTGTGGGACTACGCCCGCCGCCTGACCGCGCACCCGGCGTTCGGCGCGCACCTCGACCTGGACGGCATCACGCGCCGCCACCACGCGCACTGCCGGGGTCTGGAAGCCGCCGGGGCGGCCGTGCGTATCCTGGACTGGACGGCCCACGCCGCGCGGCCGGCGACGGGGACCTGACCGTCCGGTTGCAGTGCTCATGACCAGGGCGGACGATGGGAATCAGCCCTCCGGCTGGTACCGCCCGCGCTTGGGGAGCCCTCATGGACCGAGCGGATCTCATGGCGGTGTTCTACGGGGAGGGACCCGTCCCCGTCCTGTGGGCCACCGACTGCCCCGTCCACTTCGACGTGTGGCTCGCCTTCGCCGGGCCGCCGCCGTCACCGCCGCCGCCCTCGCCTGAGCCGTCGGTGCCGCCCGACGCCGGGCCCGGGACGGGCGGCACCGACGGCCACGGCACCGACCGGCAGGACCTGATCCTGGCGATCCGCGAGGAGTACGGCGTCGAACGGGTGCTGGAACGCTTCGAGAGCCGCCGGCTGGTCGGACCGTGCTGCCCCGTCGCGGCCGGCAGCTTCGTGGCGGCCCGGCTGACCCTGACGGAACTGGTCAGCGACTTCCTGCCGCTGACCAGCCTCGCCGGCGTGGTCCGGGTCGCCCACGAGATCGCCCGCGACAGCGGCGCCGAGGGCATCGACGCGGCCCGCGCCGGACACGTCCGGGCCCCGGCCACCAGCGAGATCCACGACAATCTCGAGCGCCGTCAGGAACGCGGCCGGCACCTGACCTGGTTCCTGAGGCTGCTGCACCGGGTCATCGCGACCGCCCGCCCCGACCTGGCCCGCACCGAGGACCCCGAGCGGGCCGTCACCGGCGTCCTGGTCGGCATGCTGGACGACGTCGTCCCGGACACGGCACCGGTGCGCGGGCCCCACACGCCGGCCGGGCGGCCGGCCGACCGCAGGCTGAAGTACCCGATCGAGTCCGTGACGACGAACCGGCGGGCGACCCGGGCGGTCGTCCGCTCCCGGCGGACCATCAAGGCCGACGCGGCCGAGCAGGTCTTCTCGGTGGACACCGCCTCCCTCGGCTGGGCCGTGGTCGACAGCGGCATCGACGCCCGGCACCCCGCCTTCCACGACTGGGACGTCTCCGGCGCCACGCCACGGCAGCTGGAGTCGCGCATCGCCCGCTCCTTCGACTTCACCGGCGTACGGGACAAACTCTCCGCCGACGTGCTCGTCAGCGGACTCGTCAACTGGTCCGCCGCCCTGCCGTCCGTCGAGACCACCCCCACCCCGGGCCACGCACGGCCGCTGCAGCCGCCGCCCGGCGACCAGCACGGCACCCACATCGCCGGCATCATCGGCGGCTGGTGGCCGGACCTGGACTTCCGCGGCATCTGCCCGCGCATCCGGCTCTACGACTTCCGGGTCCTCGACGACCGGGGCGAAGGCGACGAGTTCTCGATCGTCACCGCGCTCCAGGCGGTCCGGTACATCAACGAGCACGCGGGACGGTACGTCATCGCCGGGGTCAACATCAGCCTGTCGGTGCCGCACGACGTCGCCACCCACTCCACCGGCTGGACACCCGTGTGCGTCGAGTGCGACCGCCTCACCCGGTCGGGTGTCGTGGTCGTCACCGCGGCCGGGAACGCCGGGTTCACCGGCACCGTGCGCACCCTCGGTGCCGACTACCAGAACATCAGCATCTCCGACCCCGGCAACGCCGAGTCCGTCATCACCGTCGGCTCCACCCACCGCAGCAACCCGCACCGCCACGGCGTCAGTTACTTCTCCAGCCGCGGCCCCACCGGCGACGGACGGCCCAAACCCGACCTGGTCGCGCCGGGGGAGGACATCGACGGGCCCATCCCCGGGGAGGGCATCGCCGCCATGCACGGGACCAGCCAGGCCGCGGCCCACGTCAGCGGGGCCGCCGCCATGCTGCTGTCCCGTCACCGCGAGCTGCTCGGCCGCCCCGAACGCGTGAAGGACATCCTCTGCGCGACGGCGACCGACCTCGCCCGCGAACGTGATTTCCAGGGCCACGGACTCGTCGACGTGCTGCGCGCCATGCAGTCCGTCTGACGGTCCGCCGGCCGCTGCAGTGAGGCAGGCCGACATGTTCACCTTCGACTTCCTCGACGCCCGGCACGGCGACTGCTTCCTCGTCCGCTGGGGCACACCCGGCGAACGCGTCATGCTCGTCGACGGCGGACCCGGCGGCGTCTACCGGGCCACACTCCAGGCCCGGCTGCGGCAGCTGGGCGCACCGGGCGGCGACGCCCCGCCGCATCTCGACGTCGTGTGCCTGTCCCACGTCGACGACGACCACGCCGGCGGCCTGGTCCGGCTCTTCCGCGACCTGCGGCAGGCCCAGCAGGACGGCGAGGCCCTCCCGTACGCCGTGGACGCCCTGTGGTTCAACTCCGTGGAGGAACTGATCGACCGGCACGCCCCCGGGCTCAGCGCCTCCGTCCGCCCCCTCCTGCAGCGCGCCGCCGAGACGGACACGGCGGTCACCGCCAGCTACGGCCAGGGACGCGACATCCGCAACGCCGCCACCGCGCTGCACCTCGACGGCAATGCCCCGTTCGGCGGCCCGCTCGTCGAGGGCGCCGCAGCCACCCTCGGCGACCTGGACGTCACCGTCGTGGCGCCCGACGAGGCGGCACTGGCGGAACTGGCGGAACGCTGGCGCGAGGCGAAGCGGCGCGGCGACCCCGACGTCATCACGGCCGCGTACGCCGACGACTCGGTGCCGAACCTCTCCAGCATCGTCCTGCTGCTGCGCCACGAGGGCCGTACCGCCCTGCTCACCGGCGACGCCCGCGGCGACCACGTGCTGGCCGGGCTGCACGACCTCGGCCTGCTCGGCGACGGCGAACCGCTCCACGTCGACCTGCTGAAGCTCCCGCACCACGGCAGCGACCGCAACGTCGAACCCGGCTTCTTCGAGCGGATCCGGGCCGACCACTACGTGATATCCGCCGACGGTGTCCGCCACCACCATCCGCACGAGGACACCCTGCGCTGGCTCGTGGAGTCCCGCGACCCGGACGACCCGTACGTCATCCACCTGACGAACCACATCCCCTTCGCCGAGGAGACGCTCACCACCCTGCGCCGGGGACGCGCCTTCGACGTCGACGTCCGTGGACCCGCCGACCAGTCACTCGTCATCACCATCGGAGACCGGCCATGACCTCCTCCCGGCACGCCCCCGCCCCGTCCTCGGCCCCCGTGGCCGCCGACCCGTCGTGGCTCGTCGACTCGCCCGCCGTCGGCACCGGCCTGACGGCCCGCCCCTGCGGCGACCCGCTCCGCCCGGCCGAACCGCCCGCCACGGCGCACCCGGTGGCGCTCGCCCTGTCCGGCGGCGGCTTCCGCGCCACCCTCTCCGCCCTGGGCTTCGTCCGGCTGCTCGCCGACACCGGGCTGCTGCCCCGGCTGCGGTACTCCTCCTCGGTGTCCGGCGGCTCGGTCGCCAACGGCTGCCTCGCCACCGCCTGGCCGTCCCTGCGCCAGGCGGGCTTCACCTCCCGGGCCGTCGACGACCTCGTCATCGACCCGCTCGTCGAGCGCGTCTGCTCGCACTCCCTGAAACAGGCCCTCGTCCTCGGCCTGTGGCGGACCGTCGGCCCCGCCACCCGCACCGACCTGCTGGCCGGCCGCTTCGACGACTGGTTCTTCCACGGGACGGAACTGCAACGGCTGGATCCCGAGGTGCGCTGGATCGTCAACGCCGCGAACCTCACCACCGGCGCCCGCTTCACCTTCGAACGCGACGTGTACGGCGACTACACCATCGGCCTGGCCCGCACCGCCGGCACCCGACTGCGGCTGAGCCGCGCCGTGTCCGCCTCCGCCGCCGTACCCGGCGCCTTCCCGCCGGTGGTCCTCGACCCGGCCCCCTTCCCGTGCGCCACGCACCCGCCCGCCCTGCTGGACGGCGGCACGTACGACAACACCGGCCTGGAGGCCATCGACGGGGACCGCTACCGCCACACCTTCCTGTACGTCCTGAACGCCGGCGGCCTGCTGCGCCCCGGCGGGTACGGCCGCGTCCCCCTCGTCCGCGACCTGGCCCGGGCCAACTCCCTGCTGTACCGGCAGAGCACCGCGCTGCGGACCCGGGCCGTCGTCGAGCGGTTCGAACGCGCGAGGGACGCCGGCCCGGACGGCGCCCTGCCGCCCGGCGCCCGCCGGGGCGTCCTGGTCCAGCTGTCCACCGCCTTCCCGGCCGACGGCCCGCAGGCCCTGCGCCGCTGGCGCGCGGCCTTCCCCGAGCAGCGCGCCTACGACGGGAAGGACCTGGCCCTCGTGCCGACCGTGTTCGACCGCCTCGATCGGGGGCTGTGCCGCGCCCTGGTCCACCGCGGCTGGTGGCTCGGCGGCGCGGCTCTGGCGGCCCACCATCCCGAGCTGCTGCCGGACGACCTGACGGCACTGCGTCCCCCGCCACGGTGACCGACCCGGCCCCGCGACGGCGTCCGCTGCCCTACTCTGACCCGCATGAACGCACCGGGGGACGTGATCGACGGGCGCTTCGAGCTGATCGAGCGGCTCGGCAGCGGAGGGATGGGCACGGTGTGGCGGGCCCGGGACACCGTGCTGCACCGCGAGGTCGCGCTGAAGGCCGTACGCCCGGACGCCGAGGCCTCCGACGCCGTGCGCGAGCGCGTGCTGCGCGAGGCGAGGGCGCTGGCCCGGCTGAGCAACCCGCATGTCGTGACCGTCCATCAGATCATCGAGGCCGACCCGCACCCGTGGATCGTGATGGAGCTGGTGCCCGGCAGGTCGCTGCAACAGCGGCTGGCCGACGGACCGCTCGCTCCCTCCGAGGCGGCGCGCATCGGCCGGCAGGTGCTGGCCGCCCTGCGGGCCGCGCACGCGGCCGGCATCCAGCACCGGGACGTCAAACCCGCGAACGTCCTGCTCCGCCCCGACGGCACCGCCGTCCTCACCGACTTCGGCATCGCCGCCCTCCAGGGTGCGACCGCCCTCACGGTCACCGGTGAACTCGTCGGTTCCCCCGAGTACATGGCGCCCGAGCGGATCCGGGGCGGGAACGACGACCCGGCGTCCGACCTGTGGTCCCTCGGGCTGGTGCTGTACGTGTGCGCGGAGGGCGTCAGCCCGCTGCGCCGGGAGACCACGCTCGCCACCCTGGCCGCCGTCCTGGACGATCCCGTTCCGCCGCCCGTGCGCTCCGGCCCGCTCGCCCCCGTCCTCCAGGCCCTCCTCGTGCGCGACCCGGCGGCCCGCCCCGACGCCGGACAGCTCGACGCGATGCTCGCCCAGGTGGAGTCCGGCGCGACACCGCACTGGGCCCAGCCGACGGTCACGGTGGCACCGGCGCCCACACCGACGCGGCCCGACGTGCCGCGCCCGCGGCAGGCGCCGCACCGCCTCACACCGGTCCTCCTCACCGCCGGCGCCGTCCTCGCCGTGGTCGCGGCCGTCACGCTCGTCCTCACCCTGCGTACCCCCGTCGACCAGGACAAGACCGTCGACGCGCGGGACTCCGCCACCGCGAGCACACCCTCCCGGCCGGCCACCCGGACACCGGCCTCGGGCCCGTCACCGAAGCGGAGTTCCGAGCCGGTGCGGACGCGGACCTCCGGCCCGGCAGCCACGCCCACCCCCAGCAGGACACCGTCCGCCCGCTCCGAGCCGCCCGCCGTCCCGCCCGGCACGGGCCGCTGGATCGCCCAGCTCCACTCCGAGCCCGTCTCCTCGGGTACGGACGCCCGCGACCGGGCTCTGGCCCGAATCCGGGCGTCCGTACCCGAGGCGGCCGTGCTGCGCAGCGACGACTACGCCTCCCTGCGCCCGGGCTACTGGGTGATCCACGCGCCGGGCCCGTTCGCCGACGGCCGCGCCGCGCTCGCGTTCTGCGCCGAACGGGGCCGTACCACCGCGAACACCTGCATCGGCCGCTACCTGAGCACCGACCCGGCCGACTTCCCCCTCCAGTGCCGCCCTCCGGCGACGGCGCCGACGGGCCGTTGCACCCGCGGAACATAGCCGCACCGGCCGGTCTCAGCCGTCGCGCGGCCCCGCGGGCGCGGGCGGCGGGGCCGTGCTGGCCCGCGGAACCACCTGGGTCGGCAGGACGAGGTGCCGGGCGCGGTCGGCGCCCGGGTCGTTGAGGAGCGACAGGGCGAGTTCGCCGGCCTCGCGGCCGATGGCCGAGGGGGACTGGGCGACGGTGGTCAGGTCGAAGTACTCGGCCAGCGGCTGGTCGTCGAAGCCGGCGACGGACACCTGCCCGGGTACGTCGAGCCCTGTCGTGCGCAGGGCGCGGATGACGGCGACGGCGATCTCGTCCTGCTCGGCGAGGACGGCGGTGGGCGGCTCGCGCAGACTCAGCAGCCCGCCGACCGCCTCGGCGGCGCCGCGCCGGTCCCCGGCCGGGGTGGCCACCACCAGGCCGTCGTCCAGGGGGAGGCCCGCCTCGGTGAGCGCCTGCCGGTAGCCGATCAGCCGCTCGTGGGAGCTGAAGGCGAAACCCTTGGTGCTGACGTCCCGCACGAAGGCGATCCGCCGGTGGCCCAGGTGCAGCAGGTGCCGGGTGGCGTGCAGCGCCCCGGCCACGTCGTCGACGTAGACGCTCGGGCGCCCGGCGACGTGCTGACTGACGTAGATGACCGGCATCCCGAGGGTGTCCAGCCGGGCGGTCTCCTCGTCGGTGAGGTCGAAGGAGAACACCAGCAGCGCGTCGGCGTTCCGCCGGGCCGGCAGCCGCTCGAAGAACGAGGTGCGCTCGGCCAGGTCGGGAATAACGTACACCGTCAGTTCCATGCCCGCCGCGCGCAGCACCGGGGCCAGACCCGACAGGGCGGAGCCCATGAACCACGAGGTCAGCGTGGGCACGAGCACCGCGAGGCTGCCGGTGCGGCCGGTGACCAGGGTGGCGGCGTGGCGGGAGACGGCGAAGTCCAGTTCGCGGGCGGCCCGCTCGACACGGGCGCGTACCTCCGGCGAGACGGTGGACACCCCGCGCAGCGTGCGCGAGACGGTGGACGTGGAGACTCCGGCCCGTTCCGCGACGTCGGCCATGGTGGGGTGCCGTTGGGCGGGTGGCATGCGCCGGACGGTAGCACAGCCACCCCTTGTGTTCTGGGCCAGGCCTGCAAGCGTTGTCTCACCATCTTCTTGCCGTATTGCCAAGCAAGGACGCATTGACGGGCTCAACTCCGCGCTCCTAGCGTGCAAACGTTGTCCCGACAGGCTTCACGCAGCTCCGGAAGCGGCGCCCTTTTCTGGACCTGACCTGCTGTTTTTGTCAGTGCGATGCCGTGACAACGCAATCCCATGACCACGGACGTCCCGGGGAAACAGCCACGACTTCGGTCCCGCACGACCAGGAGAGACAGTGAAGACCAGCACCGCCAGAGCCGTTCAGTGTTCCGCCGTCCTCGCCGCCGCCGGGCTCCTCCTCACCGCCTGCGGCTCGTCCGGCGGCAGCGGCCAGGCGCAGTCCGCGCCGGCGTCGTTCACGGGCCGCGGACCCATCACGTACGTGGCCGGCAAGGACACCACCGGTACCGTGCAGATGATCATCAACCGCTGGAACAGGCTGCACCCGAAGGAGAAGGTCACCTTCATCCAGCTGCCCACGGACGCCGACTCGCAGCGCCAGCAGATGATCCAGAACGCGGAGACGAAGTCCGACGCGTACACGGTGCTCGCCACCGACGTCGTGTGGACCTCGGAATTCGCCGCCCACCAGTGGATCGACCCGCTGCCCGCCGGTGAGTTCCCGCTGGACAAGATGCTCAAGCCGGTGGTGGAGACGGGCCAGTACCGCGGCAGGCTGTACGCCGTCCCGGCCAGCTCCAACGGCGGCCTGCTGTTCTACCGCAGCGACCTGCTGAAGAAAGCCGGCATCACCCGGCCCCCCGCCACCTGGGCACAGATGACGGCCGACTGCGCCAAGGTGGAGAAACTGCCCGAGGCGAAGAACATGTCCTGCTACGCCGGGCAGCTGCAGAAGTACGAGGGCCTGACGGTGAACTTCGCCGAAGCCGTGAACTCCGCCGGCGGTCAGATCACCGACGCCGACGGCAAGCCCGACGTCGACACCCCGCAGGCCAGGAAGGGCCTTGACTTCCTGGTCGACTCCCTCAAGAACGGCACCATCCCCAAGGAAGCCGTCACCTACCAGGAGGAGGACAGCCGTCAGGCCTTCCAGTCCGGGAAGCTGATCTTCCTGCGCAACTGGCCCTACGTGTACTCCCTGGCCCAAAAGAGCGGCATCGCGGGCAAGTTCGCCCTCGCCCCGCTGCCCGGCCTGAACGGCCCCGGCTCCTCCAGCCTGGGCGGCTCCGACCTGGCCCTGTCGCACTTCGCCAAGCACAAGGCCACCGCGCTGGACTTCATCAAGTTCTTCACCAGCGAGGAGAGCGCCGGCTACTTCCTCAAGAACGCCTCCCTCGCCCCGCCCTACGCCGACCTGTACGACAACGCGGCGCTGGACAAGCAGTACCCGTACCTGCCCGACCTGAAGGCGTCCATCACGCACGCCGTGCCCCGCCCGCGCGTCGTGCAGTACGGCGATGTGACGGCCGCGGTCCAGCAGGAGGTGTACGCCGCGCTGACCGGCAAGAAGAGCAGCGCCCAGGCGCTGAAGGACCTCCAGGCCGACCTGCGGAAGCTGACGGCGCAGTGAGAACGCCGAGGACGACGGGCGCGGGGCGGCTGGCGGCGCTGCTGGTCTCCCCGACGCTCCTGGTGCTGACGATCGTGGTGCTCTACCCGACGCTCATGGCCCTGAACGAGTCGCTGTACGGCCCGAAGGGGCTCGATGCGAAGACCGGTTTCATCTCGGACACCGAGCCGTTCGTGGGGCTGAGGAACTACACCGACATCTTCACCCAGGCCGGGGGACGGTTCTGGAACGCCTTCTGGAACACCACGCTGTTCACCGTGGTCACCGTGTCGCTGGAGACGGTGATCGGGGTGGCCATGGCGCTCATCATGCACCGGGCGTTCCGCGGCCGGGCCCTGGTGCGGGCGAGCATCCTCGTGCCGTGGGCGATTCCCACGGCGATCTCCGGCCTGCTGTGGAAGTGGATCTTCAACGCCGACGGCATCGCGAATGTGCTGATGGGCCACCAGGTTCTGTGGACAGCCGACGGGTTGGCGGCCAAGTTCGCCGTCATCATCGCCGACGTGTGGAAGACGGCGCCCTTCATCGGTCTGCTGGTGCTGGCCGGACTCCAGGTCATCCCCAAGGAGGTGCACGAGGCGGCCCGGATCGACGGGGCCGGCGCCTGGGCCCGGTTCTGGCACATCACCGTGCCCCTGGTGAAGCCGGCCCTGCTGGTGGCGGTGCTGTTCCGGTGCCTGGACGCGCTGCGGATGTTCGATCTGCCCTACATCCTCATCGGCGCGCAGAAAAGCTCCGTGGAGACCCTGTCGATGCTCGCGCAGAACGAGGCCTCCAACGTCCGCTTCGGACCGGCCTCCGCCTACGCGGTCCTGCTCTTCCTGTACGTCTTCCTCATCGCACTCGCCTTCGTGCGGCTGCTCGGCGCCGACCTGGTCGGCGACCTCGGCGCCACCGCCCGGCGCACGGGCGCCGCCGGGCGCCGGCACCGACGGCGGCGCACCGCGACCCACCCGGTGGAGGTGGCCGCATGACCCCCACGGTCAAGTGGCGCCAGTGGCTGCCGTACGCCGGGGTCGCCGCCGTGGTGGCCTACTGCCTCGCCCCCTTCTACTGGATGCTGGTCTCCAGCCTGCGCCGCAGCACCGACATCTTCAGCACCTCCCTGTGGCCCTCCCCGGTGTCGCTGGAGAACTACCGCTCGGTGTTCGGGCCCGCCCAGGGCTTCACCCGCGCGCTGCTCAACAGCCTGGTCGTCGCCGGCATCACGACGGCCCTGTCGCTGCTGCTGGCCACGTTCACCGCGTACGCGATGGCCCGGCTGGAGTTCCGCTTCAAACGGCTCATCCTGACGCTGATCATCGCGACCTCGATGTTCCCGGTCGTGTCGATCGTCGTGCCGCTGCTGAAGCTGTTCACGGACCTCGGCTGGATCAACACCTACCAGGCCATGATCGTGCCCAGCATGTCCTTCACGCTGCCGCTGGCGGTGTGGAACCTGACCACCTTCTTCCGGCAGATGCCCGACGAACTGGAGCACGCCGCCATGGTCGACGGCTGCACCCGGGGCCAGGCGTTCCGCAAGGTCATCGTCCCGCTCGCCGCGCCCGGACTGTTCACCACCGCGATCATCACCTTCATCGCCGCCTGGAACGAGTTCCTCATCGCCCTGTCGATGACCAACAAGCCCGGCATGCAGACCGCGACGGTCGCCATCTCGAAGTTCTCCGGCGCCACGACCTACCAGACCCCGTTCGGCAGCCAGATGGCCGCGGGCGTCGTCGTCACCATCCCGCTCGTGGTCATGGTGCTGCTCTTCCAGCGCCGTATCGTCGCGGGACTGACCGCGGGCGCGGCGAAGTAGCCACCCAACGCGCGAAGGACGGACCCATCCCATGCCCGACACAGCCCCCTGGTGGCGCAGCGCCGTCATCTACCAGGTCTACATCCGCAGTTTCGCCGACGGCGACGGAGACGGCGTCGGCGACATCGCCGGCATCCGCTCCCGCCTGCCCTACCTGAAGTCGCTCGGTGTCGACGCCCTCTGGATCAACCCGTGGTACGAGTCGCCGATGGCCGACCACGGGTACGACGTGGCCGACTACCGCGCGATCGACCCCGTGTTCGGCACCCTGGAGGAGGCCGAGCAACTCATCGAGGAGGCGCACCGGCACGGCCTGCGCGTCATCCCAGACATCGTGCCCAACCACACCTCCGACCAGCACCCCTGGTTCCGGGCGGCGGTCGCGGCCGGCCCGGGCAGCCCGGAACGGGAACGCTACGTCTTCCGGCCCGGCCGCGGACCCGACGGCGCCGAACCGCCGAACGACTGGGTGTCCTGCTTCGGCGGCCCGGCCTGGACGCGACTGCCCGACGGGCAGTGGTACCTGCACCTGTTCGCGCCCCAGCAGCCCGACCTCAACTGGCAGCACCCCGATGTGCGGGCGGAGTTCGAGTCCGTCCTGCGGTTCTGGTTCAGCCGGGGCGTGGACGGCTTCCGCATCGACGTCGCCCACGGGCTCGTCAAGCACCCCGAGCTGCCCGACCTGCCCCCGCGCGACGAACCGGCCGGGGTGCTGGGCCCCAACGCCCGCCGGGACGACCCCGACCGGCGCCCCAGGCAGCACATCGACCACCCGCACTGGGACCGCGACGAGGTCCACGACATCTACCGCGCCTGGCGCACGGTGGCCGACGAGTTCCCCGGCGACCGCTCCTTCGTCGCCGAGGCCTGGGCGGACACCCCCGAACGGCTGGCGGCCTACGTCCGCCCCGACGGCCTGCACACCGCCTTCAACTTCGACTTCCTCATGTGCGGCTGGGACGCGAAGGACCTCCGCGCCGTCATCGACGACTCCCTCGCCATGCTCGGCGCGGTCGGCGCGCCCGCCACCTGGGTCCTGTCCAACCACGACGTCATGCGCCACGTCAGCCGCTACGGCCGCGGCACGGTCAAGCGCTGGACCGCCGGTGAGCCGTACGTCCCCGACGGCCCCCTCGACCTCGACCTCGGTACCCGCCGCGCCCGGGCGGCCGCCCTGCTGATGCTGGCCCTGCCCGGCGGCGCCTACGTCTACCAGGGCGAGGAGCTCGGCCTGCCCGAGGTCGAGGACCTGCCCGAGGCCGTCCTGCAGGACCCGATCTGGGAACGCTCCGGCCACACCGACCGCGGCCGCGACGGCTGCCGCGTACCGATCCCCTGGTCCGGCCGGAGCGCGCCCTACGGCTTCAGCCCCGAGGACGCCCAGGCCGCCCCCTGGCTGCCACAACCCCACGACTGGGCCGACCGCACGGTCGCGGCCCAGACCGGCGACCCCGGTTCCATGCTGGAGCTGTACCGCACCGCTCTGCGGCTGCGCCGCGCGCACCCCGCCCTCGGCGACGGCACCATGACCTGGCTGGACAGCCCGGACGACATCCTCGCCTTCCACCGCGCCCCCGGCTTCGGCTGCGTCGTCAACCTCTCCGCCGAGCCGTACCGGCTGCCCCGCCACACGTCCGTCTACCTGTCGAGTGGACCGCTGGAGAACGGCCTGCTGGGGCCCGACCAGGCGGTGTGGCTGCAGATGTGACGAGCGCGGGGCGGGGTGGCCCTTCCCTCCACCGGCCTCTGCGGCGAGCATGTCAGTGATCACGTACCGCGCTGTCGCCCCGCCCCGCACGAGCGGCCATGATGGAACTCGTAAGGCAGGGCCGGGTTCCTGGAGGCCACCGCATGACCGAACGCCCCGCGGATCTGCCGCTGTCCGGCATCACCGTCGTCAGCGTCGAGCAGGCCGTGGCCGCGCCCTTCGCCACCCGTCAGCTGGCCGACCTGGGCGCCCGGGTGATCAAGGTGGAGCGGCCGGGCGACGGCGACTTCGCCCGCCGGTACGACACCACGGTGCACGGCGAGTCCAGCTACTTCGTCTGGCTCAACCGCTCCAAGGAGTCCCTGACCCTCGACCTCAAGGCCGAGCGGGGCCGCCGGATCCTGGAGCGGCTGCTCGCGGACGCCGACGTGTTCGTGCAGAACCTCGCCCCGGGCGCGGCCGCCCGGCTCGGCCTCGGGCCGCAGGACCTCCTCGAACGCCACCCCTCCCTCATCCCCTGCGGCATCTCCGGGTACGGCACCACCGGGCCGTGGGCCGACCGCAAGGCGTACGACCTGCTGGTGCAGTGCCAGACCGGCCTGGTGTCGCTCACCGGCAACGAGCACGGCTCCGCCAGGGCGGGCATCTCGGTCGCCGACATCGCGGCCGGCATGTACGCCTACTCGGGGATCCTCACGGCCCTGTTCGCCCGGGCCACCACCGGCGTCGTACGGCCCGTGGAGGTGTCCCTGTTCGAGGCGCTGGCCGAGTGGATGCACCAGCCCGCCTACTACACCCGCTACGGCGGCAGCCCGCCCCCGCGGATCGGCACCCGGCACGCCACCATCGCCCCCTACGGTGCCTACCCGGCCGCCGACGGCAAGGAGGTGCTGTTCTCCGTCCAGAACCAGCGCGAGTGGGCCGCGCTGTGCGAGCGGTTCCTGCGCCGCCCGGACCTCGTCACCGACCCGCGCTTCGCCACCGGCGACGACCGCGTGGCCCACCGCGACGCGCTCGACGCGATCGTCGCCGCCCGGTTCGCCGAGCTGGACAGCGACGAGGTGGGGAAGCTGCTCGACGAGGCGGGCATCGCCAACGCCGGCGTCAACGACATCGACGACTTCCTGGCCCACCCCGTCCTCAGCGCCCGGGACCGCTGGCGGGACGTACTCATCCCCGGCGGAGCCGTGGTCACGGCCCTGCTGCCGCCCGCCGACCTGGCCGGCACCACCGCGCGCATGGACGCCGTGCCCGCCGTCGGCGAGCACACCGAGACGATCCTGGCCGAACTCGGCTATCCGCCCGCCGACATCGCCGCCCTGCGCGCCGGCCAGGTCATCTGACCCGCCGCGCCGCCGGGCCGCTGCTGGCGCGCACGACGAGATCGACGGGGACGAGGGTGCCGGACGGCCACGGCTCGTTCGCGCCGTCGATACGGTTCAGCAGCAGCCGCAGGGAACGGGTGCCGATCTCGGCGAAGTCGGTGCGGACCGTGGTCAGCGGGGGCAGGAAGTGCGCGGCCTCGGGGATGTCGTCGTAGCCGACCACGCTGATGTCGCCGGGGACGGCGCGCCCGGCCTCGTGCAGGGCGTGCAGGACGCCGAGGGCCATCTGGTCGTTGGAGACGAACACCGCCGTGACCTCCGCACGCCGCGCCACCTCCCGCCCCAGCTCGTACCCCGAGCCGGCGCTCCAGTCCCCGACCAGGGGCGCGGGGACCTCGGCGCCCGCCGACCGCAGGGTCTCCCGCCAGCTCGTGAGGCGGTGGTCGGCGGAGGTCCAGCCGGTGGGACCCGCGATGTGCCAGACGGTACGGTGCCCCAGCGCCAGCAGGTGCTCGGTGGCCTTGCGGGCCCCGGTGCGGGAGTCACCGGTGACCAGGGGGGTGCCGTCGTCGAGGGGGCTCTCCAGTACCACCAGGGGTGTGGCGAGGTCGGTCTCCGCCAGGGCCCGGCCCACCCACAGCTGCGGGGCGATGGCGATCACCCCGTCCGCGCCCTCGGCGGACAGCCGGTTCACCGCCTCCACGACGGTGTCGTGGTCGGCGGTGTCCAGCGCGATGGAGCTGACCAGGTAACCGGCCTCCTGCGCCGCGGTGTTGATCGCGGTGAGGATGGAGGCCGGGCCGTAGCGGGCGGCGTCGAAGGAGATCACCCCGAGCATCCGGGTCCGGCCGCTGGCCAGCGACCGCGCGCTGCGGCTGGGCCGGTAGCCGAGGGTCCGCATGGCGTCCACGACCGCCTGGCGGGTCGCGGGCCGCACGGCCGGATGGTCGTTGAGCACGCGGGAGACGGTCTGCTTGGACACCCCGGCCAGCCGCGCCACGTCGTCCATGACCGGGCGGGCTCCCGCGAAGTTGCGTCTGCTGCGGCCTCTGGCGACGGAGCCGTCGGCGGCGCTCGGTGTCATGGACGATTCCTCGACGTCGGCTGTGGCGGTCCCTTGCCGCCCGGCAGGACCACAGCATAGGCGTCCCGGCCCAGGGCTCACGTGGCACGAGTGCCGGCCCCCGTTCCGCGCGGGCGCACGGCGGGGCCGGTCCGGCCCGGAGACGCGGCTCCGACCCCGCCCGCCCGCCGCCGGCCCGGGTGACCGTGCCGACGACGTCGGTGGTGACCTCGCTCGGGTCGGGCACGCCCGGCGCGTCCGCGCCGGGCAGATGGCCGGTCAGCGGGGGAGGGGCGGGCGCGGCAACGCGCAGTTCGTGCCGCGTCAGAAGGTCTCCGGGCCGAGGTCGGGGGCGTCGGTGAGCCGGGCGCGGGCGGTCGCGGTGCCGTGCAGCTCCAGCGTGACCAGGTCGTTGGCGCCGGGGCGCAGGACCGGGGCGGGGACGTAGAGGTGCGCTGCGGGCCGCGGTTCCAGTAGCGGCCGAGGGGGAAGCCGTTCACCCAGGCCTGGCCCTTGGACCAGCCGGGCAGGGAGAGGAAGGTGTCGGCGGGTGTGGTCACCTCGAACGTGCCGTGGTGGAAGGCCGGTTCGGCGGCCGCCGCCGAGCCGGCCGGGGCGAACGGCACCGCGCTCAGTGCAGCGCGCCGGAGATGATCCGGAACGGCTCGCCGTGCAGCCGGAATCCGTCGGACGTCGTCGTCAGAGCGGGCATGCGGGGGCTCCCCTTCGCTGATGGAGGTACGCGGGAGGTCTCAGCGGGTCCGGGTGGCGCGGATCAGCCAGAGCGTGGCCGCCAGGCACAGCGCCGACACCGCGCACAGCAGCAGCGGCACCGCGCGCACCCCGGACCACTCGATGGCCTTGCCGAGGACGGGGCCGGCCGCCACCCCGCCCACCATGGAGGCGGCGATGACGAGCGCACCGGCCCGCCGGGCCCGGGGCGCCGCCCGGTGCAGCCAGGGCAGGCCGGTGGGAAAGATCGGCGCGATGAACAGCCCGACTCCCGCGTACGCGTACGGGGCCAGTGGGGGCACGGTGGCGGCCAGCAGGCACACGGTCATGCCCGCGCAGGAGACGGTGATGATGGCCTGCGCGGAAAAACGCAGCGCGATCGGCGCCACCAGAAAACGGCCGACGGTCATCATCAGCCAGTACACGGAGGTGGCGGTGGCGGCGACGCCCGCCCCGTACCCCACGGTCTGCAGGTGCGTGGGCTCCCAGCCGCCGACGCCGGCCTCGATGCCGACGTGCAGCACGTACAGCGCCACGAACACGGCGAGGACCGAGCCCAGGCTGCGGCCCAGCACCCGCCCACCGCCCGCCTCGGAGGAGTCCGCCGGGCCGGGCGCCCGGTCCCGCACTCCGCGCAGGCACAGCAGCAGCGGCAGGTTGGCCAGCGCGAAGCCGAGGAAGACGGCCGGGTAGTGGGTCGAGCCCCACGCGCCGATCAGCGCCGGGCCGAGGATCGCGCCCACGCCGAAGTGGGCGTTGAGGATGTTCAGCATCGCGGTGGAACGGTGGCCGAAGCCGACCGCGAACAGCTGGTTGAGGCCGTAGTCGATGCCGCCGAAACCCAGCCCGGCGACCAGCGCCGCCACCAGGGCGACGGGCCAGGTGGGGGCGAGCGCGAAGCCCGCCGCGCCGAGCGCCATCAGCAGGTACGACAGGCCGAGGATCCGTCGGTTGCCGACCCGGCCGTAGAGCCGGTCGAAGAGCAGCACACCGGCCACACCCCCGACGAAGTGGGCGCTCAGCCCGAGCCCCGCGGCCGACGGTGACAGACCGAACGCGTCACGGAAGGCGGGGATCGCGGGCCCGTACAGCGCCTGCAACGCGCCGATGAGCACGAAGCCCACGCAGGAGCCCACCACGGCGGCCGGGCTGAACACCGGGGCGGGGGAGGGCTGCCGGGCGGGACGGGCGCGCTGCGCGAGGGAGGGGTCGGTCACGTGGACTCCGGAGGACGGCCCACGGTGACGCGGGCAGAGGACACGGGCGCGAGCATCGGGGACAGCAGTGATGTTACCGGTAACATCACGCCCGTCAATGCCCCCGGCAGCAGTCGGGACGGTTGCTGACGCGTGGATCAAGCGGCGGTGTCCGGGGTATCCACCGGTGGCGCGCCCCTCACGGACAGGCAGGTGACCATGACGGACCCACTCGGCGACACGCCCCCCGCCCGGCAGCTCCAGGTCGAGACGCACGGTCTGGACGTGATCGGCGAGGCCGAGCGCAAGGGCACGCCCAGGACACTGTTCTGGCCGTGGTTCGGGGCCAACGTCTCCGTCCTCGGACTGAGCTACGGCTCCTTCCTGCTCGGCTTCGGGATCTCCTTCTGGCAGGCCCTGACCGCCGGTGTGATCGGCATCGTCTTCTCGTTCCTGCTGTGCGGCCTGGTCGCCGTCGCGGGCAAGCGCGGTTCCGCGCCCACCATGGTGCTCAGCCGGGCCGCCTACGGCGTACGGGGCAACCGGCTGCCGTCGGTGATCTCCTGGATGCTGACCGTCGGCTGGGAGACCGTGCTGTGCGCGCTGGCCACCCTGGCCACCGCCACGGTCTTCGGGCGGCTCGGCTGGGGCGGCGGCATCCAGACCAAGGTGGTGGCGCTGGTCCTGGTCAGCGCGCTGACCGTGGTCGTCGGCGTCCTCGGCTTCGACCTGATCATGCGGCTGCAGACCGTGATCACCGTGGTCACGGGCGTCCTCACGGTCGCCTACGTGGTGCTCGTCGCCGACCACGTCCACGCCGGCGCCGTCGGCGCGCTGCCCTCCGGCTCCGCCCAGCAGTTCATCGGCGCGCTGGTGTTCATGATGACCGGCTTCGGCCTCGGCTGGGTCAACGCCGCCGCCGACTACTCCCGCTACCTGCCCCGCACCTCGTCGTCGCGGGGCGTGGCCGGCTGGACCACCTTCGGAGCCAGTCTCGCCCCGCTGCTCCTGCTGGTCTTCGGACTGCTGCTGGCCGGCTCCTCCCGCGCGCTCGGCGAGGCCGTCGCCGCCGACCCGATCGGCGCGCTGACGACCCTCCTGCCGACCTGGTTCCTGGTGCCGTTCGCCGTGGTCGCGGTGCTCGGCCTGGTCGGCGGCGCGGTCCTCGACATCTACTCCTCGGGCCTGGCCCTGCTGTCGGCGGGCCTGCGCGTCCCCCGCCCGCTGGCCGCCCTCGTCGACGGGCTCCTGATGATCGCGGGCGCGGTGTACATCGTGTTCGTGGCCGATGACTTCCTCGGCCCGTTCATGGGCTTCCTGACCACGCTCGGCGTGCCCATCGCCGCCTGGTGCGGCATCTTCCTCGCCGACCTGGCGCTGCGCCGCCGCGCCTACGACGAGACCGACCTGTACCGCCCGCGGGGCCGCTACGGCGACACACCGCTCGTCCCCCTCCTGCTGACCCTCGCCGCCACCGGCGCCGGCTGGGGCCTGGTCACCAACGCGGCCGCGGGCTGGCTTGACTGGCAGGGGTACCTCCTCGGCCCGCTCGGCCTCGGCGGCCGTACCGGCTCCTGGGCGTACGCCAACCTCGGTGTCCTGGCCGCCCTCGCCGTGGGTTTCCTCGGCACCCTGGCGCTACGGCGCGCACACGTCCGCCGCCAGGAGGAGCGGGCGCCGGCCCCGGCGGACACCGAGCCGGCCGCCTGACCCGGTCGCCTCCGCCCGTCCCACGGCCACCGCCGGTCCCCCGAATCCATCGGCCCGCGCAGGATTGCGCCGGGTCCGTTCGGGTACGCGAGGCTGGACGCGCCCGGGAGCGATCATGTCCCGGGCGGGCCGCACGACCGCCGCTACCAGGGGACCTGCCATGGAGACACCCGCCCACCACACCCCCACGCCCGCACAGCGCGCTCTGGACGTGCTGGCCGAGAACACCGAGGACCAGGCGGCGCTGGACGCCCTGGCCAACAGTGACGTGCTCATTCCCGTGCCCGACGACGCGAGTGACGAGGACGCCGAGAACCCGTCGGCGGTGGCGCTGCCGGTGCTGGAGCAGCCCGGTGGGCACCAGGTGGTGCCGGTGTTCACCTCGGAAGGGGAGATGGCCGACCTGCTGCCGTTCGTCTCCCGCTACCGCCTGGTGCCGCTCGGCGCGCTCGCCGCGCAGTGGCCCGCCGACGATCTGTCGCTGACCATCGACGCCAGCTCCGACCACCGTCTGACCCTCACCTCCGAGGGAGTCCGCACACTGCTGGCCCGGCCGTAGGGCAGAATCCGCCCGCCCCGGAACCGCCCGCCCCGGAACTCCACAGGGCCGGATCAGGCGCCCAGCGTGCGCTCCAGCGCCGCCCGCTGCAGCGGCAGCACCTCGGCGTGCAGGTCGCGGCCCTTCGGGGTGAGGACCACGAAGACGCCCCGCCGGTCCTCCGCGCACACCGACCGGGTCACCAGGCCCTCCTTCTCCAGGCGCGCGATGAGGCGGGACAGCGCGCTCTGACTGAGGTGGACCCGGCCGACCAGGTTCTGCACCCGGCACTGGTCGCCGTCGGAGGCCGAGGTGGCGAGGATGTCGAGCACCTCGAAGTCGGACGCGCCCAGACCGTAGGGATGCAGAACGCGATCGATCTCGCACAGGGTGCGCGCGTGCACCGAGAGGATCTCCCGCCACCGCTCCTCGAGCCGCGCGCCGGCCGTCTTCGCTGCCATACCCGAACGGTAACACCGCGGCGGGCAGTCCATGAACGTGCACATACCGCGCGGTGACCAGGATCAGGCGGCGGTGTCCTGCAGAAGCCCGACCAGGTTGCCGTCGGCGTCCTTCACCGAGGCGATACTCCGGCCCCCGCCCACCTCCTGGACGTCCTGCAGCAGCTCCGCCCCGGCCGCCAGCAGGGCCGTGAGCGTGGCCCGGATGTCGGCCACGTGCCAGTAGGGCACCGGCCCGGTCATGCCCTTGGCGTGCCCGTGGGGATCCAGGCCCACGTCCTGCCCGGCGTCCTTGTACCCGACGTAGTACGGCTCGTCCGCGTACGGCTCCACCCCCAGCAGGGCGCCGAACACGGCCTTGGCCCGGTCGAGGTCCTTGACGGGGTAGATGATCGTCTTCAGCCCGGCGGTCATGGCGTACTCCTTCGTGAGGTCGTCAGGCCCGGGCGGCTGCCCGAGCGCCTCGGTGATCTCACGCTAGGCCGGGGGAGCGGCGCAGGGCTTCTCCGATCCTGACCGATCGCCGCCGGCGTCCCCGGGCCGCTGCTCACCGGCCCGGCGGAGGAAATGTCCTCACGCCGACTCCCGCTTGACCAGCTCCGTCGGCAGGATCACCGCCGCCGGGTCCTCCCCGCCGATCTGCGCGAGCAGCACCCGCACCATCTCGGTGCTGATGCGGTCCCAGGGCTGCCGGATGGTGGTGAGCTGAGGGCGGGCGGCGAGGGCCGCGGGGGAGTCGTCGAAGCCGCCGACCGCGACATCCTGCGGCACACGCCGCCCCGCTCGCTCCAGCGCCGTCAGCACGCCCTGAGCCATCAGGTCGGACGCGACGAACACCGCGTCCATGTCGGGCGCCTGGGCGAGCAGCCGCTCGGCGCCCGCCTCGCCGCTGGCCCGGCTGTAGTCACCGGAGACGATCAGCTGCTCGTCGATCGCGAGGCCGGCCTCGGTGAGGATCTCCTTGTAGCCGGCGAGGCGGTCGACACCGCCGGGGGAGTCCAGCGGGCCGGTCACGATCCCGATGCGGCGGCGGCCCAGCGACAGCAGGTGACGCACCATGTCCCGGGCGCCGTCCCGGTCGTCCGCGGCCACGTAACTCACCTTGGAGCCGCGCCCCATGGGCTTGCCGCACTGGACGAGGGGCACCCCCGCCTCGCGCAGCTCCTCGGCGACGGGGTCCGCGGAGTGGCTGGAGACCAGCAGCACGCCGTCGACGTGCCCCGCCGTGATGTACCGCTTGATCCGGCGCCGCTCGTCCGGCGTACCGGCCAGCATGAGCAGCAGCGGAATGTCGTGCGGGGCCAGCGCCTGGGTGCAGCCGCGCAGCAGGACGTTGAAGTTGGGGTCCTCGAAGAACCGCTCCTGCGGCTCGGTCAGCAGGAAGCCGATCGAGTCGGAGCGCCCGGTGATCAGGGAGCGGGCGTGCCGGTTGACGACGTAGCCCGTCTTGCGGATGGCGGCGTTGACCGCCTCCTGGGCGGCCGGGCTGACGTAGTGGCCGCCGTTGAGCACGCGCGAGACCGTGCCGCGCGAGACCCCCGCCTCGCGCGCCACGTCGTGGATCGTCGGCGGCCTGCGCCGGCCCCCCGAAGCGTTCATGGTCATGACTTTACGGCCCCGGAGAGCAGGTCGAGGCTCCAGAAGCGCTGGATGACCAGGAAGAGGGCGACCAGCGGCAGCACCGCGAGGAACGCGCCGGTGATCACCAGCGTGTACAGGGCCGGGGTGTTGGCGCCCTGCTCCAGGAGCGTGTGCAGGCCGAGCGTGATCGGGAACTTCTCGTCGTCGCTGAGCATGATGTACGGCAGCAGGAAGTTGTTCCAGATCGCCACGAACTGGAACAGGAACACCGTCACCAGGCCGGGGATCATCATCGGCAGCGCGATCCGCGAGAAGATCCGCCACTCGCCGGCCCCGTCCATCCGCCCGGCCTCCACCACGTCACCGGGGACGGCCGCCGCGGCGTAGATGCGCGACAGGTACACGCCGTACGGCGAGAGGACCTGCGGCAGCAGCACCGACAGGTAGGAGTCCGTCAGGTCCGCCTTGGCCAGCAGCAGGTACTGCGGGATCGCGAGGATCACCGGCGGCATCAGCACACCGGCGAGCAGCAGGTTGAACATCGTCTCGCGGCCCCGGAAGCGGTAGGTCGCCAGCGCGTACCCGCTGAACGCCGACACACAGGTCGACAGCAGCGCGCCGAGGACGGCGTACAGGGCCGAGTTGCCCATCCACTCCCAGTACACGCCGTCGCGGTAGGCGGTCAGGTCCCGGACGTTGTCGGCGAAGCCCGTGCCCGGCAGGAACGTGAACGTCGAGAACAGCTCCCGGCCGGACTTGGTCGCCGCGATGACCACCCAGGCCACCGGCAGCAGACAGTAGACCGCGCCGAGCAGCAGGGTCAGCGTCGGGACGAGCGCGACGCGGCGGCGCAGCGGCGGCCTGCCCTGCGCGGCGCCGGGGGCGCTGTCCGCCGCCGGCTCGGCCTTGCTGATCGCGAGGGAGCTCATCGTGCCGCCTCCTGCTTCTGACGGCGGTTCGCGGCCCGCAGGAAGCCGAAGGACAGCAGCAGCGTGGCCAGGGCGATGATCGCGGCCTGGGCGGCGGCCGCGTGGATGTTCCCCTTGCCGAACGCGTCCTGGTACACCTTCATCAGCGGACTCCAGGTCGTGGACACCGAGTTGGTCAGCGGCTTGAGGGTGGTCGGCTCACTGAACACCTGGAGCGTCGCGATGATCGAGAAGAAGAACGTCAGCACCAGCGAGGGCGCCACCAGCGGGATCTTGATCCGCAGCGCGATCTGCAGCGGCGAGCAGCCGTCCAGCCTGGCCGCCTCGTACACCTCGGCCGGGATGGCCTGCAGCGAGGTGTAGATGACGATCATGTTGAAGCCGGTGCCGCCCCACACCGCGATGTTCGACAGCGCGAGGTACAGCGGCCCGCCGTCCAGCAGGTCGGGCTGCGGCAGGCCCAGTTTGCCGAGCACGAAGTAGAAGGGGCTCACGTCCGGCAGGTAGAGGAAGCCCCACAGCAGGGCCGCCACCACGCCGGGGATGGCGTACGGCAGGAAGATCGCGAGCCGGGTGAAGGGGGCGAGCCGCACCTTCTCGGAGTCGAGCATCAGCGCGAACAGCAGGGCGAGCCCGAGCATGACGGGGACGACGATGCAGCCGTAGCCGAGGACACGCAGCGCCCCGTTCACGAGCTCGCTGTCGCCGAGCGCGTCGGTGTAGTTCTCCAGCCCGGCCCAGACCTCCTTGCGGGCCCCGGAGCCGAGGCCCAGGCCCGACACCTTCACCTTGTGGAAGCTGAGCCAGAGCGCGTAGCCGATGGGCAGCGCGAAGAACAGCGCGAAGAGGATCGTCGCGGGGAGAAGGAAGACATAGGGCGCGCTGCGCGCTCGTCTGAGGGTGGTGCTGCTCACCGAGCGACCTCGAAGCCCTGCTTCTTCAGGTCGGCGACGGTGCCGTCCTGCATCGTGTTCAGCGCGGCGACGAAGTCCGACTTGTTCTTGGCGGCGGCGCCGAACGCGTCCTTGAAGAGGGTGTAGGCGACATTGACGTTCGGGCCCCAGGCGGAGGGCGCGGTGGTCTCCGCGATGTCGGCGGCCTGGGTGTAGAAGTCCGCCTGGTTGGCGAAGTACGCGGGCGGCTTGAGGAAGGCGCCGCTGGTCTGGGCGCTCGTGGCGGCCGGGTAGATGCCGCCCTCCCTGGCCAGGGCGTTGAGGGCGTCGCCGTCGGTGTTCAGCCACGCGGCGAACTTCGCGGCGGCTGCCTTGTGCTTGGAGTCGGTGGTGACGGCGGTGGAGGAGCCGCCCCAGCTGCCGGTGACGTTGTCGCTCTCGGTCCACTGGGGGAGCGGGGCCATGGCCCACTTGCCCTTGGTGTCGGGCGCGGCGGTGGTCAGGGTGCCCGGCGCCCACACGGCGCTGACCCAGGCGATCTGCTTGCCGGTGTTGAGCGCCTTGTTCCAGGCCGGGGTGTACATCGGCTGGTTGTCGATGGCGCCTTCCTTGACGAGGCCGCCCCAGAACCTGGCGACCTTCTGCGTGGCCGGGTCGTTGATGGCGACCTTCCACTTGTCGCCGGAGGTCGTCCACCACTTGGCGCCGGCCTGCTGGGCCAGGCCCGCGAAGAGGCCGGAGTCGTTGGCGGAGAAGGTGGTGAGGTCCTTCTCCGGCGCCTTCCTCTTCAGCTCACGGGCGGTCTTGGCGAACTCGTCCCAGGTGGTGGGGACTTCCAGGCCGTATTTCTTGAACAGGTCCTCGCGGTAGTAGAACATCATCGGCCCGATGTCCTGCGGCACCGCGTAGACCGCGTCCGTGCCCAGCGTGGTCTGCTGCCACACACCGTCGGCGAACTTCTCCTCGGCGTCGCCGACCTCGCCCGAGATGTCGGCGAGCGCGTCGTTGCTGACCAGGGTCGGCAGCGCCTGGTACTCGGCCTGCACCAGGTCGGGCGCCTTCTTCGCCTTGTGCGCGGTGAGGATCTTGGTGACCAGCGTGTCGCCGGACGCCTGCTTCTTCACCGTGACGGTGATCTGCTCCTTCTTGCCCGGGCCCTTGTTCCACAGGTCGACGACCTTGTCCATGCCGGGCGTCCACGTCCAGTACGTCAGCGACACGGGGCCCGACTGGGCATCGCTGTCGTCGTCGGACGAGCCGCAGGCGGCGAGGGCGGTGGCGCCGAGCGCGACGGCGACGGCGGAAGTCACGAGGCGACGGCGCTTCGTGTACAGCATGGAGTTCTCCCCTGACCTGGGTCCCCGCCCGGTGCGGGGACCTGCCCTGCAGATGTGCGCTGACCTGGCACCCCGCCCGTCGCGAGGCCGTGTCACGCTTCTGTGAGCGTTCACAGTAGAGAAACATCCCGGACACTTGTCAATGGTTGTTGCTGTGCGGTTATGTTGGGCTCCGCACGACGCAGGCGTGTGTGCACGTTCACAAGAGATCGATCATCGGGAGACCATCCATGCCGGAGACCACCCCCAGGGGCCTCACCAGGCTCGCCTTCGGTGGGGACTACAACCCCGAGCAGTGGCCGGAGAGCGTCTGGCAGGAGGACGTCCGGCTGATGCGGGAGGCCGGCGTCACCCTGGTCAGCGTCGGCATCTTCTCCTGGGCGCTGCTCGAACCGGCCCCCGGCCAGTACGACTTCGGCTGGCTCGACCGGCTGCTGGACCTGCTGCATGCCAACGGCGTCCGCGTCGACCTCGGCACTCCCACGGTGGCCCCGCCCGCCTGGTTCTACCGCGCCCACCCCGAGGCGCTGCCGGTGACCGCCGAGGGCGTGCGCTACGAGTTCGGCTCCCGCGCCGCGATCTGCCACAGCAACACCGACTACCGCGCCGCTGCCGCCGCCGTCACCACCCGGCTCGCCGAGCGCTACGGCGACCACCCGGCCCTCGCCATGTGGCACGTGCACAACGAGTACGGCGTGCCCGTCTCGGCCTGCTACTGCGACTCCTGCGCCGCCCACTTCCGCCGCTGGCTGGAGAGCGCCTACGGCACGGTCGAGGCGCTCAACGAGGCCTGGGGCACGGCCTTCTGGGGCCAGCGCTACGCCGGCTTCGACGAGATCAACCCGCCGCGCCTGACGCCCACCGTCGGCAACCCGGCCCAGGCGCTGGACTACAAGCGCTTCGCCGACGCCACCATGCGGGAGAACTTCCGCATGGAGCGGGACATCCTGCACCGCCTCTCGCCCGGCGTACCGGTCACCACCAACTTCATGACCGCGCTGAGCCAGTGCGACTCCGTGGACTACTGGGCCTGGGGCCGTGAGGTCGACCTCGTCACCAACGACCACTACCTGATCACCGACGGCCGCCGCACCCACGTCAACCTGGCGATGGCCGCCGACCTCACCCGCTCCGTCGCGGGCGGCGCCCCCTGGCTGCTGCTGGAGCACTCCACGTCGGGCGTCAACTGGCAGCCCCGCAACCCCGCCAAGGCCCCCGGCCAGATGGCGCGCAACTCCCTCGCGCACGTGGCGCGCGGCTCCGAGGGCGCCCTGTTCTTCCAGTGGCGCCAGTCGCGGCGCGGCGCCGAGAAGTTCCACTCGGCGATGGTCCCGCACGGCGGCACCGACACCCGGGTGTGGCGCGAGGTGGTCCAACTCGGCGCCGGCCTGGACGCGCTGGCGCCGATCCGCGGCACCCGCACCGAGGCCGACGTGGCCATGGTGTGGGACTGGCACTCCTGGTGGGCGCAGAGCCTCGCCTGGCGCCCCAGCGAGGACCACGACGCCCGGGAACGCGCCGACGCCTTCTACGAGACCCTCTACGACCGCCACCTCACCGTCGACTTCGCTCACCCAGAAGCCGACTTGTCGAGTTATCCCCTTGTCGTCGTTCCGGCCCTCTACCTGATGACGCAGGCCGCCGGGCGGAACCTGAAGGCGTACGTCGAGAACGGCGGCACGCTGGTCGTGTCGTACTTCTCCGGCATCGTCGACGAGCACGACGCCGTGCACGAGGGCGCCCACCCGGGCGCGCTGCGGGACGTGCTCGGGCTGACGGTCGAGGAGTTCTCCCCGCTGCTGCCGGAACAGCTGGTGCGGGTCACCGGCCCGGACGGCTGCGAGCTGAGCGGCGACGTGTGGACGGAGTTCGTGGTGCCGCGCGGCGCGGAGACCGTGGGGACGTACGCCGACGGCCTCACCGCGGGCCACCCCGCGATCACCCGGCACCGCCTCGGCCAGGGCACCGCCTGGTACGTCTCCACCCGCCTGGCCGCCGACGGCCTCGACGCCCTGCTCGGCTGGGCGCTCGAGGACGCCCGGATCGCCCCGCGCGCCGGCCTGCCCCGCGACGTCGAGGTCGTGCGCCGCAGCGGTGCGTCGGGCCGCTACCTGTTCGCGATCAACCACACCGCCGCCGACGCCAAGGTGCCGCTGGACACATCCGGCACCGAGCTGCTGACCGGTGAGCGCGCCGCGGGCCGCCTGTCGGTCCCGGCCGGAGCCGTCCGGGTCGTGCGACTCGACGGCTGATCCGACTCCCCTCCGCCCGTGCGAGCCGCGAGCCGCGGGCGGAGGGGCTCTGCCGCCTCCCCGGCGGAAAGAGACTCCCCACCCTTACGTCGAAGGGACGACGGACGACGATGTTCCATCCCAGACGCACCCTGAAGGCCCTGCTGCCGGCGCTCGCCGCGGGGCTGGCCCTCACCGCCCTGCCCGCCACCACCGCGCACGCCGCGAGCACCCTCACCAACGGCGGCTTCGAAGCCGACGGCACGGGCGCGGCCACCCCGAGGGACTGGTCCGAATACGGCTCGACCGGCGCCTCCTTCGTGGAGTCCGGCGGCCACAGCGGAAGCCACCGCCTGACCCACTGGGCCTCCTCCGCCTACAAGGTGGAGACGTACCAGTACCTGTCCGGGCTGACGAACGGGAACTACAAGCTCACCGCCTGGGTCCGCTCCGGCGGCGGGCAGAACGCCGCGTACCTCGCCCTGAAGAACTGCGGCGGCGCCGAGCAGCGCACCGGCCTGCCGGTCTCGGCGAGCGGGTGGCTGCGGATCGTGGTCCCGGTCAACGTCACCACCAACCAGTGCACCATCAGCATCACCAGCGACGCGAACGCGGGCAACTGGATCAACGTCGACGACCTGACCTTCACCCCGGGCACCTCGGGAACGACGATCAAGGGCGCGGACATCTCCTCCCTCGCCAAGAGCGAGGCCAAGGGCGGCGTGTACCGGACGAGTTCGGGCAGCACCGGGGACGCGGTCGCCATCTTGAAGAACGCCGGCATGAACTACGCCCGCCTGAAGGTCTGGGTCAACCCGGCCGACGGCTACAACAACAAGGCCCGCGTCCTGGCCCTGGCCAAGCGCGTCAAGGCGCAGGGCATGAAGCTGCTGGTCGACTTCCACTACTCGGACACCTGGGCCGACCCGGGCGCCCAGTCCAAGCCGGCCGCCTGGGCCGGGCACTCGTACAGCCGGCTGAAGACCGACGTGTACCAGCACACGTACGACGTCCTCAGCGCGCTCAAGGCCCAGGGGACCACCGCCGACATGGTGCAGGTCGGCAACGAGATCAACGGCGGCATGCTGTGGAACGAGGGCTCCACCGGCAACTGGCCGCAGCTGGCCGGGCTGCTCAACTCCGGCTACGACGCGGTCAAGGCGGTCGACTCCGGCACCGCCGTCGCCCTGCACCTCGCCAAGGGCGGTGACCTGTCGGGCACCCGCTGGTGGTTCGACAACGCCCGCTCCAACGGTGTGAGGTTCGACGCCATCGGCCTGTCCTACTACGGCTACTGGCACGGCACGATGGCCGACTTCCAGACCACCCTCGACGACGCCGCCGCCCGCTACGGCAAGCCGGTCTTCGTCGCCGAGACGGCCTACCCCTTCCGGCTCGACAGCGAGGACGGGCACGAGAACATCATCAACACCGGCGACGAACTGGTCTCCGGCTACCCGGCGTCCGTGGCCGGGCAGACCCGGTGGATGAACGACGTGGCCAGCATCGTGGAGGCCGTGCCGAACGGCCGCGGCCTCGGTGTCTTCTACTGGGAGGCGACCTGGACCGCCGTGGCCGGCAACGGCTGGGACCCGACCGACGCCTCCTCCGGCAACGGCTGGGAGAACCAGGCCCTGTTCGGCTACGACGACCGGGCGCTGTCGTCGATGTCGTGGTTCGGCCACCGCTGACCCGTGAAGCCCCCGGGCCCGGCCGCACCGCGCGGCCGGGCCCTTCCTCGTCCTCCCGCGAGGAACCCTGAACTTCCTTACGCGCCAAGGGTGTTCGGTACCGGACAAGGTGGTGCGGAGCCCCTGACGCGGGGCTTCGGCTGCGGGACAGTGGGCATACGCCGTAGAGGGAAGCCCGGGCGAAGGGGCATGAGGTGTTGAAGCCTTCCGTCAGCGAGACCCGCAGGAACATCCTCCAGTGGCTGAAGGACCCCGCTCTCGCCCACGCCGGCGCCACCGCCGACACCGTCGCCACCCACTTCGGCCTGCCCCTCCCGGCCGCGGCGACCCACCTGCGCCTCCTCACGTCCCTCGGCCTGCTGCGCGCGCGGACGGCCGGAGACCAGGTCTGTTACCAGCGCGACGAGGTACGCATCGCCGAGGTGGCCCGCATGTTCGAGAAGGGGTGGCAGGGGGCGGAAGCGCCTGCCGTACCTCGGCTCGCTCACCCCGCCCCGTAGCCGCCCTGGCGATCAACGACACCGCGGCCCCCGCACCGCCTCACACTGGAAGGCCCCTCCCGGGAAGTGCCCCGGGCTTCCCCCAGGGTTACCCTGTTGACCAGCCGCGATCACCTCGTGGCGCGGCGGTGGGGCCCGCCGTACCCGAACCGTGGCACCGGTGCCGCCGACGGTCCCTCCTCGCGAGGAAGCGTGCCCGGCCCGGGCCCGGCGAGCAGGAGAGCGTACGACATGACGACCCCGGAAGCGGAGAGCCTCCGTGTCACGGCAGCCGCCCCGCGGCTCCCCGCATGGCGTGCTCAGGCACCCGTCGTCGCGGTGATCGCGCTCGGCGGGGCCGCCGGGGCCGCCGCCCGGTACGCGGCCTTGCTGGCGTGGCCCACGGCAGCGACCGGGTTCCCCTGGACGACCTTCTGGATCAACGTCGCCGGATGTGCCGTGATCGGGGTGTTCATGGTGGTCATCACCGAGGTCCGGCCCGTCCACCGCCTGGTCCGCCCCTTCTTCGGCACCGGCGTCCTCGGTGGCTTCACCACCTTCTCGACCTACGCCGTCGACATCCAGCAGCTCGTCGATCACGGCCGGACCGGCACGGCCCTGGCCTACCTCGCCGCGACCCCGCTCGCGGCGCTCACCGCGGTGTGGTGCGCGGCCACGGCGACCCGCCGCTTCCTCACCGGGAGGCAGCCATGACGGCACCGGCAGGCCGCGCCCTGCGCCTGACCGCCTTCGTCGGCGCGAACGACACCTGGCACCACAAGCCCCTGTACGCGGAGATCGTCCGCCGGGCCCACGCGGCGGGCCTGGCCGGTGCCAGCGTCTTCCGTGGCGTCGAGGGCTTCGGCGCCCACTCCCTCGTCCACACCTCGCGGCTGCTGTCCCTGAGCGAGGACCTCCCCGTCGCCGTCGTCATCGTCGACACCGAGGAGCGCGTCCGGGCGTTCCTGCCGCAGCTCGACGAACTGGTCACCGAAGGACTGGTGACGCTCGACGACTGCGAGGTCATCAGGTACACCGGCCGCAGGACGAACCCGGGCGGAACGGACGCGGAAGGTAAGAACTCGTTGTGAACTGGCTGCTGGTCGTCGCGGGTGCCATGGTCGGCGCGCCGCTGCGCTACCTCACCGACCGCGCCGTGCAGTCCCGGCACGACTCCGTCTTCCCGTGGGGCACCTTCACGGTCAACGCCGCCGGCTGTCTGGTGCTCGGCCTGCTCACCGGCGCGGCAGCGGCGGGCGTCGCCGGTTCCCACCTGCGGCTGCTGCTCGGCACCGGCCTGTGCGGGGCCCTGACGACGTACTCGACCTTCTCGTACGAGACGCTCCGGCTGGCCGAGACGGGGGCCCGTGGCTACGCCGCCGTCAACGTGCTGGCGAGCGTCGCGGCCGGGGTGGGGGCGGCCTGCGCGGGGTTCGCGCTGGCCCGGGGGGTCTGGGCGTAGGCGCGGCTCTTGCCGTGGTGGTGTAGGACGGTCCCCTCCCGCAGCCGTCTGTACAGAACTGGATCCCATGAGCGTCATCAGCGTCGGTCAGGCAGTCGTCCTCGGAGCCGTCGAGGGGGTGACCGAGTTCCTGCCCGTCTCCTCCACCGGCCATCTGAAGATCGCCGAAGGACTCATGGGCATCCCCGTCGATGACCACGCCGTCGTCGGCTTCTCCGCCGTCATCCAGGTCGGTGCGATCGCCGCCGTGCTCGTGTACTTCTTCAAGGACATCGTGCGGATCGTCTCCGCCTGGTGCCGCGGCCTGCTGCACAAGGAGGAGCGCTACCACCACGACTACAAGTTCGCCTGGTGGGTGATCTACGCGACTATCCCGATCGTCGCCGTGGGCCTGGCCGCCAAGCCGCTCATCGAGGGCCCCCTCGCCTCGCTGTGGGTGGTGGCCGGCTCGCTGATCGTCGGCAGCGGCGTGATGTGGGCGGCGGACCAGATGGGCCGGCACAAGCGCGGCGAGGACGACACCTCCTTCAAGGACGCCATGCTCGTCGGCAGCTCCCAGATCCTCGCCCTGCTCTTCCCCGGCTTCTCCCGCTCCGGCGCCACGATGTCCACCGCGCTCATCCTCGACCTCGACCGGGTCGCCGCCACCCGGCTCTCCTTCTTCCTCGGCATCCCCGCCCTGACCGGCGCCGGACTGTACGAGCTCAAGGACGCCCTGGGCACCGGGGTCGGAGCCGCCCCGCTCGCGGCCGGCACGGCCGTCTCCTTCGTGGTGGCCTACGCCTCCATCGCCTGGCTGCTGAGGTTCGTCGCCAAGCACTCCTTCAACGCCTTCGTGCTCTACCGGATCATCGTCGGCGTGCTGCTGTTCGGGCTGCTCGCCACCGGTGCGCTGGCCGGCTGACCCGCCCGGGCGTGATGGGTCCTTTCAGGCTTCACGCCCGGTGAATTTCCTGTTTCACCACTCTTGACAGGCCGCGCCCGTGGCGCGGAGGATCGGCCCCGTGAACCTGTCAGACAGCCAGACAGGTGGTGCGGGGCCGCGGCGCGTCAGCGCGATGGAAGCGGTGCTCTCCCACCTCCGCGGCGCCATCGAGCGCGGCGAGTACGCCATCGGCGCCAAGCTCCCCTCCGAGGCGGAGCTGTGCCGCACGCTCGAGGTCTCCCGGCCCGTGCTGCGCGAGGCGCTGCGGGCACTGCAGACGATGGGCCTGACGGTCTCCAAGACCGGCAAAGGCACCTTCGTCGTCGCGAACACCGTCGAGGACCCCACCTTCGGCGACTACGCGGCCAGCGACCTGCTGGAGGTGCGCCGCCACGTCGAGATCCCGGTCGCCGGGTACGCGGCGCGGCGCCGCACCCCGGAGAACCTGGACCACCTGGCCCACCTGCTCGACCGCATGGAACGGGAGACGGACACCACCGCGTGGGTCGCGATGGACACCCTCTTCCACCTCGCCGTGGCCGAAGCGTCCCAGAACCCGGTCTTCCGCCGGGTCATCGAGGAGATCCGCGACGCACTGGCGCGTCAGTCGGCCTTCCTCAACGAACTGGGCGGCCGCCGCGAGCAGTCCAACCGCGAGCACCGGGCCATCGTGGAGGCGCTGATCGACGGTTCCGCACCCGACGCGGAGGAGGCCATGGCCCACCACATCGACCGCGTCGAGACCACCCTCACCGACATCGTGCGCCCGAAGCGCACGGACATCCCCACGGAAGGCGGACCCGAGGCGTGAGCGAACAGCACCTCAAAGACGAGACGCGCCCCTCCCCATCCGGTCACGTCGACGCCGGCGACGCGGGCTACAGCAAGTCCCTGAAGTCCCGGCACGTCAACATGATCGCCATCGGCGGCGCCATCGGCACCGGCCTCTTCCTCGGCGCCGGCGGCCGGCTCGCCGACGCCGGCCCCTCCCTGTTCATCGCCTACGCGGTGTGCGGGATCTTCGCCTTCCTGGTCGTGCGCGCCCTGGGCGAACTCGTCCTGTACCGGCCGTCGTCGGGCGCCTTCGTGTCGTACGCCCGCGAGTTCCTCGGCGAGAAGGGGGCGTACACCGCCGGCTGGATGTACTTCCTCAACTGGGCGACCACCGGCATCGCCGACATCACCGCGGTGGCCACCTACACCCACTACTGGGGCATGTTCTCCGACATCCCGCAGTGGGTGATCGCCCTCATAGCGCTCGCCGTCGTCCTCACCGTGAACCTGATCTCGGTGAAGATCTTCGGCGAACTGGAGTTCTGGTTCGCCATCGTCAAGGTCGGCGCGCTCGTCGTCTTCATGTGCATCGGCATCTTCCTGCTGGTCACCCAGCACCCCGTCGACGGCCACACCCCCGGCCCGTCGCTGATCACCGACAACGGCGGCGTCTTCCCCAACGGCATGCTGCCCATGCTGCTGATCATCCAGGGCGTCGTCTTCGCGTACGCCTCCGTCGAGCTGGTCGGCGTCGCGGCCGGCGAGACCGAGAACCCCGAGAAGATCATGCCGAAGGCGATCAACTCGATCATGTGGCGGGTCGGCCTGTTCTACGTCGGCTCGGTGCTGCTGCTGTCGATGCTGCTGCCGTGGACCTCGTACAAGGCAGGGGAGAGCCCCTTCGTCACGGTGCTGTCCAACATCGGCGTCCCGGCGGCCGGCGGCATCATGAACCTCGTCGTCCTCACCGCGGCCATGTCCTCCCTCAACTCCGGCCTGTACTCCACCGGCCGCATCCTGCGCTCCATGGCGACGGCGGGCTCCGCGCCCCGGTTCACCGCGGTGATGAGCAGCAGCAAGGTCCCCTACGGCGGCATCCTGCTCACCAGCGGCTTCTGCGTCCTCGGCGTCGGTCTCAACTACGTCGTCCCGGCCGAGGCGTTCGAGATCGTGCTGAACTTCGCCGCGATCGGCATCCTGGCCACCTGGGGCATGATCATGCTCTGCCACCTGCTCTTCTGGCGGAAGACCCAGCAGGGCCACCTGACCCGCCCCGGCTACCGCCTGCCGGGCTCCCCCTGGACCGAGAGCGTGACGCTGGCGTTCCTCGCCTCCGTCCTGGTCCTCATGTACGCCGACGGCGGCGCCGGACGCACCACCGTGCTGTGCCTGCCGCTGATCGTCGCCGCCCTGGTCGCCGGATGGTTCGCCGTCCGCGGCCGGGTCGCCCGCAAGTCCACCACCGGAGCGGGCGCGTGACCCACGCGCCGCTCCCCGAGAAACAGGCAGTGATGTACAGCAGTTCCCTCGCGGACGCACCCCCGATCCGCGAACCCCGCCACACCCCCGTCGCCCACCTGATACGCGGCGGGGTGGTGGAGGGCGTCCACTACGGCTCCGTCGTCGTCCTCGGCCCGGACGGCGAGGTGCGGCACCGAATCGGCGACATCGAGGCGGCGTTCTACCCCCGCTCCGCCCTCAAGCCCGTCCAGGCCGTCGCCATGGTCCGCGCCGGGCTGCCGCTCGACGGGGAACTGCTGTCGCTCACCGCGGCCAGCCACTCCGGCGAGGAACGCCACCTCGCCGGCACCCGGCGCATCCTCGAAGCCGCCGGGCTCACCGAGGACCACCTGCGCAACGTTCCCGACCTGCCGTTCGACCCGGTGGTCCGGGACACCTGGGTACGCGAGGGCCGGCCGCCCTCCCGGCTCGCCCAGAACTGCTCCGGCAAGCACGCGGCCATGCTCTACACCTGCGTGCTCAACGGCTGGTCCCTCGACGACTACCTCGACCCCGGCCACCCGCTCCAGCAGGCCGTCGCCGAGATCGTCGAGGACCTCACCGGACAGCGCATCGCCCAGGTGACCGTCGACGGCTGCGGCGCACCCCTGTTCTCCCTCTCCCTGCACGGCCTGGCCCGCGCCACCGCCCGCCTCACCACCGCCGCCCCCGGCACCCCGGAGGCACGCGTCGCCGACGCGATGCGCGCCCACGCCGAGATGGCCTCCGGCTCCGGCCGGGACGTCGCCGTGATGATGCGGGCCGTGCCCGGGCTGCTCACCAAGGACGGCTTCGAGGGCGTCCAGGCCGCCGCCCTGCCCGACGGCCGGGCCGTCGCCGTGAAGATCGCCGACGGGGCCGGCCGGGCCCGGGTGCCGGTCGCGGCGGCGGCTCTGGCCCGGGCCGGCGTGGACCCGTCGGTGCTCACCGAGTTCGCCGGAGAGCCGCTGCTGGGCGGCGGCGTCCCGGTGGGCGAGGTCCGCCCGGTCCGGGCCCTGGCCCCCCTGACGGAACCGGCCTGCGCCTGACCCACGCGCCCGGGGCGGCGCGCGTCGGGCGCGGTCCCGGGGTGCCTGACTGCCGCTGCCCCACGCACCGAGCCACCACCCACCCCTCCGGAAGAGGAACGCACATCCATGACCCCCGCAGCCACCCGCAGCGAACACGACCTGCTCGGCGACCGTGAGGTCCCCGCCGACGCCTACTGGGGCATCCACACCCTGCGCGCCACCGAGAACTTCCCCATCACCGGCACCCCGATCTCGGCCTACCCCCATCTGATCGAGGCACTGGCGGCGGTGAAGGAGGCCGCCGCCCTGGCCAATGAGGAACTCGGGCTCCTCGAGCCGCAGAAGGCCGCCGCGATCGTCCAGGCGTGCCGGGAGATCCGCTCCGGCAGGCTGCACGAGCAGTTCGTGGTCGATGTGATCCAGGGCGGCGCCGGCACCTCGACGAACATGAACGCCAACGAGGTGATCGCCAACCGGGCGCTGGAGTTGCTGGGCCACGCCAAGGGCCAGTACCGGTACCTGCACCCGAACGAGGACGTCAACCTCGGCCAGTCCACCAACGACGTCTACCCGACCGCGGTGAAGGTCGCGACGGTGTTCGCGGTGCGCGGGCTGCTGAGGGCGATGGCGGTGCTGCAGGACGCGTTCGCGGCCAAGGCGGTGGAGTTCCGTGACGTGCTGAAGATGGGCCGTACGCAGTTGCAGGACGCGGTGCCGATGACGCTCGGGCAGGAGTTCTCGGCGTACGCCGTGATGCTGGAGGAGGACCGCAGCCGGCTGGCGGAGGCCGTGGAGCTGATCCACGAGATCAACCTCGGTGCGACCGCGATCGGCACAGGGCTGAACGCACCGGCCGGGTATGCGGAAGCCGCCCGCCGCCACCTCGCCGCCCTCACCGGTCTGCCGCTGGTGACGGCGGCGAACCTGGTGGAAGCCACCCAGGACTGCGGGGCGTTCGTGCAGATGTCGGGGGTGCTGAAGCGGATCGCGGTGAAGCTGTCCAAGAGCTGCAACGACCTGCGGCTGCTGTCGTCCGGTCCGCGGGCGGGGCTGGGGGAGATCAACCTGCCTCCGGTGCAGGCCGGTTCGTCGATCATGCCGGGCAAGGTCAACCCGGTGATCCCGGAGGTCGTCAACCAGGTCGCCTTCGAGGTGATCGGCAACGACGTCACCATCACCCTGGCCGCCGAGGCCGGACAGCTCCAGCTCAACGCCTTCGAGCCGGTCATCCTGCACGCCCTGTCGAAGTCGATCACGCACCTTCAGGCGGCCTGCGTCACGCTGGCCGAGCGCTGCGTGTCCGGCATCACCGCCAACACCGAGGCACTGCGCGCGAGCGTGGAGAACTCCATCGGCCTGGTCACCGCCCTCAACCCGCACATCGGCTACACCGCCGCCACCGCCATCGCCAAGGAAGCGCTGGTCACCGGCCGGGGCGTCGCCGAACTCGTACTGGAGAAGGGCCTGTTGCCCGCCGAGACCCTCGCCGACCTGCTCCGGCCCGAAGCCGTCGCCGGCACCGGACGGGCCTGACCCGACCTGACCCGGCCGGGCCTGGCCTGGCCGGGCCTGGCCTGCCGCCGCGCCGGGGCCGGCCCGGAGGAGAATGCTGATCATGACATCGTCGCTGACCTTCCAGCCGGTCCTGGAGCGCATCGCCGAGGAGATCGAGCGCACCCCCGGCCGGGGCAGGCCCGCCGACTACATCCCGGCACTCGCGGCCTGCGACCCGCGCCGCTTCGGCATGGCCGTCGCCGAACTGGACGGCACGGTGTACGGGGTGGGGGACTGGCGGCAGCCGTTCTCCGCGCAGTCCATCACCAAGGTCTTCACCCTCGCCCTGGACCTGGCCCGCGAGGGCGACGCCCTGTGGGAACACGTGGGCCGCGAGCCGTCCGGCAACCGGTTCAACTCCCTGGTGCAGCTGGAGTACGAGGACGGCATCCCGCGCAACCCGTTCATCAACGCCGGCGCCCTCGTCGTCACCGACCGGCTGCACACCCGTACCGGCGACGCGTCCGGCGAGCTGCTGTCCTTCCTGCGCGCCGAGAGCGGCAACGCGGACCTGACCTTCGACCAGGAGGTCGCCGCCTCCGAGGCCGCCCACGGCGACCGCAACGCCGCCCTCGCCCACTTCATGGCGTCCTACGGCAACATCGACAACCCGGTGCCGGTCCTGCTCGGCCAGTACTTCCGGCAGTGCTCCGTCGCCGCGTCCTGCGCCGACCTGGCCCTGGCGACCACGTTCCTCGCCCGGCACGGCATCCGCGCCGACGGCACCCGGCTGCTCACCCGGAGCCAGGCCAAGCAGGTCAACGCGATCATGCTGACGTGCGGGACGTACGACGCGGCGGGCGACTTCGCCTACCGCGTCGGCCTGCCCGGCAAGAGCGGCGTCGGCGGCGGCGTCATCGCCGTCGTCCCCGGGCGCTGCGCCCTGTGCGTGTGGAGCCCGGGCCTCGACGAACGGGGCAACTCCGTGGCGGGCGTCGCCGCGCTGGACCGCTTCACGACCCTGACCGGTCTGTCGGTGTTCTGACGCCCGGCCTCAGGAGCCGTTGCACTCACTGGTGTCGCCGCCGGACAGGCACGGCGCGTGCGGGCCGCTGTAGCCGGGCTCGGGCGCCGGCGGGTCGTCCCGCCCGTGCTGCTCGCTCATCCCGGCGGCCGCGACGAGCAGCAGCACGAGCCCGGCCAGCGCCTGCGTGCCTGCGGTGACGTACGCCCTCGCCCGTCCCGCGAACAACGCCGTGCCCAGCACCCCCAGGGCCACGACCGCCAGCGTCAGCGCGACGGGGGTGAAGTCGGCGTCCGAGAGGTCGCCGCCGAAGAGGTCGGCGCCGGCCGCGTCCAGGCTCCACAGCAGTCCCACCAGAGCGGCCACCGCGTCCGCAGCGAGCAGCAGCAGGGCGAGGAACACATCCGCCACGGGATGGGGACCGGGGCGCCGGGAGCCGAGTGCGTCGCGTGGCATGGTCATGAGAACCACCCTCGCCCCGCACCGGCGGCATGTCCTGAGTACGGGTACTCAGGACCCGGCGTCCCCGGCACGTAATGCGGTTGTGCCCCGACCCGGCCCCAGGTGAAGATCCTCCGCATGTTCTCGCGCAAGCAACGCCGCCCCGAGTCCCCCGAACTGCTGAAGGCCTGGCAGAGCCTGGACGAGGGGGACGTCCCCGCAGCCCTGCGGCTGCTCCGGCAGGGCAGCGGTACCGCGCCCCTCGCGGAGGTCGCCCTCGTGGTGGCCCGGGCCGCCGGCACGGTGGGCTTCACCGACCTGCAGGAAGCCGCCACGACCCTGGCGGCCCACCCGGACAAGGCGCGCCCGCTCTACGACTTCGGGTACGCCTGTATCGAGCGCGGCGTGTCCTACCTGGCGGTTCCCGCGCTGCGCGAGGCGCTGCGGCTGGCGCCGGGCACACCGGCGGTGCTGCGGGAACTGGTCTCCGCGTACGAGGACGAGGGCCGGCACCGCGAGGCCGCCGACCTGCTGAGCGCACACCAGGACGGCTTCGAGGACTGGCCCGACCGCTACCTGCTCGCCTACAACGCGCTCATGGCGGGCGACCTCGACCTCGCCCGCCGCCAGCACGCCCTGCTGCCCGACCCCGACGAGGAGATGTGGCGGCCCGTGCAGGCCCGGCAGCGCCGCATGCTCCAGCGGGCGCAGGCCGCGGGTCAGGCCGGGCCGCTGGACCTGACCGACCTGCGCGGCTGGCAGTACGTCATCGGCGGCACGGTCCTCGGCACGCTCTCCCCGTTCGGTTTCGACGCAGGCATGACCGGCCGGTACGCCTGGCTGCAGGACACCCACGACGGCTGCCTGCGGGGCCTGCTGCGGCTGCGGACCGTGCTGGAGGCGGCCGGGGTGCGGCCGGAGTCGGTGTCCCTGCTGCCCGACCGCGGCAGCCGCATCCTGGGCCTGGCCGCCGCCGAGCTGCTCGGCCTGCCCGCGCGGCCCTTCGAGCCCGGGCGGGAGAACACCGTCGTCGTCGCGTACGACCTGAACGACCTGGCCGGCGAGGACGGCGGCCCCGAGGTCCTGGAGCGGCTGTTCCACCGGGCGCCCGGCCAGGTGCTCCACGAGCACGCGAGCTGCTGGACCGACCCGCCCGCCGTCACCCCCGACAGCGCGGCGCTGCTCCACCAGTCGGTGGTCGCGCCGTGGGGCGCGGGCCTGCGGCAGAGCGACGACGGCGGTGTGGAGGAGGGCGAACCCGACCTGCGCCCGGAGGCGGAGATCGCCGCGGACATCGTCGCCGCCGACCCGTCGCCGGACCAGGGCGACGAGGGCACGCCCGCCGACTCCGACGCGCGGCTCGCCGCGTTCGTCGCGACGGTACGGGACACCTGGCTGCACGGCGACCGCGCCGCCCTCAAGACGTCCGGCCCGGTCCCCAGTTCCCGCTTCCTCTGACCGGAGTCCCGCCCGACCAGCCTGGTGCGACTGCTGCCGTCGTTCGCGGTCCCGGTGCGCGCCGCGCACCCGCGCGTCGCGGGCGCCCGGTACGCGGTGCTGGGCAGCAGCGTGGTGCGGCTGCGGGCCGGCGGCGCCTGTGGCCGCGACGGGTTCCCCGGCGGCAACGCGTGCACCTGGGTCACGCTGGGGCAGCTGCCGGCTGCCGGTCAGCCGTCCTCGGCGCGGCGGCCGGCGGGCCGCAGCACGAGCGCCGTCGCCCCGGCGCCGAGACCTGCGGCTCCCGCGATCGCCCCGGCCTCCGTCCAGCCGGGCCCGGCCCGCACCGGTCCGGCCGCCACGGTCGCGGGTCCGGCGTCCGGCCCCGGCCGCGGGGTGGACCGCAGCGCGTCGAGCGAGCCCACCGGATCCACCCGCCCGGCCGCGGCGAACCCCCAGTCGAGCAGCGCGCGGGCCTCCTCGTACACGGCCGTACCGCCGCCCTGCCGAGGGTTCATCACCGTCACCACGAGCGTGCGCCCGTCCCGGCGGGCCGCCGCGACCAGCGTGTGTCCCGCCTCGCTGGTGTAGCCGTTCTTGACGCCGATCAGCCCCGGATACGGCTGCACCCCGTTCGCGCCGGTCAGCAGCCGGTTGGTGTTGCGGATCGGGTACCAGCCGCCGGGGCCGGGGAAACGGGCCTCGGCCGTGGCGCAGTACCGTGCGAACTCCGCGTTGCGCAGCCCCGCCCGCCCGAACACCGCCAGGTCGTACGCCGACGACACCTGGCCGGGCGTGTCGTAACCGTCCGGGGACAGCACGCGGGTGTCGCGGGCGCCCAGAGCCCGGGCCTTCGCCTGCATCTGCCCGGCCGTGGCCTGCCGGCCGCCGTTGAGCACGGCCAGCACCTGCACGGCGTCGTTGCCGGAGTTGAGGAACACCCCGCGCCACAGGTCCTCGACCCGGTACGTCGCTCCCTCGGCGACCCCGACCAGACTGCTGCCGGCCCCGAGGCCCTGGAGCTCCTGCGCGCCGACCGTGTGCCGGACACCCCCGGGCAGCGCCGGCAGCACGGTGAGGGCGAACAGCGTCTTCAGGGTGCTGGCGGGCGGCAGCCTGCGGTGCGCGTCGTGCGCGGCGAGCACCTCGCCGGTGCGGGCGTCGGCCACCAGCCACGACAGCGCCGAGAGCCGGGGCACCGCGGGGGCTCCCTGGTGCGGCCGGACGTGCGTACCGGAGCGGTACAGCAGCGCCGGCTGCGGTGTCCCCGCGCGCGGCCCGCCACCCGGCGGACCGGGGTCCGTCCCCGTACGGGCCGCCGCGGCGGGGGCCAGCGCCAGCAGACCCGCCACACCGAGCGCGCAGGCGGACACGGCGACGGCACGAGCGGGACATCCGATAGTCATGCCGCAAAGCTAGGAAGGGACCGGCCGCACACGACGCCGGCCGGGCCGAACGGCCCGCACCAGCACCCGGACGGGCGACGCGGTGTCACCGCGTCAGTCACGCGGTGACACCGCGTCAGTCACCCGGCAGCGTCGGCTGGATCCGCCGCAGGAACGTCGCGTTGTCCGGGGTGGCGCGCATCCGCTCCAGCAGGGTTTCCAGACCGCTGTGCCCGTCGCGGGAGTGCAGCGCCCGCCGCAGCCCGCGCACGGCGGCCGACTCGGCGGGGGAGAGCAGCAGTTCCTCGCGGCGGGTGCCGGAGGCGGTGAGGTCGACGGCCGGGAAGAGGCGGCGGGACGCCACCTCGCGGCTCAGCCGGAGCTCCATGTTGCCGGTGCTCTTGAGCTCCTCGAAATAGAAGTCGTCGGCCCGGGAACCGGTCTCCACCAGCGCGGTCGCCAGGATCGTGAGCGAGCCGCCCTCCTCGGCCAGACGGGCGGCGCCGAAGAACCGCTTCGGCCCGATGAGCGCCGACGCGTCGACCCCGCCGCTGAGGGTGCGGCCCCCGGAGGCGGCGGCGTTGTTGTGCGCCCGGCACAGCCGGGTGAGGGAGTCGAGCAGGAGCACGACGTCCTCGCCCGCCTCGACGAGCCGCTTGGCCCGCTCGATCACCAGCTCGGCCAGCGCGATGTGCTGCCGGGGCGCCTGGTCGAAGGTCGAGGCGTACACCTCGCCGCGTACGGAGCGCCGCATGTCGGTGACCTCCTCGGGGCGTTCGTCCAGCAGCACCACCATCAGCCGGCACTCGGGATGGTTGCCCGCGACGGCGGCGGCGAGTTGCTGGAGGAGGACGGTCTTGCCGGTCTTGGGCGGGGCCACGAGCAGTCCGCGCTGGCCCTTGCCGACCGGGGCGATCAGATCGGTGACGCGCCCGGCCAGTCCGGCCGCGGGGTGTTCGAGGCGCAGCCGCTCCCGCGGGTGCAGCGGGGTCAGGTCCCGGAAGTGACGCCGGGCGCGCTGCTCCCCGGCCGGGCGGCCGTTGACGCCGGTGACCTCGGTCAGGCCACGCCGGTCGCGGACGCCCTCGACGAGGTCGCCCCTGCGCAGGCCGTGCCGGCGGATCAGCGCGGCGGGCACCGGCGGGTCGGCCGGTGAGGGCAGGCAGCTGACGGCCCGCAGATGCCCCTTCCCGCCCGCGTCGACGTCGAGGACGCCGGTGACGGCCTGCGCCGGGGACTGCTGCTGGACGGGAGGGCGTTCGAGCGTGGTGGTCATGGTGGTCTGTCCTTTCGCGGACGACAGGGAGAAGACATGCGGGGGGAGGAGCGAGAAGCCGCGCGGAAGGGCCTGAGGCGCACCTGACGGCGGCGGGAACAGCACCTCGCGTACGACACAGGAGGAGCCCTGCGTCACGAACGGGTGCGGGGAAGCTGACGTGCGGCGCGGAAAAGTGACGGGCCGCTCAGCTGCGGAGAGGGAAATCGGCACCGGCGCCCCGAACGGGGGCGAACACAAGTGCTGCTCGCACTGTACCACTGCCGGGGAGCAGGCGGCCACGGGTGCGCCGACCGGCCTACGCTGGGGAGATGTTCAGCCCCGAAGGCCCCAGTCTGCGTGAGCTCGCCGTTCAGGCGCTGTCGTCCGTGGAACACGGCTACGACCTCCTCGCGCCCAAGTTCGACCACACCCCGTTCCGGACGTCCGACGCCCTGCTCGACGCGGTCGGGACGGCGCTGGAGCGCAGGGGGCCCTTCGGCACCGGGCTGGACCTGTGCTGCGGCACGGGGGCGGGCACCGGCGTGCTGGCGCGGGTGTGCCGGGACGGCGTCACCGGGGTCGACTTCAGCGCGGGCATGCTCGCCGTCGCGCGGGAGCGCGCCCGCCCGGCCGGGCCCCCGGTCTCCTGGGTCCGCGCGGACGCCCGGGCGCTGCCGTTCGGGCCGGTCTTCGACGTGGTGGTGAGCTTCGGGGCGTTCGGGCACTTCCTGCCCCGCGAGCTGCCGGGGCTGTTCGCGCAGGTCCACTCGGTGCTGCGGCCCGGCGGCTGCTTCGCCTTCCCGCTCGTCGCCCCGCCGCGCCCGGGCTCGCGCGGATACTGGACACTGCTCGGCTTCGACGCCCTCATGCGGGTCCGCAACGCGCTGTGGCGGCCGCCGTTCGTGATGTACTACCGCACCTTCCGGCTCGCCGACGTCCGGCGGGAGCTGACCGGAGCAGGTTTCCGCGTGGAGCTCCAGGCGCTGCCCGAGTTCGGCCGGCGCGCGGACGGCAGCCCCCGGGTGCGGCTCGTCGTGGCCCGGCGGTGCGGACCGCCGGTCACCCCGCGGACGGCAGCGTGAACTCGTACACCAGCGCCTCGTGCTGGTCGGCCACCACGAGGTCGGTGATCTCCAGCGGCCGGGCGTACTGGTCGTGCACCCGCCGGGTGACGCGCACCGAGGTGCTGCCCGGCAGCGGGGTGATGCAGTCCCGGTGGTGCAGGGCCAGGCCCGCCCTGCGCATCCAGTCGTAGGCCCGCCGCAGCTGCGCACCGGCCCTGCCGTCGGCGCGGTCGCGGTACCGGGCCAGCTCCTCGACCTCGGCGAGCGCCACCGCCGAGAAGGACGTCACCGCCGTGCGCCGCCCGCGCCCGTCGGCCGTCGCCGACCGGTAGCGGTGCACCAGGGTCGGCCGGTGCGGGGCCAGCCCGAGCGCCTCGGCGTGTTCCGGCGGGGGAGGCTCCCAGACGACGGTGGCCCGCGCGACCGTACCCGGCTGCGCGGCCCGGGCACCGACGGGAAAGGTGAGGGAGACGGGCGTCTGCACCGGCAGGCCGGGCAGTGTGGCGTGGCTGCCCCGCCGGTCGGTGGCCACCAGCCCCTCCTCGCGCAGCAGCTGCAGCGCCTGCCGTACGGTCTCCCGGCTGACCCCGAAGTGCTCGGCCAACCGCCGTTCGCTGGGCAGCCGTTCCCCGGGCGGGACGGTTCCCTCGCGCAGTTCGCCGAGCAGCTGCGTCGCGATCCGCCGGTACAGGGGCCCTCCTGCGGCGAGCGGGTGGTCGTGCGGGGTGGTGCGGGCCATGGCCGCGCCTCCTGGTGGTCACATGCGGTAGCCGTGCGGGCTCGGTGCGCCACCAGATCTAGCATTGGTCTAAACCAGCAGGGAAGGGCGGCCCGGCGCTTCGGCCGAAACCGGTCCGCCCCCGACCGTGCGGACCAGCGCGCCTACAACACGCTGTAGAGGGCCGCCACGAGCGCCATCTTGCGCGGGTCGTCGGCGATGTGCGGCCCCATCCGGTTCATCACGTAGCCCAGCGCCACCCCGGCCTCGGGGTCGGCGAGCCCGCAGGAGCCGCCGAAACCGTCGTGTCCGAAAGCGCGCGGGTTGGGCCCGTAGGAGCCGTTCGGGCCGCTGAGCCACACCCCGAGCCCTGCCTCGGTGTCGCGGCCGAGCCCGGCCCCGATCACCAGGTCCCGGCAGGCGCCCTGCCCCTCACGCACCCGCTCGGCCGCCGCGGGGGACAGAAGGCGGCGGCCGTCGTGGCTGCCGCCTGTCACGTAGAGCGCGTACAGCGCGGCGACGGCCCGCGCGGTGCCGTGCCCGTTCGCGGCCGGTATCTCCGCGGCCCGCCACTCGGGCGTGCCGGTGTCGGCCGCGCCCACCGCCGGGTTGGTCAGCGCGGCGAGCGCGGCGGGCGCCAACTGGGCGAAGGCGGCGGCCTGTTCCGTGGTCGGCGCGACCGGCGGCTGGACCAGCTCGGCCACCCGGCCGGCCTCCTTCTCCGGCAGCCCGATGGTGAAGTCGATGCCGAGCGGCCCGGTCACCTCCCGTTCCAGGAACGCCCCGGGCAGCAGCCCGGACACCCGCCGTACGACCTCGCCGACCAGGTGGCCGTAGGTCAGCGCGTGATACCCGGACCGGGTGCCCGGCTCCCACCAGGGCGGTGTCGCCGCGAGCCGCTGCGTCGTCAGCTCCCAGTCGTACAACTGCGTGAGCGAGTGCGGCTCGCGCAGGCCGGACAGGCCGGCCCGGTGCGACAGCAGATGCCGTACGAGCACCTTCTCCTTGCCCGCCGCCGCGAACTCCGGCCAGTACACGGCCACCGGCGCGTCCAGGTCGAGCAGTCCCCGGTCGGCGAGGAGGTGCGCGCACAGCGCGACCGGGCCCTTGGAGGTCGACCACACGTTGACCAGGGTGTCCCGCTCCCACGGCCGGGTGCGGGCCGCGTCCGCCCAGCCGCCCCACAGGTCCACCACCGTCACGCCGTCGACGATGACGGTCACGGCGGCCCCCAGCTCGCCCCGCTCCCGCAGATTGTCCTCGAACACCGTCCGCACCGCCTCGAAACGCGGGTCGCAGTGGCCCCGCACACCGCCTTCCGGCATCGCCTCGTACCCCGGCATCGCCCCTCCCTCGGTCGTCGACGAGCCCGGGCCACGCGGTGGCGGCCCGGGCACCGAGAACGTACCGACTGGTCGGATCAGCGGGTAGCCCGCCGGGGGAGAACGGCCGGGATCAGATGTACGACCGCATCCAGCGCAGCTTGGCCGCCTCCTGGAAGGGGCCGCCGCCCTCGTGGTCGTTGAAGTCGTAGACCTCGATGGCCTTGTCGTCGTGCGCCCAGGCGTTGAAGGCGGCGAAGACGGTGGACGGCGGGCAGGTCTGGTCCTCCAGGGCGGCCGAGAACAGCGCCGGGGCCCGGCCGCGGGCGGCGAAGTGCACGGCGTCGAAGTAGGAGAGCGTGCGCAGCGCGTCCTCGCCCCGGCCGCGGTGCGTCTTGAGATACAGGCCGATCTCCCGGTAGGGGTGACGGTCCGTCAGGGTCGCGGCGCGCGGGAAGTCGCACAGGAACGGCACGTCCGGCGCCACGCCCGCCAGGTCCGGGACCAGGCCGCCCACCGCGATCGTGATGCCGCCGCCCTGGCTGGCGCCGACGGCCACCGTGCGCGCCGGGTCGGTCAGCGGGTGGGAGCGGGCCGCCTCGACGGCACGCACCGCGTCCGTGTACACGCGCCGGTAGTAGTAGTTCTCGGGCGCGTCGATGCCGCGCGTCATGAAGCCGGGATACGACGGCGCCCCGCCCACCGGGTCCGCGGTGCCGCCGCCGGCGCCCCACGCGCTGCCCTGTCCTCGGGTGTCCATCACGAAGTGCGCCCGGCCGGTGGACGCCCACAGCAGGTGCTCGTGCGGCAGGCCGCGTCCGCCTCCGTAACCGATGAACTCCACGACCAGCGGCAGCGGGGCGTCGGCCCCGGCGGGCAGCGTCAGCCAGCCCTTGACCGGGTGGCCGCCGAACCCGGCGAACGTCACGTCGAACACCTGGACCGTGGTCAGGCCGGTGTCCACCGGCTCGAAACGGGCGTCCAGATCGTGCTCACGCGCCTCCTGGAGCGTCTTGGCCCAGAAGGCGTCGAAGTCCTCGGGCTCGGTGGAGGCGCTGCGGTACTCGTGGAGTTCCTCGAGAGGAAGGTCGAACAAGGCCATGGGAGACCGCCTTTGGGAGAAGACAGTGCGGATGATCACACCGTACGTGGGTGGTCGGAGGACTCGCCAGGTCTTTGCCGGACTCCACGGCCGGACGGCGGCCCGGCCCAGGCGCGTGCCACGCTGGTCAGGACCGTGCGCGGGCCCGCTGTGCGGAGCGGGCGCGGGGCACCGGCGGCGGGACGGCCGGGGCAGGAGGTCGGGTCACCGGCCGGTCCCCGTCCGTGCGCCCGGCACAGCGCGTCTCATGTCTGGCGCTGGCTCCACACCGGTTCCGTACGGGCCCACGCGCGCTCCCACTCCGCCAGCCGGCGGCCGAGCGCCACCCGGCGCACGGCACTGTGCGCGAGGAGCACCACGGCCACCACGACGGCCGTGGCGCACACGCCCACGGTCACCGTGTGCTGCCAGATCGCGGAGCCGTCCAGCGGTGCCGCGACACTGCGACCGCGCGAGTCGAACCACACGTCGAGCCGCTCGCCCTCCCGCGTCCCGCCCGGCACCCGCGCGACCGCGGTACGCTCACCCGCGCCGGGCTCGCTCCAGCGCACCGTCGCGCGGTAGGGGTCCCGACCGCCGGCCTGCACCGTCGGCAGCGTGTCACCGGCCCGGCCCACCACCTCGGCCCGGACGCGATGCCGCTCGGCCCGCTGCTCCGCCGCGACCGCCCGCGCCCCGTCATAGGCCCACCAGGCCGCCGCCGCCCCGGCCAGGGGCGCACCCACGAGCAGCAGGACGGCCACCACCAGGACCGTCCACGCCTCCACGGCATCCGCCCGCCGCCGCAGCGGATTGCGCCGCCAACGCCAGCCGCGCACCCGGGTTCGCATGTCGACCTCCTCGCCCCTCACCGCAGCCGGAGGGCCGGACAAGCCGTACGGGACGGCATCGCCGCCGCTCCTTCACACCGCGCCGCGTGTCCGCGTTCCCACCTGGAACCGGTACCCCGTCCGGCGGGTTCCGACCGCGGCCGTGCACGGAAGGCGCGGTTGTGCCCGGAAAGCCGCGGTCGTGCCCGGAAGACCGCGGTCGTGCCCGGAAGGCCGCGGTCGTGCCCGGAAGGCCGCGGTCGTGCCGGCGAGGCGCGACCGTGCCGGTGAGGCGTGAGCGCGCGCCAGGGGAGGGGCAGCGGTGATCCGTAGGTTCTCGTCGAGCGCTCGCACAGGTGTCCGGCGCCCGCGCGGCGGCCGCCGGGCGTCACCCTCGGGGCCGGGCACACCGCTCCCGGCCCCGGGGTCAGCCGAACCGCTCGATCCGGATCCGGTCCACAGGCTGACCGGCCGCCACCAGCAGCCGCGAGGCGTGCTCGGCGAAGGAGTTGGACCCGCACACATAGGCTTCCCACCCACCGGGAGGACGCTCGGCCAGGAGGGGCGCCACATGTGCGGCCGCCATACGTCCCACCGGCACACCCTCCGGGGCGCTCCGGGTGAACACGGGCGTCGTCTCGGCGCCGAACTCCCGCGCGTAGATGAGCTCCTCGGGACTGCGCGCCGACACCACCAGCCGCAGCGGCACGGACAGCCGGCGCGCCCGGTGGTGCCGCACCATCGACATCAGCGGCACGACCCCGGAGCCGGCCCCCAGCAGCAGCGCGGGCCGGTCGCCCGGCCAGGCGAAGAAGCCGCTCAGCGGGCCGCGCACCTCCACCCGGTCCCCGGGCCGGGCCACCGAGTGGAACCAGCCCGAGACCTCGCCGCCCTCGACGTGATCCAGCGTCAGCTCCAGGTGTTCGGAGTCGTCCGGCGCCGACGCGATCGAGTAGTGGCGCTGGGCGGTGTAGCCGTCCTCGGCGGTCAGCCGCAGCAGCAGGTGCTGCCCGGGCAGGTGCCCCGGCCAGCCCGGCACGGCGAACCGGAAGGTCGCGGCGCGCGGGGTCTCACGGCGGATCTCGGTCAGGGTGGCGGTCCGCCACACCGCCGCGGCCTGCTCGCTCACGGCGATCCGCCCGGGCACGGCGAACCGGGTGGGAGGAACGAAGGTCTCAGTCACCGGAGTACCGCTGCTCCTCCCAGGGGTTGCCGCGCTCGTGGTAGCCGTTGCGCTCCCAGAAGCCCGGCTCGTCGTGGTCGAGGATCCGCAGGCCCGCGATCCACTTGGCGCTCTTCCAGAAGTACAGGTGCGGCACCAGCAGCCGCGCCGGGCCCCCGTGCTCGGTCGGCAGCGGCCGGCCGCCGTACTCCCAGGCGATCCAGGCGCGCCCGCCGGTCAGGTCCGCGAGCGGCAGGTTCGTGGTGTAGCCGGTGTGGGAGTAGGCGACGGCATGGGTGGCGGACCCATGGGGCCGGACCACATCGAAGAACGCGTCCAGGGACACGCCTGCGAAGCGCACCCCGAACTTCGACCAGCCCGTCACACAGTGCACAGCGCCCTCGTACGCCGAGGCCGGCAACTGGTGCGCCTGCTCCCAGTCCCAGGTGTGCGGCTCCGCCACCAGCCCGTCGATGCGGAAGGTCCAGTCGGCGGGTGCCAGGTCGGGTGTGACCTCGGCGGACAGCACGGGCCAGTCGTCGCCCGCGTCGTACTGACCGGGCGGCAGTCCGGGGTCGGCCACGCGCGGCCGTCCCGTGAAGCCTCGGGTGACGTTCATGGTTCAACCGTACGCTGTGGTCAGCGGCCGCCTTCGGGTAGTGTGGCCGTCCGGCCGCGGACCCTCCCGGCCCGAGGAGCAAAGGAGGTGAGACCCATCACCGCTGTGTCGGCCCGGGCGCTCTCACCTCGAGGCAGCCGCTGCCGTCGCCACGCGGCGCGGACCACCGCCCGCAGGTGACCGCGGGAGCGCCCTTCGGTTCTCGAAAGGCTCCTGGCTTCCATGCCCATCGTTTCCCCTGACGCACCGTCCCCTGATGCGGGGTCCGCTGCTTCCCCGTCCTCTGCTTCCCCGTCCTCTGCTTCCCCGTCACCTGGTTCTCCCTCCTGTGGTGCCCCCGCTCCGCCCGCGTCCCGTGCCGCCGTCGTGGCCGCGCTGCGCGCCGCCGGGTGTGTCTTCGCCGAGGACGAGGCCGAGTTGATCCTCTCCGCCGCCCGTACCCCGGACGAGACCGCCGCGCTGGTCGAGCGCCGTGTCGCGGGACTGCCGCTCGAACTCGTCGTCGGCTGGGCGGAGTTCCGCGGCCTGCGTATCGCGGTGCAACCCGGGGTGTTCGTGCCCCGGCGGCGTACCGAGTTCCTCGTCGAGCAGGCGCTCGCCCAGAGTCCCGGCGCGCGGGTCGTCGTGGACCTGTGCTGCGGGTCGGGTGCCGTCGGCGCCGCTCTGGCCGCCGCGCTCGGCCCGGTCGACCTGCACGCCGCCGACCTCGATCCCGCCGCCGTGCGCTGCGCCCGCCGCAACATCGCGGCCTTCGGCGGCCACGCGTACACGGGCGACCTGTTCACACCGCTGCCCGGCCACCTGCGCGGCCGGGTCGGCATCCTCGCGGCCAACGTGCCGTACGTTCCCACCGACGAGATCGGCCTGCTGCCCGCGGAGGCCCGGGACCATGAACCGCTGCTCGCCCTCGACGGCGGCCGGGACGGCCTGGAGGTGCTGCGCCGCGTCGCCGCCGAGGCCCCCCGCTGGCTCGCCCCCGGCGGCTGCGTGCTGGTGGAGACGAGCCGGCGGCAGGCACCGGAGGCGGTCGGCGCCTTCACCCGGAGCGGCCTGGAGACCCGCCTCGCGGTCTGCGAGGAGCGCTACGCACACGTGGTGGTCGGTGTCCGGCGGTAGCCCCCGGCGCACCGGCCCTCCGGGCGGGCACAGGACCTTCGCACGATGGGCACACAGGGCCTACGGATCATCCCGGGCGCTGTGATGTATTGGGGGCGTCGCACGACAGGGAAGGACCGGCACTGTGCCACGCATCGCCGGCGGGAACGACAACCCGCCGATCTACGAGGATCTGATACGCGAACTCGGTGACGCCGTCGCGGAGGCCCAGATGGCGGCCGAGCACACCCAGCATCAGGCCCAGGAGCTGCTCGGCGGAACCGACGCGCACCGGCTGGACCTGCCGATGTGAGCACCGCGTGAGGACCTCGCCGCCCGCGTACCAGCCGCGCGGGCGCGCCTCACGCCCCCGCCCTTCGGGGTCCGGGTGCCGTCCTGGGAACGGGCGCCGACCACGACGACCCTCGCACCCTTCTGCAGGACGGCGCCGCTGCCGGGCGTTCCGTTCCGGTGCACCTTGGTGGCGGGCGGAGGACACGGTCCACGTCCACCGGGCACCGTCCGCGCTGCGGACGGTGACGTGGTCGCCCTCGGCCTGCTCGACGGTGCCCCGCCGCCACGTGCGGACGACCCGCCTGCCGGTGGCGTGGTCCTTCACGGTCGCCTCGCCGTGCACCCCGGCGAAGCGCGGCCACCGGCCGTGCTCGTGCCGCCCGCCCGAGCCGTCCGGCGAGGCGGACGCCGAGGGCGAGGCGCCGTGCCCGGTGTCCCCGGAGGCCGCGGCGCAGGCGGCCGTGCCGCCGAGGCCCGCGCCACGACGGCGGCCGCGGCCTCCACCGCCCGCGCCCGGACGGATCGCCGCCGCCGTGCCACACCCCTCACTCGGGCGTCGTCGCCCGGGCGATCAGCAGGGCCACGTCGTCGGAGTCGTCGGGCTCGTGCAGGGTGCGCAGGAGCAGGTCGCAGACCTCCTCCAGAGGGCGGTCGGGGCCGTCCAGCAGGGCCCGTAGCCTGTCCAGCCGCTCGTCGAGCGGATCCCGGCGCGTCTCCACGAGGCCGTCGGTGTAGAGCACCAGCCGGTCACCGGGCTCCAAGTCGACCGCAGTGGTGCAGAACGCGACCCCGCCGACGCCCAGCGGCACGCCCGTCGGCAGGTCGAGCAACTCCGGTGGGTGTCCGGCCCGGACGCGGACCGGCGGAAGGTGTCCGGCGTTGGCGATCCTGACCTGCCGCAGACGCGGGTCGTGGACGGCGTACAGGCAGGTGGCGATGGCCTGGTCGAGACCGGCGGTGATCTTGTCGAGGTGCTCCAGCAGCACGGCGGGCTCCAGGTCGAGGGAGGCCAGCGTGGTGGTCGCCGTACGCAGCCGGCCCATGGTCGTCGCCGCGGTGATGCCGCTGCCCATCACGTCCCCGACGACCAGCGCCGTCTTGGCGCCGTCCAGCGGGATCACGTCGAACCAGTCGCCGCCGACCTCGCTGGTGGTACCGGCGGGCCGGTAGCGGGAGGCGACTTCCAGGCCGCCCGTCATCGGCGGGTGGCTGGGCAGCAGGCTGCGCTGCAGGGTGAGCGCGGTGTCGCGGGCGTTCTGGTACCAGCGGGCGTTGTCGATCTGCACGGCCGCGCGGGCGGCCAGCTCCCGGGCGAGCAGCAGGTCGTCCTCGCCGAACGGCAGCGGGTTGCGGGTGCGCTTCAGGTCGAGCGCGCCGAGCACCTCGCCGCGCGCGATCAGCGGCACCGCCAGATACGAGTGGACACCCGCCCGGCCCAGCAGCTCCGCCGCCTCGGGGGAGCCGGCGATACGGGGCAGGTCCTCGTCCTTGACCTGCGGCAGCATCACCGGGCGCCCGGTGCGGACGCACTCGGTGACCAGGCGGTCGGGGGCGTACCGGGCGATGTGCCCGGGCGGATCGGCGGCCCGCAGGGCGTCCGGGGCGTCCTCGGCCTGCACGGCCAGGGCGCGGATCACCGCGGGCTCCGCCGGGCCGAGCGCGCTGCGGCGGCCCTGCACCACCGCGTCCAGCAGGTCGACGGCCGCGATGTCGGCGAGCTCGGGCACGGCGACGTCGGCCAGTTCGTGGGCGGTGCGGTCCAGCTCCAGCGTGGTGCCGATCCGGGCGGAGGCGTCGGCGATGAGGGACAGCCGCCGCCGCGCGGCCTCGGCCTCCAGGCCCGCCCGGTGCTGCTCGGTGACGTCCACGGCCATCCCCGCCAGGCCCAGCACGTTGCCCAGCGAGTCCTCCAGCCGGTACAGGGAGACCGACCAGGCGTGGTCCTCGTCCGGGTGGGCCGGCGTACGGCCGATGACGAGCTGGTCGAGCAGCGGCCGGCCGGTCCGCAGCACCTCGCGCATGGCGGCCTCGACGGCGTCGGTGTCGACCTGCGGCAGCAGCTCCCGCACCGACCTGCCGACGTGCTCCTCGGCGGGGATGCCGTTGAGCCGCTCCAGCGCGCGGTTGACGGAGACGAAGCGCAGCTCGGGGTCGGCGAAGGCCAGCCCGATCGGGGACTGCTCGATCATCCGCGTCGACAGCGCCACCTCCCGCTCCAGCCGGCGCACCGTCGACTGGTCGGCGCACAGGCCCAGCGCGTAGACCTCCCCCCGGTCGTCCTGGAGCCGCATGTTGCGGAACTCCACCAGCCGGCTGCTGCCGTCCTTGCGCCGGATGGGGAAGGCCCCGGCCCAGTCCTGGCCGGTGTCCATGACGTCGGAGAAGAGCTTGACCACCAGGTCAAGGTGCTGCTCGTGGACCATGATCCGGGCGGCGTACTGGCCGAGGGCCTCCTGCGCGGTGTACCCGAACAGCTCCTCGGCCTGCGGGCTCCACAGCACGATCCGGCCCCTGGCGTCGAGGACCACCGAGGCCACCCGCAGCACGTCGAGCAGCCCGCTCGGCTCTTCCGGCCCGCGCGGCGACCGGCCGCCGTCGTCCAGGGGAGACCCGGCTGCACTCATTCCCACGCCCGCCTTCGCCGTTCCTCGCGGCCCGCCGTCACGGTGCCCACGCTCCTTGTTCTACCGCGTGAGGGGCCGTTTCCCCACCGCCTGTGCCGTCTCCTTCCACCTTCTCCCAACACGGCCGCCGTCGCTGCGCGACGTCGTCGGGACGGCGCCGTCGCCGCCGGTAGTGCTCCCCGGAAGGTGGTGCTTTGCTGGGTTGGGGGCGGGATACGGCAGGGCGGCCACGAGAGGAGCGACCACGATGGACACCGAGCGACCGCACCACCCCGAGTCCGTCACGGTGGAGATCAGCGGGTGCAGCAAGCACGACGCCCGTGCCGTGTTCGACGCGCTGTGCGCCTGCTTCGCCTCCGACCGCTGTGCCGACGACGTCCCCGAGGACCTGCACGACACCCGTCCGACGGTGTGGCTCGGCACGTTCGACGTGGCCGACCCGCGCGAGGGCGCCCGCCCGGCGCGGCTGACGTCGCCCGTCGACGCCGACGTCCACGGCGGGTACTGGGCCGTCGAGCGGTTCCGCCGGACCCTGGACTCCTTGTTCACCGTGCACGACCTGACCCTGGTCTCCGGCGACCAGGAGGAGGAACTGCACGTACGGCTCGAGAGCAGGTGAGCTGACCGGACCCGCGTCGGTGTGCCCTCCGTCCCCCTTATGCAACTAGTTGCAAAAACCCTCCGGCGTCCTCTACAACTACAGGGACGACACCGCGCACGGAGGGCCCGATGAGCCGTTACCCGCACCTGCTGACCCCGCTCGACCTGGGCTTCACCACCCTGCCCAACCGGGTCCTCATGGGCTCCATGCACGTGGGCCTGGAGGAGGCCGAGGGCGGCTTCACGCGTATGGCGGAGTTCTACGCCGCCCGCGCCCGCGGGGGAGTCGGGCTCATCGTCACCGGCGGCATCGCCCCCAACGAGGAGGGCCGGCCCTACGAGGGCGGCGCCAAGCTCACCACCGACGCGGAGGCCGAGCAGCACCGGGTCATCACCGACGCCGTGCACGGCGCGGGCGGCCGGATCGCGATGCAGCTCCTGCACTTCGGCCGCTACGCCTACCACCGGGACCTGGTCGCCCCCAGCCCGCTCCAGGCACCGATCAGCCCCTACCCGCCCCGCGAACTCGGCGACGCCGAGGTCGAGCGGACCATCGACGACTACGCCCGGGCCGCCCGCCTCGCCCGGCAGGCCGGGTACGACGGCGTGGAGATCATGGGCTCCGAGGGCTACCTCATCAACGAGTTCATCGCCGCGCAGACCAACCGGCGCACCGACCGCTGGGGCGGCTCGTACGAGAACCGCATGCGCTTCCCCGTCGAGATCGTCCGGCGGGTGCGCGAGGCGGTCGGCGAGGACTTCATCGTCATCTACCGGCTGTCCATGCTCGACCTGGTCCCGGGCGGCTCCACGCTGGACGAGGTGATCACCCTCGCCAAGGCCGTCGAAGCCGCGGGCGCCACCCTCATCAACACCGGCATCGGCTGGCACGAGGCCCGCATCCCCACCATCGCCACCTCCGTGCCGCGCGGCGCCTACACCTGGGTGACCAAGCGCCTCATGGGCGAGGTGTCGGTCCCGCTGGTCACCACCAACCGCATCAACACCCCCGAGCTCGCCGAGCAGTTGCTCGCCGAGGGCTACGCCGACATGGTGTCGATGGCCCGCCCGATGCTCGCCGACCCCGACTTCGTCGCCAAGGCCGCCGCCGGCCGGCCCGAGGCCATCAACACCTGCATCGGCTGCAACCAGGCCTGCCTCGACCACACCTTCAGCGGCAAGATCACCTCCTGCCTGGTCAACCCCCGGGCCTGCCACGAGACCGAGCTGGTGCTGTCCCCGACCCGGCTGCGCAAGCGCGTCGCCGTCGTGGGAGCCGGCCCGGCGGGCCTGGCCTGCGCGGTCTCCGCGGCCGAACGCGGGCACCAGGTCACCCTCTTCGACGCGGCGAGCGAGATCGGCGGGCAGCTCAACGTCGCCCGCAAGGTCCCGGGCAAGCAGGAGTTCGACGAGACGCTGCGCTACTTCCGTACCCGGCTCGACGACCACGGCGTCGACGTACGCCTGAACACCTGGGTCACCGCCGGCGACCTGGCCGGCTACGACGAGGTCGTGGTCGCCACCGGCGTCACCCCGCGCACCCCCGACATCCCCGGCGTCGACCACCCGAGCGTCCTCGGCTACCTCGACGTGCTGCGCGACGGCGCCCCCGTCGGCGACCGCGTCGCGATCCTCGGCGCGGGCGGCATCGGCTTCGACGTCGCCGAGTACCTCACCGACGGCGGGGACAAGGCCCACGAGGACCCGGCGACGTACTTCCGCCTCTGGGGCGTCGACCTCGACTACCGCGCCCCGGGCGGCCTCGCCGCCCCCGAGCGCCCCGCCCCGCCGCGCACCGTGCACCTGCTCCAGCGCAAGGCCACCAAGGTCGGCGCGGGCCTCGGCAAGACGACCGGCTGGATCCACCGCACCGAGCTCAAGCACCGCGGCGTGACCATGGTCCCCGGCGTGCGCTACGACCGCATCGACGACGCCGGGCTGCACGTCACCATCGACGGCGCCGCCACGGTCCTGGAGGTCGACACCATCGTCCTGTGCACCGGTCAGGAGCCGCGCCGCGACCTGTACGAGCACGTCGTCGCCGCCGGACGTACGGCGCACCTCATCGGCGGCGCAGACGTGGCCGCCGAACTGGACGCCAAGCGCGCCATCAAGCAGGGCACCGAGCTGGCGGCGGCCCTGTAGGGGCGGCTCCCGGCCTCCCTAGGATGACCGCATGTCACTCCCGCACGCGATCCTCACCGCCCTGCTCGAGAAACCGTCCTCGGGGCTGGAGCTGACCCGCCGGTTCGACAGGTCCATCGGCTACTTCTGGTCGGCGACCCACCAGCAGATCTACCGGGAGCTGGGGAAGCTGGAGGCGGAGGGCCTGATCCGGGCCCTGCCCGCCGAGCAGCCGGCGCGCGGGCAGAAGAAGAGCTACGAGGTGCTGCCCGCGGGCCGCGCCGAACTGGCCCGCTGGACCGCCGCCTCCCAGGACCCCAAACCGCACCGCGACGCGCTGCTGCTGCGGCTGCGGGCGGCGGCGGTGGTCGGCACGGCGGGCCTCCAGGCCGATCTGCTGCACCACCTGGAGCTGCACGAACGGCAGTTGGCCGAGTACCGGGAGATCGAAAGGCGCGACTTCCCGCCCGGCAGCACCAGCACCCAGGACCGGCTCCGGCACCTGGTGCTGCGCGCCGGCATCGACCTGGAGACCTTCTGGACGCAGTGGCTGCGGCACGCGCTTCAGGAGTTCGCCGAGCTGCCGGACCACCAGCCGGGCTGACGGTACGCAGGGCGCCGGACCTCAGGATCTCAGAGCCGGTACGGCTTGCTGCGCCGGCGCAGGAACCAGGCCGTGGCGAGCACTCCGGTGCCGACCAGGGCACCGCCCGCCACCAGCGTGACGGTGCCGTAGTCCTTCGTGGCTCCGCCGAGCCCGCCCATCACACCCCGGGACGGCGAGGGCGTGGGACGGACCGTGGGCGTGCTGGGCGGGGAGACGATGACGGACTGGGTGCCGGCCGTGGTGCCGTTGGCGCACACGACGATGACGGTGTACGTGCCCGGGCCGACGTTCGACCAGGCGGCGGACTGGCCGCTGACCGTCCCCGACAGCGCCACCTGGCGTCCCTGGGAGAAGTTCGCCTGGCTGCTGGTGAGCAGCGAGGCGGTGCCCCAGCTGCCGTCGATCTGGGTGCAGGCGCTGGTGGTGACCGAGACCGTCGAGCCGGTGGTGCTCACGGAGATCCCCGGCCCGGCGGCGGCCGGACCGGCGGCCAGGGCGAGCGGAAGCGCGGCGGCGGCTGCCACGGTCAGGCCGGAGCGGAGAACTGGCGATGAGTTGCGCATGTGGACTGCCCTCCGGCGGCACGGTTGGCGGTACATCCCTTGCGCCGCCGAGAGTCGGGGAACGCCCGTGCTGCCTCAGGGTCAGCAAAGGTCCCCGGGCGTCCGCCCGCACGCCGGCCGCCGCCGGGCAGGTGACGGCCGCCCGGCGATTCCTCCGCCCGGCCGCCCCCGCCGCCTCGCCCTCGCCCACGGCTCCGGCGGCTGCCGACGGTCACTCGGGGGGGCCGACGGGTCCGTCACCGTGGCCGTTGCCGGATCGGCCACCGGGTTCGTTACCCGGTCCCTCACCGAGGAGCGCCCCCGCCCGGGGTCTCCGCCCCCGCCGCCCCCGTCGTCACCGTCCGCTCCGCCGAGAAGCCGCCCCAGGTGCCGTCCGGCAGCCGGGCCCGTAGCCGCACCCGGTGGGTCACCCCGGCCTCCCGCCCCACGTAGAAGCTGTACGTCGCCCGGTCGCGCGGCGCGTTCCCGCCGTACACCAGCGAGGTCGCCGGACGGCCGTCCAGGTGGAGCTCGTACTCCGTGACCGGCCCGTCCGCCCGGGGCGGGACCCAGCTGAGGTCCAGGAAGTACGCCCCGCCGGAGCGGCGGCCGGCCGCCCGGAAGCCGGTGGGCGCCGTGGCCCGCCCGTCGTCACGACCGGGCGTGGTCAGGGGGACGGCGGGGCTCGCGGGCGAGACGTTGCCGGCCGCGTCCCGGGCCCGGACGGTGAAGACGTAGCGCGTACCGGGCCGCAGCCCCGTCACCACGGTCGCCGTCTGCCCTCCGGGCACACTGTGGATCTTCGCCCCGCCCTGGTGGATGTCGTACGACACCACGCCCCGGTCGTCCGTCGAGGCCGACCACGACACCTGCGCGGCCCGGCTCCCGACCGCCCGGCCCCGCGGCGCGGACGGCGCCGTCGGCGCCGAGCGGTCGGCCACGGCGGCCGCGGGCGTCCGCGCCCTGACCTCCCGGCTGGGCGGACCGAGCCGCCCCTCGGTGTCCCGGGCCCGCACGGTGAAGGCGTACACCGTGGAGGGGCGGAGTCTGGTCACATCCACCATGTGCTGAGAACCGGGTACCTCCTCGACCTTCGTGGTGCCGCGATACACCTCGTAGCCGTCGACGGCCTCCTCCTCCGCGACCGCGTTCCACATCACGTGCACGCTGGTCGCACTGCCGGCCGTGGCCGTCACGCCCGTCGGCGCGGCGGGCAGCCGCCCGCCGCCGTCGCCCGTCCCGCCCGCGGCGCAGGAGACGGCCAGGGCGAGCACGGTGCAGAGCACCGTCCCGCGCACGGCACGGCGGCGGACGGACGACAGGGGAACGCCTCGCACGGGTCTGCCTCCCGGACGGCACACCAGAATGGTCCGGACCAATATGAGGCCGGGGGTGGGGTTCCCTCAAGGGGGCCGTTGCTGGTGACCGTGCGCCGGGGTTACGTATGCTGAGGTTTCTCACGGCCGAACCCCTCACGAGGGCTGGGGAGTTCCTGCCTGTGGCGCGGACCGCTGTCGTCGCAGATCCCGCGCCGGCGCGGTGGCCGGGGCGGCCGGAACCCGTCCGGGTTCCGGCTCCCGGCCGCTGACGACGGGTGAGAAGACGTGCGCCGTCCGGCCCTCCTCCCGTGGCCGACCGGCCGCTCCGGGAAACAGATGGGCTGATCATCCGTCATGTCCCCCAGGAGAGGCTCCCCCCATCGTGCGTGTCCAGACGCTGACGCTGGTCATGGCGGGCACCGCCATGCTCGCCCCGGCGGCACTCGCCGCCAAGCCGCCCGAGTTCCGGCTGCGCGCCGCGTCCGCGTCCGCGTCCGCGGCCGTGAGCGAGAGCACCGTGCGCGCCGCCGACCTGCTGGCCAAGGTGCGTGACTGCACCCCCGTCTCCCGCGGCCGCTACCGGTCCGACAGCGGCGCACCCGCGACCATCCGGGTGTGCGGCACCCGCGACGCCGTCTTCTGGAAGGCCGACATGGACATCGACTGCGACGGCCGCCCCGGCCCGCGCTGCAACAGCCGTACGGATCCGTACTTCTCCGCCGGCACGGCCTACCCGCAGTCCGACGGCCGTCCGCTCAGCGCCGAGCACCTGCCGTACATCGTGCTGCCCGCGCCGAGCGGCGTGTGGGACTTCCGGGACCACGGCATCCGGGGCGGGTCGGTCGCGGCGGTGATCCACCGGGGCCGGGTGCAGTACGCGGTGGTCGGCGACACCGGACCCCGGAACATCATCGGTGAGGCCTCGTACGCCACCGCCGAGGCCCTCGGCATCCGCCCCGACCCGCGCGGCGGCGGCACGGCGTCCGACGTCACGTACATCGTCTTCAAGGGCTCCCGGACGACACCCATCGAGGACCACGCGGCGGCCGTGACGACGGGGGAGCGACTCGCCCGCGCGTTCACGGCCGCCGCTGAGCGACCAGAGCGGGCACAAGGGTGGGTCGACGCGCCCGGCGACATGAGCCGATCCGCTCTGTGGCTTCCTCACACCTTCCGGTAGGTGTACGCGTCGGCCGCCGCCGCCTCCACCGCCGCGAGGTCGGCTCCCGTCGCCGCCGTGACCACCGCGGCCACCGCGCCCTCCACGAAGGGCGCGTCCACCAGCCGTGTCCCGTCGGGGAGTTCGTCACCCTCCGCGAGGAGGGTCTTCACGGTGAGCACCGCACTGCCCAGGTCGGCCAGCACGGCCACTCCGGCGCCGCGGTCGACGGACGCGGCCGCCGCGGAGATCAGCTCGGCACTGGTGCCGAGGCCACCGTCCGCGGTGCCGCCCGCGGGGGCGACGGGGACGGCCGCGCCGCCGCCCGCGAGCCCCTTCGCCAGGTCGGCCACCGACCGGGCCACCTCCGCGCTGTGCGACACCAGCACGATCCCGACCAGCCTGTCGCCCCTGTCCTCACTCACCGGCGGCCTCCACCAGCGCGGCGACGAGCAGCGCCGCCGAGGTGGCACCGGGGTCCTGGTGCCCGATGCTGCGCTCGCCGAGGTAGCTCGCCCGGCCCTTGCGGGCCAGCAACGGGGTCGTCGCCTCGGCGCCCTGCTCGGCGGCGGCACGGGCCGCGGCGAAGGAGTCGCCGAGCGCGTCCACCGCCGGCACCAGTGCGTCGATCATGGTCTTGTCGCCCGGCGCGGCGCCCCCGAGCGTCCTGACCGCGTCCACCCCGGTCCGCAGCGCCTCGGCGAACTGCTCCTCGCTCACTTCCGGGGCGTCCCCGAGCGCCTTGCCGGTCCGGCGCAGCAGCGTCCCGTACAGCGGCCCCGAGGCACCGCCGACGGTCGAGATCAACTGGCGGCCGGCCAGCGTGAGGACCGCACCGGGCGTGGCGGGCCCCTCCTTCTCCAGCGCGGCCCGCACGGCGGTGAACCCGCGCTGGAGGTTGCTCCCGTGGTCGGCGTCCCCGATGGGCGAGTCGAGCGCGGTGAGCCGTTCCGCCTCGCGGTCCACGGACGCGGCGGTCGCCGTCATCCAACGGCGGAAGAACTCGGCGTCGAGCACTGGATCTCCTTGCGTGGTCGGTACGTGGTGTCGGACGGTGACCGGTGTTCCCCCGAGCGTCACATCCCCCAGCGCAGGCCCGGCGTCTTCACCGGCGCGTCCCACAGCCCCAGCAGCTCCTCGTCGATCTGGCACAGGGTGACCGACGCGCCCGCCATGTCGAGGGAGGTGACGTAGTTGCCGACGAGGACGCGGGCGACGGGGACACCGCGCTCGCCGAGTACGCGCTGCACCTCGGCGTTGAAGCCGTACAGCTCCAGCAGCGGGGTGCCGCCCATGCCGTTGACCAGGACCAGTACGGGGTCGCGCGGGGTGAAGTCCGCCAGGATCGCGTCGACGGCGGCCTCGGCGATCTCGCCGGAGGTCATCATCGGCCGCCGCTCCCGGCCCGGCTCGCCGTGGATGCCGATGCCCAGCTCCAGCTCGCCGGGCGGCAGGTCGAAGGTGGGCGTGCCCTTGGCGGGCGTGGTGCAGGCACTCAGTGCCACGCCGAAGCTGCGGGAGTTCTCGTTGACCTGCCGGGCGATCGAGGCGACCCGCTCCAAGGGCATCCCCGCTTCCGCCGCCGCGCCCGCGATCTTCTCCACGAACAGCGTGGCGCCCGTGCCGCGCCGCCCCGCCGTGTAGAGGCTGTCGGTCACCGCCACGTCATCGTTGACCAGCACCTTGGCGACCTGGATGCCCTCGTCCTCGGCCAGCTCGGCGGCCATGTCGAAGTTGAGCACGTCACCGGTGTAGTTCTTCACGATGAACAGCACCCCGGCACCGCTGTCCACGGCGGCCGCCGCCCGCGCCATCTGGTCCGGCACCGGCGAGGTGAACACCTCGCCCGGACAGGCCGCCGAGAGCATGCCGGGCCCCACGAACCCGCCGTGCAGCGGCTCATGCCCGGAGCCTCCTCCGGAGATCAGGCCCACTTTTCCGGCCACCGGCGCGTCCCGTCGTACGACCACCCGGTTCTCCACGTCCACGGCCAGCTCCGGGTGGGCCGCTGCCAGGCCGCGCAGCGCGTCCGCGACCACGGTCTCCGGGACGTTGATGAGCATCCTCATGGGTACCTCCTGGGGTGCTGAGCAGTTGGCCCGCTGACCTTCGATGGCCTGGTCAGAAGGGGTGGAGGGGTCCGGCGGCGGCGGTGCCGGCCCGATCTTCCGCCGATGACGCACCCTCAGCCCCGATGGTCCTGGTGGGTGTCTCGGTGTGCCTCTCGGTGCGTGTCCTGGTGCGAACCCCCATATCGGCAGTATCGACCTTGAGTCGGCAAAGGTCACGTGCGCCCGGGCCGCACCGCACCACCGGCCGGGTCTGTGCACCCGCTGCTGAGCCCGGCCGGTGGGGGAGAGGGGGAACGAAGCGGGTAGTCGGACCCCATGAGCGAAACGGATCCGACGAAGAACGTGGAGGACTGGGCGACCGGGGACGAGCCGGCCACCGGTCCGCAGCTGAGCTACCTGAGCACCCTGGCCCGCGAGGCGGGCGAGGAGGTCCCGGACAACCTCACGAAGGCGGAGGCGTCCCGGATGATCGACCGCTTGCAACAGGCGTCGCCGCGCACGGGAGGGACCGACCCGGGCAACCGCTAGGTCGACTCTCTCCCGCCCGGTCACCTCAGGAACCGCTCGGCCCTCGGAGCGCCCGTCATGGGCATGGTGGGTCTCAGCGCCGGCACGCGTGGGGTGCGCGTGCCGGCGCTCGGCCGGACGTTCTCACCTGGTGTCCGTCTCACCGCCGGTCACCGCGATGACCTCGCCCGTGACGAAGCTGGAGTCCGCGTCCGAGGCGAGGAAGACGTAGGCGGGCGCGATCTCCTCCGGCTGGGCCGGCCGCCCGAGGGGCGTCTCGCTGCCCACCTGCGCCAGATCCTGGCTGGGCATGTGCTGGTCGGCGGCGTTGAGCACCGTCCAGGTGGGGCCCGGCGCGACGACGTTGGCCCGGACGCCCCGGCTCGCCAGGTGCGGGGCGATGGACTTGGTGAAGGTGATCAGAGCGGCCTTGGACGCCGCGTAGTCGATCATCGTCGTGCTGCCCTTGAGGGCTTCCTCGGTGGCCGTGGCGATGATCGCGTCGCCCTCGTCGAGGTGCGGAAGCGCGGCCATGACCAGGTGGAAGTAGGCGTAGACGTTGGTCTGGAACGTCCGGTCCCAGTCCTCGGCCGTCAGCTGCTCCAGACGGAGCTTGCTGTTGAGGTAGGCCGCGTTGCTGACCAGGATGTTCAGCCCGCCCAGTTCCCGCACCGTGCGCTCGACGACGGCGCGGCAGAACTCCGCGTCGCGCAGGTCGCCGGGCAGCAGCAGGCACCTGCGGCCCTGCTCCTCGACCACCTGCCGGGTCTCCTCGGCGTCGGGCTGTTCGCCGGGCAGGTGGACGATGGCGACGTCGGCCCCCTCGCGTGCGTAGAGCAGTGCCACGGCGCGGCCGATGCCGGAGTCCCCTCCGGTGATCAGCGCGACCTTCCCCGTCAGCTTGCCCGCCGCACGGTAGCGCTCGGCCCGGTACCGGGGCCGGGGATCCATCTCCGCCTCGAGCCCCGGAGGGTCCTGCTTGCGCCCGGAGAACTCCGGGGTGGGCTCGGAGGAGATCAGCGGAGGCTCGCCGGTGGTCCGAGACTGCTGCTGCATCACGCCTCCCTCGGGTCGATGATCGTTACCCGGCGTCGGGTCCCCGGCCCGGGCAGCGGGAAACCGCGGACGGGTCAGTCGACCGGCCAGGTGTGCACGGGCGCGTTGAGATGCATGTAGTCGATGTACAGCTGGGTCATCCGCCGCAGGGCCTCGTGCCGGCCGGACCGGGTGGCGGCGTCGATGCGGTGGAACATCTCCTTCTGCCACAGCGCGCCGTTGCGGGCGGTGACGCACCGCTGCTCGATGACGCCGAGCAGTGGTTCCCGCCAGGCCGCGTCCATCCCGGAGCGCTCCAGGCCCCGGTGCGCCAGCGGCAGCAGCCGCCGCAGCACGAGCTCGGACACGGGCACCTCGCCCATCCCCGGCCAGTACAGCCGCGCCTCGATACCGTGCCGGGCCGCCGTGTGCAGGTTGTCCTCGGCGGCCGCGAAGGACATCCGGGACCACACCGGCCTGTCCTCCTCCACCAGGGCGCGGGTGAGCCCGTAGTAGAACGCGCCGTTGGCGAGGGTGTCGGCGACCGTCGGTCCGGCGGGCAGGACCCGGTTCTCCACCCTCAGGTGCGGTGTGTCGTGGGCGACGGCGTAGACCGGGCGGTTCCAGCGGTAGATCGTGCCGTTGTGCAGGGTCAGCTCGCCCAGCTCGGGGACGTCCCCGCGCTCCAGGGTCTCGCGGGGGTCCTGCTCGTCGCAGAGCGGCAGCAGCGCCGGGAAGTAGCGCAGGTTCTCCTCGAAGAGGTCGAAGACACTGGTGATCCACCGCTCACCGAACCACACCCGGGGCCGCACCCCCTGCACCTTGATCTCCTGCGGGCGGGTGTCGGTCGCCTGCTCGAACAGGGGGACACGGGTCTCGTGCCACAGCTCCTTGCCGAACAGGAAGGGCGAGTTGGCCGCCAGCGCCACCTGCACGCCGGCGATCGCCTGCGCCGCGTTCCAGTAGGCCGCGAACTCCTCCGGGGACACCTGGAGGTGGAACTGGGTGCTGGTGCAGGCGGCCTCCGGGGTGATGGAGTCCGCGTAGGTGCGCAGCCGGTCCACGCCGCTCACCTCGATGTGCAGGTCCTCGCCTCGGGCCGCGAAGATCTGGTCGTTGAGCAGGCGGTAGCGCGGGTTCTCCGACAGCGTCGCCTCGCCGATGTGCTCCTGCCGCAGCGTGGGCAGGATGCCGATCATGATCAGATGGGCGCCGACCGACCTGGCGCGTTCCTCCGCGTGGTTCAGCGCGGCGCGGATCTCGCTCTCCCAGGCGTCGGGGCCGCCCGCCGTCAGCCGGCGCGGCGGAACGTTGATCTCCAGGTTGAACCGGCCCAGCTCGGTGGACCAGGCCGGATCGGCGATCGCCTCCAGCACGTCGGTGTTGCGCATCGCCGGCTCGGCCCGCTCGTCGACCAGGTTCAGCTCGATCTCCAGCCCCACCTGGGGCCGCTCGGACTCGAACCGTGACTCGCGCAGCATCTGCGCGAAGGCGTCGAGGCACGCCTGCATCTTGCTCCGGTAGCGGCGGCGGTCCTCACGGGTGAAGACCAGCGCCGGGACGTCCCGTCCCATCGGCCCTCCCGGGTCCTCCTCGGACACCTTTCACCAGCGTCCCACCCGGGGGCGGCCCCCACCAGGCGGGACGGGCCGCAGTACACCACCGCGCCCGCCCCGCCGGATCGGCAGCCGGGGTCAGGGCGTCCGGGCCGCGGCGGGCGCCGCGGCCCGGACCCGGACCGACGCCATGACGAAGCCGCTGCGCACGCGCGCCGGCATGCGGTTCAGCGGGATCCGCAGGTCCTGCGACGCGGGCACCTCGTACTCCAGCCGTGCCAGCCGGGGCACCAGAGCGCTGAGCAGGGCCACCGTGACGTCCTCACCCGGGCAGCGATGCCCCGCCGCACGGTCCGCGCCGCCCTGCGGCACCAGTTCGTCCCGCTCGGGCGGCCGCGCCAGGAAGCGCCGCGGGTCGAAGGCGTACGGCTCCTCCCACAGGGCGGGGTCGTGGTTCTGCCCGTACAGGTCGAGCAGGACCATCGTGCCCGCCGGGATCGGCTCGCCCTGCCACGTCAGGTCGGTGACGGCCCGGCCTCCGACGAAGGGAGCGAACGGGTAGAAGCGCCGCAGCTCGTGGGCGAACGCCACCGCGTAGGCGGGGTCGTCCTCGCCCAGCCGGTCCCGCAGTTCGGGCCGGTGGTGCAGCGCGTGACCGGCGTAGGCGACGAACCAGCACACGGCGGCGGTCGGGCGGATGACGTTGAGCAGTTCGACCGCGGCGGTGTGCGGGTCCAGGAGGAGGCCGTCGGCGTCCCGGTGCCCGGCCACCGTCTCCAGCACCGAGCCGGCCGGGGCCGCGACGGCGCCCTCCCGTACGTCCTCCACCAGCCGGCCCAGCCACGCCTCGCTGCGCGCCCGCGCGCGGCGGGCCCGCCAGTGGCGCGGGCCGGCGGTGGCGAAGCCGTCGACCATGGCGACCAGGTCCCGGGCCACCGCCTCGGCGTCGTCCAGGGGAATGCCGGCCCACCGGCAGACTCCCTCGGTCAGTACCCGGCTCGCCTCGTCGAACAGGACCACCGACGGGCGGCCGGTCCAGGACCGCACCGCCTCGTCCCACACCGCGGTGACGCTGTCCACCACACCCGCGACCGCTTCCGGCCCGGTCAGCAGGGACAGGAACATCTCCTTGCGCACGCGGTGGGCCGGCCCGTCCAGGGTGTGCACGGCACCGTGACCGAACAGGGTGCTCAGCACCGGGCCGGGCAGCGCCGACCCGCGTTCCACGTGCCGCTCGTCGTAGAAGAACCGCACGGCCTGCGGCCCGCACAGGGCGACGGCGTGCTGTCCCATCAGCCGGGCGCGCACCAGGGGCGCTGTGGTACGGCGGCGCCGGTCGGGCAGCCAGGCGTAGCCCTTGGCGAGGAGAGCGAGGGAGCTGTCGGTGATCGGGGGGCGACGACTGTCATTCATGGCGCGCCGGGTGCCCGCCGCTTCGGCCCGGAAACAGAGCGTGGTCGCGGCTGAAGGTGGTCTTCGGTGCGGGCCAGGGGTTGGTGTCGCGGTTCACGGCCGGGGGTTGGTGCGCTGCCAGCGGGGGCGTGCGTCCAGGCCCCGGCGGCCGGCGACCGAGGCGCAGCGCGGGCACTGGCGCCGTACCCGGTCCGCCGCCCCGCCGGACTCCGGGAAGGTGTCCGCCCAGGTGACGTGCGGGAAGCGGATCAGCTGGGACCGGCTCAGGGACAGCCCGCAGACGGTCTGGTTCAGGCCGGGCTCCCAGGCGTGCACCTCCCCGGCGGGCAGCCGTCGCCGGCCCTCCTCCTCGTCGGTCCACTGCCCGGAGGCGGCTACGGCGTACTGCTTCACACGTGCCACAGGCCGGGCCCCCGGTCAGCCGGCCTCATGGCCGACGCGCAGCCGCACCTGCTCCTCCAGGCGCCGCAGGCTGGTGTCCAGGGCGTCGCCCACCGTCTGCTCGCCCGGGTCGTGGCCGTCGTCGAAGAACGACAGGTGCAGCGTCACCTCGCTGGCGCCGCTGCCGATCCCCGCCACCTGCAGCCACCCGGCGTAGCCGCCCTGGTCGCGGGTGCCCCACTCGAGCCGCATCTGCTCGCGCCGGGCCCGCAGCAGGGCCGAGGTGTCCTCGTCGGTGCGGTCCTCGTGTACGGTCACGGCGGGCAGGTCCCCGGCCGTCACGTGCAGGTCGTCCGGCAGCCAGGTGTCCAGCTGGTCCACGGCGGCCGCCTGCTCGAAGACGTGCTCGGGCGGCGCGGACATCGTGCGGGAGCGTTCGTACTCGGTCATCGCGGTACCGGCCTCACGTCGGGGATCGTTCAGCGCCACGCGTTCCCGTCCTGCCCGGACGTAACCACGAGGGGTACCCGGACCGAGATGGTGAGGATCCCGAAACGCCCCGCATCCACCCGGCCGCGCGGCCGCGGGCCGGACCGGGTGCGGCTGCTGTGGGCGGACCTGGTGGTGGCCTTCGCCGCGTACGTCGCCGGGCTGCTCGCCGCCGGGCTGGCCCTGGGTGGGGAACGGGCCCGGGACGTCGCCCTCGGGAACCTCGCCGGCGCCGCCCTCGCGGTGCTGTCCGTCGCAGCCCGGATCGTGTGGCGCCGCCGCAGGTGACCCGGGCAGGCCCCGGCGCTGCGGCGGCTACGAGCGGAAGTAGTCGTCTTTCGTGACGTCCTTGGGGGTCCTGCGGACGTGGGCGGTCAGCCCGCCGGTGAGTCCGCCGGCCGACGTCTCCCCGGCGGTGGCGACGACCGCGGACAGCGGTACGGCGATGTTCTCCAGGGACTTCCGCTCGGCGTTGACGCCCCACACGAACGCGGTCACCCCGCCGAGCACCATGAGGACGGAGCCGACCGTGTAGCCGGCGAACACCCGCCAGGGACTGTCGCCGTCGCCGATCAGCGTGGCGAACAGCCAGGGCGCGATGACACCGCCGAACAGCATCGACACGGCGAAGAAGAACGAGATCGCCTGGGCGCGCATCTCGATCGGGAAGATCTCGCTGACCGTCAGGTAGGCCGAGGAGGCGGCGGCCGAGGCGATGAAGAAGATCACGCACCACAGCACGGTCTGCGTCACCGCGTTCAGGGCCCCCTCGGCGAACAGCCACCCCGTGATGAACAGCAGCGTGCCGGACAGGCAGTACGTTCCGCCGATCATGACGCGGCGTCCGACCGTGTCGAAGAACCGGCCCAGGATCAGCGGCCCCAGGAGGTTGCCGACGGCGAACGGGAAGATGAAGTACGCGACCGCGCCGCCCCGGATGTCGTAGAACTCGGCGAGGATCAGCGCGTACGTGAAGAAGATCGCGTTGTAGAGGAACGACTGCGTGACCATCAGCATGAAGCCGAGGAAGGACCGCTGCCGGTAGTCGCGGAACAGCACCCGCGCCAGCTCCCGGTAGGACACCGGCTTGCGCCGCTGGAACTCCATCGCCTGGTCGTCGGGTACGGGCTCCAGCCGCACCCCGCGCCGTTGGATGCCCTGCTCGATCCGCGTCACGGTCTCCTCGGCCTCCTCCGGGTGGCCGTGCGTGAGCAGCCACCGGGGGCTTTCCGGGATGGTGCGCCGCAGTCCCCAGATCGCCAGACCGATGGCCGGACCCAGCAGCAGCCCCAGCCGCCAGCCGAGGTCGATGGAGAACAGGTTCGGGTTCAGGAAGGCGAGGTTGGCCGCCGCGCCGATCATCGCCCCGAGCCAGTAGGTGCCGTTGATCGCCAGGTCGGCGTGGCCGCGGTGACGGCTCGGGATCAGCTCGTCGATCGCCGAGTTCAGGGCCGCGTACTCGCCGCCGATGCCCATACCCGCGATGAACCTGGTCACGGCGAAGAAGGCGAAGTTCATCGACAGGGCGGTGAGCCCGTTGCCGACGAGGTACACGCCCAGGGTGACGATGAACAGTTTCCGGCGGCCGAGCCGGTCGGCCATCCGGCCGAAGACCAGGGCGCCCACCACCTCGCCGAGCAGATAGATGCTGGCGGTGAGACCGACCTGGGACGCCGAGAAGCCCAGGGACTGCTCGTCCCGGATGCGGTCCGCGATGGAACCGGCGATCGTGATCTCGATCCCGTCCAGCACCCAGGTGATGCCCAGGGCGATGACCACTTTCCAGTGGAAACCGCTCCACGGCAGCCGGTCCATCCGCTGGGGCACCGTGCTGCGGACGGGCCTGACACTGTCATCGATCCCCACTGGAGCCGTCATCGCGACCTCCGCGCACCGGATCCGTCGACGCCCATGCGAAAGCCGAGTGACGGGTTTCCCGTCCCGCAACCTGGTAAACGGCACGAAGGCCTGAGGAGAACGACCGTGCAGCCCCGCGACGAGGAACTGCTCCACTTCGACACCAGCGCCCTGGAGGACTGGAGCGAGGAGCGCGCCGGTGCCGCGCTGAACGGCGCGCACGGGGCCCTGTACCGCAACCATCTGCACATCGCCCTGCTCCTCGACCGGTGGGCGGAGGCGGAGCGCGGACGCACCGACACCGGCGCGGGCTACCGGGCCGGTTACGCGCAGGCCCTGGAGGACATGGCCGCGTTCCTCAGGCAGGCCTACTACCTGCCCGAGGACCAGGAAGAGGATCAATACCTGGACCGGGACTGAGCACGCCGGCCAGGGAAGCACGCGGCGTCGGGATGCCCCTGGCGTCCCTCCTCGGGCGCGCCGTGCGGCGGTGTCGGCGGGACGGGGCGGCTGCCGGGTCCGGGAGGTCAGGCCGCGACGGACCGCGCGACGCGGAAGCCGACGTCGTCGATCCGGAACGTCGGATGGCTGCGGCGCCGCACCGAGGCGCGGCAGCTCCAGTGCTCGTCGGACCATCCGCCGCCGCGGAGCACCCGGTAGGTGCCGTAGACCTCGGGGTCGTAGAGGTCCCAGCACCAGTTCCACACGTTGCCCAGCATGTCGTACAGCCCCCAGGCGTTGGGCCGTTTGCCGCCCACGGGGTGGATGCGCTCCGCGGAGTTGCCCCGGTACCAGGCGATCTCGTCGAGCGGGCCGTAGCGCGGGCCGGTGCTGCCGGCCCGGCAGGCGTGCTCCCACTCGGCCTCGGTCGGCAGCCGGTACCCGTCGGCGCGGGCGTCCCACTCGGCCGTCCCGGCCTCGGGCCGCAGGTGGTAGGCGGGCGTCAGCCCCGCACGCCGGGACAGGGCGTTGCAGAAGCGGACCGCGTCCCACCACGACACCGACTCGACGGGCAGCAGGTCGCCCTGTACGGTGCCCGGGCGGTGGCCGGTGACCTCGGCGTACCACGCCTGTGTGACCGGGTGGGCCGCCATGTGGCACGGCCCGACCTCGACCGGCCACCTGCGCCCCGTCCGCCGGTCCGACAGCGTCACCGTCCCCGCCGGAACGGCGACCATCTCCTGCCCCGAAAGCCCCGACCCCGTGTCCACGACACGACCCTACCGGCAGAGCGGTCCGTGCTGACGACGGCTCAGATCCACACGCGCCTACGGCACTCCCAGCTCGAACAGCACGTACCCCGCGTACGACCCGGAGGCCAGGGCCGCCGTGCCCAGGACCGCGGCCAGCGACGGCAGGGTCAGGCGGCGCATGCCCACGGCGACGGGGATCAGCAGCGGGAAGAGGGGCAGCAGATAGCGCGAGACGTTGCCGAAGTACTGCTGGGTGCCCATCACCATCAGGTACGACAGGACCGTGTAGACCACCAGCACGGCCGGCGGGCGCAGTTGGAGCAGCACCACGGTCAGCACCGGCACCAGCAGCGCGACACCGACCCCGATGACGTCCTCGTACGCCATCGCGAAGAGGTAGTCGAAGTGGCCCACCGCCACGCCCGACACGACGTCGACGGTGTGCCTGCCCCAGTCGAAGGTGTGGGCCCAGGCGCCGTCCTGGAGCTTGGAGTAGCCGTTCCAGTCGCCCATGCGGTAGCCGACCCAGGCGAGATAACCGCCCAGCCCCAGTGGTGAGATCGCCACCGCCAGCAGCGGCCGGGCGATGCCGTCCTGGCGGCGGTACAGGGCGAGCAGTGCGGCGACGGCCAGGGCGGCGATCAGCGTGGCCGCGGTGGGGCGGCACAGCCCGGCCGTGAAGACCAGGACTCCCGCCGTGAGCCAGCGGCGGGTCATCACGGCGTGGCACGCCCAGGCGGCCAGGGCCGTGTAGACGGACTCGGAGTACACCGCCCATTCCGAGCCCGAGCCCGGCCACACCGCCCACAGCCCGACCGCGATCAGCCCGGCCCGGCGGCCGCCGAGCCGGGCGGTGACGGCGTGGACACCGAGCGCCGCCACGAACGACGCCGCCACCGAGACGGCGAGTCCGGCGCCGAACGGGCCGAGACCGGTGCACTCGGAGACCAGCCGCATCAGCGCCGGGTACAGCGGGAAGAACGCCGCCGAGTTGCCCTGCAGCGTGATCAGCCCGGTCGCGCCGGGAACCGGCTCCAGGGCCGGGTCGTACCCGTGCACCGCTATCTGCTGGTACCACCAGCCGTCCCAGCTGCCCAGCACATCCCAGGAGTGGGCGCCGCCGCCGAAGCGCGGGTTCTTGTCGCGGAAGTCGCCCGCCGAGTCCAGCAGGTGCAGGAAGACGGCGAAACCGACGAGCTTCAGCACGCCGTACGTCGCCAGCACCGGCCCGTGGTGCCGGACGGCGCGCCACAGCCGCTGCCGCGCATCCGGTCCGGGCGGGGACATCTCGCTCGCTGCGCCGCCGGTCGGTCGGGGACCGGCGAGGCGGTCCGGGGCGGTGGTCATGAGGCGGTGCGTCCTGTCGTACGGCGGCGGGTGTGCCGGGCGGGGAACACCCAGGCCCGGAAGAGGAGGAAACGCAGCAGCGTGGCGGCCAGGTTGGCGGCGATCAGCGCCGCCACCTCGATACGGGAGCCGGCCCCGGGCGCGGTGCGGTGCAGGACGGCCAGCGCACCGCTGGTGAGGGCCAGGCCGAACAGGAACGCGGCCAGGCCCTTGAGCTGGTGGCGCAGCACCCCGTTGCGGCCCCGCACCCCGAAGGTCAGCCGCCGGTTGGCGGCCGTGTTGGCCAGGGCGCTGGCCAGCAGGGCGAGCGCGTTGGCGGCCTGCGCCCCGGCCGTCGGCCGCAGCGTGGTGTAGAGCAGCAGGTAGAACAGGGTGCTGGCGACCCCGACGGTGGCGAACCTCAGCAGCTGGGGGACCAGGCCGGGCGGCAGCCGCTGTGCCTCGTCCAGGTCGCCGGGCCGGCGCAGCGCGGCCAGCGGCAGCCGGCCGCAGGCCAGGGCCCGGCCGAGCCGGGCCATGCCGCGCAGGTCGGCCAGGGCCGTGGACAGGATCCGCACCCGGCTGTCCGGGTCGTCCACCCAGTCCACGGGCACTTCGTGGATGCGCAGCCCGGCCCGCTCGGCGATCACCAGCAGCTCGGTGTCGAAGAACCAGGCCTGGTCCTCCACCAGCGGCAGCAGCCGCTCGGCGACGTCCCGCCGTACCGCCTTGAACCCGCACTGCGCGTCGGAGAAGCGCACGGCGAGCGTGCCGCGCAGCAGCCCGTTGTAGCAGCGGGAGATGAACTCGCGTTTCGGGCCGCGCACCACCCGGGAGCCGCGGGCCAGCCGGGTGCCGATCGCGATGTCGGAGTGGCCCGAGATCAGCGGGGCGACCAGCGGCAGCAGGGCCGCCAGGTCGGTGGACAGGTCCACGTCCAGGTAGGCGAGCACCGGCGCGGTCGAGCGCGACCAGGCGGCGTGCAGGGCCCGGCCGCGCCCCTGCTCGGCCAGCCGCAGCCAGCCCGTGCCGGGCAGCTCGGCGGCCAGCCGGGCGGCGATCGCGGGGGTGCGGTCGGTACTGGCGTTGTCCGCGATGGTGATCCGGAACGGATAGGGAAAGGTTTCCGCGAGGTGTGCGTGCAGCCGCCGCACGCACGGCTCCAGGTCGTTCTCCTCGTTGAAGACGGGGACGACCACGTCCAGGACCGGGTCCGGATGGTGCGCGGGCAGCGGTGCGCGGCGCGGCAGCGCCGCCGGGTCCCAGGACGGCTCGACGGTCCGGCGGCCGGTCGGGGCCGACCGCCTCAGGGTTCTCATGGCTGGTTCACAGTCTCTTTCCGGCGCGCGGCATGCCGAGGGCGCCCGTAGTGCTGACAGTGCGGACGAGCCCGCGGCGGCCGTCCGCGCGGGCCGCAGAAGCGGTCACCTGCTCTGTTGCTCCGTGACCTCGCCGGCCGAGGCGGACGGCTCGTGCGACTGCTCGGCGGACGGCGGGACGGTGGTCGGCGTCGCGGAGGGCGGGGGAGTGGGCCGCGCCGTCGCGGTCCGGCTCTCGGTGGGCGTGGCGGACGGCTCGGACGTGGCGGTCGGCTCGCCGGAGCCGCCGGGCGGCGCGCTGCTGCTGCTGGTGGGGGGCGGGGCCGTCGGCACGGCGGTGGACGTGCTCGCGCTCGGCTCGGGGGCCGTGGGCGTGGGCGTGGGCGCGGGCTGCGCGCTGACCGAGGGCGTCGGGCTGGTCATCGGCTGCGGCCGGTGATCGGCGGGCGGCTGGGCCCTGGTCAGCATGCCGGGCAGCACGGCGAGCACGACGCCGAGCCCGGCCGCCGCCACGGCACCGCCGCCCGCCCGCCACAGCAGCCGGGTACGGCGCCGGGCCCGGATGCCCTCGTGCAGCCGCCGCCGGTGCTCGGGTGCGAAGGGGGCGTGCTGCTGGGTGTCGCGCATCAGCCGCGCCAGGTCCCGCTCGAAGTCGTCCATCGCTTCTCCCCTCACCCCACCGGCCGGACGGTCTCGGACAGCAGCTGCCGCAGCCGGGCCACCCCGCGCGAGGCGTGGGACCGGGCGGTGCCCACCGGGCAGCCCAGCGCCTCGGCGACCTGGGACTCGGGCAGGTCCTCGTAGTAGCGCAGCACCACCGCGGCCCGCTGCCGCGGCGACAGCAGCGCCAGGGCGGCCTCCAGCCGGGAGCGCTCGGCCACGGTGGAGGACACGTCGCCCGGCTCGGCGCGGTCGGGCAGCTGCTCCACCGGACGCTCACCCCACCAGCGCCGCCTGGCCGAGCGGGCCGCCATCCGCACCAGCACGCGGCGGACGTACGCCTCCGGAGCCTGCTCGCCGACCTTCGGCCAGGCGAACCACAGCTTGACCAGCGACTCCTGCACCAGGTCCTCGGCGCGCTGGCGGTCGCCACCGGTGAGCAGCCGGGCGACATGGAGCAGCGCCGACCACCGGGCAGCCACGAACTCGTCGAAGCCGTCCGCCCCCCGCAACCGCTCCACCTTCACCGTCCCCCGCGTCCGACCAACCCCGTACACCCCTCAAAAGACGCTGACCCCCGCGCCACGATGCACCTCGAACGTGTGATCCACCTCACCCCCCGCACATGGGTGAGGGCCCACGCCACCGTGGCGTGGGCCCTCACCCATGTGCGGGGGGTCTCAGATGCGGTCCCCCTTCGGCTTGCCGAACTGGTCGGGGGTGCCGTGCGGCGGCGGGCTGAACGGCTCCGGCGAGGTCGCGGGCGACACCGCGGAACCGGCGTGCCCCTCCCGCTGCTCAGGACGGAGCGCGCCCGGGTCGCCGGACGTCGGCTGCGCACCCGCCCGCAACTGCTCCAGCCGGTTCGCCAGCAGCTCGACCACGGGAACACGGTCGCCGTGCGAGCGCTCGTACGCCAGCAGCTCCTCCACCTCGTCCGCGGACAGCGACCGCACACGGCTCTCCAGCCCGCCGATCGGCAGATGGTCGTAGTCGGGCAGCGGCAGGGTGTTGCGTGCGGGATCGGCCATGGTTCTCACTTCCCTGTGTACGGATCCCTGGATGCGGACTCGTCTACGACGCCGGTGTCCCGAGCCGTCGGAAGCGGCTGCTGCGGCGGGTCAGCGCCCGCCCGGCCCCCCGCTGCCGAACGAGCCGCTGCTGCCCTCGTCCCAGCGGGGCCGCTGCTGCGCCGCGCTCGTCCGGTCCCTCGTGGTGCCGTGGCCCTTGAGCTCGTGCGGCGTCAGACGGGTCTCGCTTCTCGGCATCTCCTCGGGTTCCCGGATCTCGTGCGTCTCACGGACCGGGCCCCCGTCCGGCATGCGGGGCTGCTCCTCCGGGCGCGGCGCCGGCGACTCCCGGCGCATGACGCGGATGCCCAGCGCGAACGCGCCCAGCAGCAGCACGACGACCACCGCACCCGCCACGATCAGTCCGACGCCGAGGGCGCCCCGGCCCGCGGCCAGCTCCATCCATGCGGTATTCATGGCTCGCGAGTACCCCCGGTCCTCACCGTGAACCGGCTCACCTCTCCCGCGCCGCCCGGGTGCGCGACCGGTTGGCCTTGCGGATCGCCTCCAGCAGCTCGCCCTTCGACATCCGTGACCGGCCCTGCACACCGAGCCGCTTCGCGAGGTCGTACAGGTGCTCCTTGGAGGCCTGCTCGTCGACGCCCTCGCCGCTGCGGCCGCCCTGCCCGCGGGGCCGGGCCGAGCGGGGATCGGAGGGGCCTTTGCGGCCGCCCTCCTTGCGCTCCCAGTGGTCGCCGACCTTCTCGTACATGTGCTTCAGCGCGCCGAACGCCACGCGGTGCGCGCGCTCGCCCTCGCCGTACTGCTCCACCGCCGAGTCGTGCGCCTTGATCCAGGTGCGCTGGGCGTCCTCGGGGGAACGCTCCAGGGTCGACGGAAGCTCCTCGCGTCCGGGCATGTCCGCCACCTCCGTCCCTCGTGATGTCGCGCTCGCCGAGTGCCCGGCGCCGGGTTCCGGAAAACGGACGGAACCCTTGCGAGCACTGGGTTTGACCGGCTTCGGCCGGGGCTACCCGCGCCGTGTGACTTCTACGACATCCCAGCAGGAGCTGTTCCGGTTCCTGGAGGACCGCTTCGCCTGCGCGCAGGCGTGCACGGAGTGCGCCCGGGCGTGCGCGCTGCGGGCGAGCCTCGTGGATCCCGAAGGGACCGAGAACCAGGAACTCGTACGACGCAAGGGCATCATGTGCGCGGAGGTGTGCGACGCCACCTGCCGTGTGCTGTCCGAACAGAACCAGGTGGACGAGAAGGCCCTGCGCACACAGGTGGAGTGGTGCCGGACGGTGTGCCTGGAAGGCGCGCACGTCTTCGACGCGTACCCGGGAGCGGAGGAATCGGCCGCGGCGTGCCGGGCGTGCGCCCGGGCCTGCACGGACTTCCTGGCGACTCTGGGCTGACCGGCACCGCACGGCGCCCCCGCCTCGCGGGCCGGAGGCCTGAGCGGTGTCCTGCCCGTGCGCCGGTGCGGTGCGGGCGACCCGGCGGTACGTCCGGCGGCCGACGGCGCGGAGGCGTCGGCAACGGCGTGCCGGGTCGCCCGCGCTCGTCGGCCTGGGGCTGACGGGGATCGGCCGGGCAGGCAGGTGCGGCCCGTGGCCCGAGCCCGAGGTGGTACGTGGGTCAGCCGGTACCGCGCCCGGGCAGTGCCTGTGCTCGGGTCCTGGTGCGGTGCCGCGCACGGCGGACCACCTGGGGCGGCGGGCGCCGAGCCGGCCGTGTGGTCCGTGGGGCCGGGCTTGGGTGGGTGCGCGGATCGGCACTCCGTGCGCAGGCGGTCCGGCAGGGCCGGCGGGTGTCGAGTCGGCCGCCCGACCGAGGGGCGGATTGCGCCGAGCCGCCGGTGCCGCCGGTGGCCCGGGGCCTGGGCGGGGCGCGGATCGGCAGGTGCTGGGCGCAGGCGGACCCGGGGTCGGTGGGCGCCGAGCCGGGCGTGCGGTCCGTGGCCGGGCTTGGGTGGGTGAGCGGATCAGCAGGTCCACGCACAGGCGGTCCGGCAGGGGTCGGCGGTCGGTCGCAGAGCAACGAGTCGGCGGTGGAGGCGCCGGGAAGGCTCTGCGGACTTGTGGGCCGCGAAGGGCGGGGACGTCAGGCCGGCGGCGCCCCCAGCGGGCGGCCCAGCCGTACGTTCCAGCGCTCCGACCGGCCGCTGAGTTCCACCACCGTCAGGGGCGGGACGTCCGCGCGCCAGAACGCCGAGTCGGGCGCGCCCAGCAGCCGTACCACCACCGCCCGTACGATCTCCGGCTCGACCACGGCCACGGTCCGGCCCTCGGCCCCGGCGACCGAGGCCAGCCACGCCGCCGCCCGGTCGCACAACGCCCGCACCGACTCGCCGCCGTGCGGCGCCGCATGGGGGTCGGCGAGCCACCGGGCCAGCGCTTCCGGTTCCCGCGCCCCCACCTCCGCCAGGGTCGCCCCGCGCCACCGCCCGGCGTCCAGCCCCGCCAACTCGGGCTCGGCCACGGCGTCGAGCGCGAGCGCGGCGGCCGTCTCCCGGCAGCGCACGGTGGGGGAGGCCCGTATCCGCGCGGCCGGCGGCAGAGAGCCGGCGGCCGCTTCGGCCTGCCGCAGCCCGGCCGCGTCCAGCGGGCACCCGTCGTCGAAACGGGCCTCCCGCACAGCCGCGGTGATCGCGGGTGAGATCAACATCACTCGGCTCGTCATCCGTCCACTCCCGCCCCAACGTCCTTTCTCTGACTGGGCTTTGAGGCCCCCGGCTCCGCAAGGGGCGCTCGCCGCCGCCCATGCGCCCTTGGCCGGATCCGCGCCACGCGGTACGGTCTCGTCGACATTCACGACGGCATGGTGGAAGCCGGTGGGATTCCGGCACGGTCGCGCCACTGTATGCCGGGCACGCACGCCCTGTGCGGCCCGGTGAGTCAGACCCGCTGCCGTCGTTCGTGCACCACCGATTCGGGACGCGAGTATCCCAGGAGGTCCTGCCATGGCGCAGTCCGCCGTCCACCCGGCCCCCACCACCACCCCCGACGCCCTGCCCGCCAAGCTGCCGCTCGGCGCGATCGCTCCCTGGGCGGTCTTCTTCGGCGTCCTGATGCTGGTCCTGCTGTACTTCGTCGGCGCCGAGCAGGGCGCCACCTCCCTGCTGGCCGGGGAGGACGTGCACGAGTGGGTGCACGACGCACGCCACCTGCTCGGCTTCCCCTGCCACTGACGGCGGGGAAGGAAGCCACCAGCCCATGAACTCCGCAACGGTGCGCACCCTGCTGGTGCGCGGCATGCTCGCGGGTCTGGCCGCGGGCCTGCTCGCCCTCGTCGTCGCCTACTTCCTCGGCGAGCCGCGCGTCGACGCGGCGATCGCCTTCGAGGAGGCGCACGCCCACGAACACGGGGGAGAGGAGATCGTCAGCCGTACGCTGCAGTCCACCGCCGGCCTGTCCACCGGCGTCCTCGTCTACGGCGTCGCCTTCGGCGGCATCGCCGCCCTGGCGTACTGCGTCGCGCTCGGCCGGATCGGCCGCTTCGGGCCGCGCGCGAGCGCGCTGCTGCTCGCGGCGGCCGGCCTGGTCGCCGTGTACGTCGTGCCGTTCCTGAAGTACCCCGCCAACCCGCCGGCCGTCGGCGACCCCGACACCCTCGACCAGCGCACCGCCCTGTACTTCCTGATGGTGGTGCTGAGCGTGCTGCTGGCCGTGGGCACGGTGATCCTCGGCAGGCGCCTCGCGCCGCGCCTGGGCAACTGGAACGCGACGCTGGCCGCCGGGGCGTTCTTCGTCCTCGCCGTCGTCCTCGCCTACGCCTTCCTGCCGTCCTACGACAACGTCCCCAAGGGGTTCCCCGCCACGCTGCTGTGGCAGTTCCGCCTCGCGGCGCTGGCCGTCCAGGCGACCCTGTGGACCGCCTTCGGCCTGCTCTTCGGCGCACTGGCGGAACGCGCGCTCACCCCCAGGACCACCGCCCACCGGCCCGCTCCGACACCGGCGGCTTCCGTGCCGCACTGATCCCCCACCCATCTCCTCGCGCCACAGGGCCCCGGGCATGCCCGGGGCCCTGTGCGTAATGCCGTTGAGGTGCCGGAAGTTCCGCCCCTAAGGTCACCGGCATGTCCCTACGTCTTCGTATGCGTCAAGCCCTGCCGGAAGCCATGCGGGCCCGTGACAGGGCCGCGGTGAGTGCGCTGCGCGCGACCCTGGCCGCGCTGGACAACGCGGAGGCGGTGCCCGTGGACGCGGACGCGCTGCGCGGGGTGGCGATCGAGGCGGCTCCGGCCGGCGCCGGGGCCACCGAGGCGGCGCGGCGTGAGCTGAGCGAGCCCGCGGTGGTCGAGGTCGTGCGGGCCGAGGCCGCCGAACGGCTCGAGGAGGCAGCGCGGTTGACGGCACCCGCGCATGCCGGCCGCGCCGCGCGCCTGCGCGCGGAGGCCGCCGTGCTGCTGCGGTTCCTCGACGGTCCCGGCACCGCGTAGCACACCGCACCGCCGCGAACGGCGCGGCCAACCGTCCCGCGCGGGCGGCCGCCGGCCGCTCACCGCCCCTTGCGCCGCCCCAGCGCGCTCCCCGCCACGGCCGGCACGGACAGCAGGACGAGCGCGGCGGCCGGGCCCAGCACGGTCCAGGGGGCGAGTTCGGCGTACGGCTGGTTCTCGGACAGCAGCCGTCCCCACTCGGGAGCCGGCGGCTGCTCGCCCAGGCCCAGGAAGCCGAGGGACGCCAGGACCAGGACGGCGGTGGGCAGACGCAGCAGGGCGTTGCGGACCACGGCCGGGACGATCGCGGGCAGCAGGTGGCGGCGCAGCACGTGCAGCCGCCCGGCGCCCAGCGCCACGGCCGCGGCGATGTGGCCGCTCGCGCGCTCCTGCTCCAGCAGCGCGGCGGTCTGGGCGGCGTACGGGGTCCAGCCGACCATGCAGACCGCGGCCGCCGCGCCCCACACCGACGGTCCCGTCACCCCGGCCACGAGCAGGCCCGCGAGGACGGCCGGCAGGGTCGCCAGCACCTCGGTCAGGCCGGCGCTCGCCCGCGGTGCCATGCCCAGCAGCAGGCCGGTGACCACGCTGACCACCGTCACCACCAGCGCCACGACCGCGGTGCGCAGCGCCCCGTGGCCCAGCCGGGCGAGCAGGTCACGGCCCAGCGCGTCCGTGCCCAAGGGGTGCTCCGGGGAGGGCGGCAGCAGGCGTGCGGCGGTGTCGACCTGGAGCGGGTCGCGCAGCAGCCCGGCCATGACGAGGGCCAGCAGGGCCAGGGCACAGGCCAGGACGATCCAGCGCAGTGCGCGCGGGGGCGTCAGCGGCGGGCGGTGCAGGGTCGGCAGGGCCCCGTCCCGCAGCGGCCGGCCGAGGAGGGCGCGGCGCGCCACGCCGAGCAGGCCGCCCGCGCCCGCGCCGAGCAGCACGAGCGCCAGCGTCGCGGTCTGCAGCACCGGGAGGTCCTGCGCGACGGCGGAGTCCAGGGCGAGTTGGCCGAGCCCCGGGATGTTGAAGATCTTCTCCACCGCGACCGCCCCGCCGACCAGCGCCACCACGGTGGGCAGCAGCTGCGGCAGGACACCCGGCACGGTGCGGCGCAGCGCGTCCCGGGCGATATGGCGGGGCGGCAGGCCGGCGGCGTACGCGGTGCGCGCCCACGGCTCGTGGAACGCGGCCGGCAGCGCCTGGTCGAGCAGCCCGCCGATCATGGCGCCCGACGGGATGCCGAGGGCGAGGGAGGGCAGCACCATCCACCGCGGCCCCTCCCAGCCGCTGGACGGGAACCAGCCCCACCACACCCCGCACACCGTGGCCAGGACCGAGGCGAGCAGGAACTTCGGCAGCGCGGCGAGCACGGCGGCCGCGGTGCCGGCCCGGTCCCGTCTCAGCCGCCGTCGCGCCCCCAGGACGACGGTGCGCGCACAGAGCGCGGCGGCCACCCCGACGGTCACCACGAGCGCGCCCAGCATCAGCGTCAGGGACACCGACAGGGCGGTGGCCACCTGCGGCAGGACCGGCTCGCCCGACACCCACGATGCGCCCGCGTCGCCGCGGAGCAGTCCGCCCGCCCAGTGCGCGAGATGCGCGAGCGGCCCCTGGTCCAGGCCGAACTGCTCGCGTACGGCGGCCAGTTCCGCCGGCGTCGGGTTCTGGTCGGCGGAGCGGGCCCGCAGCACGGTGCGCGCCGGGTCGGTGCCGGACAGCCACGGCAGCAGGGCGACCGCGGCCAGCAGCCCGGCCCCGGCGGCGACCCGGCCGGCCGCCGCCGCCCTCCAGCGGTACGGGCGGGCGGCGGCGAGGGCGGCGTGAGTGGCGCTCATCCAGGGCTACTTCAGGTGCGTGCCGGCATCGACCAGGGAGCGCTCACGCGGGTCGAGGACCACACCCTCGACATCGGTGGCGATGCCCTGCACGACCTTCTCGTGGACGAGGGGGACGATCGCGTCGGTGCGCAGGATCGCCGCCTCGGCCTTCATGATCTTCTCGTGCCGCTGCTCGGGGCGGGACTCCCCGGCGGCGGCGCGGATCGCCTTGTCGACCGCGGGGTCCTTCAGGCCGGCGATGTTGTAGACGCCGTCGCTCGTGAAGTCGCTGGCCAGATAGTCGACCGCGTCGCCGGTGTCCAGGAGGGTGACCCGGGAGAAGACCAGGGCGTCGTACTTGCCGGCGAGGAGGTCGGCCTCCATCTGCGTGTACTCGCGCACGTCCTGCCGCACCGTGAACCCGGCCTTCTGGAGCTGCTGCTGCAGGACGGTGGCGGCCTCCGGCAGCTCGGCGCGGTTGGTGTACGTGGCCAGGCGCAGCGTCCTGCCCTTGGTCTCGGACCTGACCTGCGCCGGGCTGGCGGCCTTCGCGCGGCCGGTCACCTTCACGCGCAGGTCGGCGGCCCAGGGCACGGCGGGGCCGAACAGCCCCTGCGCGGGGTCGGCGTAGCCGCCGAAGACGGAGTCGACGAGGGCGGAGCCGTGCACGGCCTCCCGGGCGGCGGCGCGCAGCGCCGGGTCGGCGAACAGGCCGCCGCGGGTGTTGAGGATCAGGCTGTCGGTGCGCACCGAGGGCACCTCGTGCATGGTGCCCTTGGGCAGCAGCTTGGCCTGGGCGGTGGGGATCCACTCGGCGATGTCGACGTCGCCGCTGCGCAGGGCGTTGGCGCGGGCGGTGCCGTCGGCGATCCAGGTCACGTCGATGCCCGGCGCCTTTGCCTTGCCGCCCCAGTAGCCGTCGAACCGGTCGAGGGTGGCCTTCGACTTCCCGCTCAGCTTGGTGATCTCGAACGGGCCCGTGCCGGTGCCGACCGGGCTGACCGTGCCGTCCTTCGCGTACGCCTTCGCCGACAGGACGGCGAGCGCGGGGCTGGCGAGCCGCAGCGGCAGCACCGGGTCGGGCCTCTTGGTGGTGAGGGTGACGGTGTCGGCGTCCGCCGCCTTCGCGGTGAGGGTCACGTCGCTGAGGACGCGGGGCTTGGGCGTGGCCCGGCCCGCGTGGTCGAGGGCGTTGACGACGGACCGGGCGGTGACCTCGGTGCCGTCCTGGAACCTCGCCTTGCGCAGGTCGAAGGTCCAGGTGGTGGCGTTGTCCCGCTTCCAGGACTTCGCCAGCGCGGGGGCGGCGGCGCCGTTCTTGTCCAGGGCGGTCAGGCCCTCGGCGACGGACAGCTTGCTCAGCACGGTGGCGTCGTTGCTGTACGGGGACAGGGCCTGCACCGGCGGCACAGCCAGCGCGACGCGCAGCCGCCCGCCCGACCCCGCACCGGCGCCCGTGTCCGAGCCGCTCCCGTTGTCGCCGGGGGCGAAGCAGCCGGCCAGCACCGGCGTGAGGACGAGGGCCGCGAGGAGACCCCGTGAAGTGGTGCGCATGTCAAGTCCTGTCGTACGGATGTGTCGCCTGGGCCTCCAGCGCCCTCAGGGGCAGACCGGAGATCGTCAGCATATAAGGGCAGCCTTACCGAACTTCCCCCGGGTAGGTGAACGCTCAACAAGCGGATGGGGCGGGAACGGCCGGGTGGGACGAGACAGTCGACCAGTCGCCCCCGCTGTGCCATCGTGTCGGTCGGGGCGGAGGTGACACGCATGACCGGTACACCCACGGCCGGTGCCGACCCAGGGCTGTTCGGGCCCACGTCGGTGACCTGGCAGCTGCACAGCGACCCGATGATGTGGATCGCCGGCATCCGCGCGCTGTACCTCCAGGCCCTGCACCCGCGCACGGTCCGCGGCGTCCTGCAGAACTCCGACTTCCGGCGCGACGCCTGGGGCCGGCTGATGCGCACCGCGAACTTCGTCGGCACGATCACGTACGGCACCACCGACGCCGCCGAGACGGCGGGCGCCCGGGTCCGGAAGATCCACCGCACGCTGACCGCCACCGACCCGGACACGGGGGAGCGGTACCGCGTGGACGAGCCCGCCCTGCTGCTGTGGGTGCACTGCGCCGAGATCGACTCCTACCTCGACGTGCTGCGCCGCTCCGGGTTCCGGCTCACCGACGCCGAGGCCGACCGCTACATCGCCGAACAGCGGCACAGCGCCCGCCTGGTCGGCCTCGACCCCGGCGCCGTACCGGCGAGCCGCGCCGGCCTGGCCGCCTACTTTGACACGGTGCGCCCCGAACTCGCCGCGGGACCCGAGGCACGCGAGGTGGACGACTTCCTGCTCCACCCTCCGGCGCACCCGCTCCTGGTCCCGGTGCGCGAGATCGCCTGGCGGCAGGTGGCACAACTGGCGTACGCCGCCCTGCCGCCGTACGCCCACGAGCTGTACGGCAGGCGGGCCCCCGCACCCGCCCTCGCCACCGCACGGCTGCGGCTCACCGGCCTCATACTGCGCCGCGTTCCCGCGGACCTGCGCTGGCAACTGCCGCCCAAACACATCCTGCGCGCCGTGGCGAGACTCGGCCCCGACGCGCGTCCGGCGCCGTACAAACTGGGACGACAGGCCGCCATACTGGACGGCCCAGGGGAGGGGCGGGCGCACGGCAACGGGGGGAGCGAGCGCGCGAAATGGGGGACAGCAGGCTGATCCACGGCCGGTACCGGCTGCTCGACCTGATCGGGCGCGGCGGCATGGGGGAGGTGTGGCGGGCCCGGGACGAGTCGCTGGGCCGGCACGTCGCCGTCAAGTGCCTCAAGCCGCTCGGCCCGCAGCACGACCAGTCCCTCACCCGGGTGGTGCGGGAGCGGTTCCGGCGCGAGGCCCGGGTGGCCGCGGCCCTCCAGCACCGCGGGATCACCGTGGTGCACGACTTCGGGGAGTCCGACGGCGTTCTGTACCTGGTCATGGAGCTGCTGGCGGGGCGCGACCTCAGCCGGCTGCTGGAGGACAACAAGGGGCACCCGCTGCCCGTCGCGGACGTCGTCGACATCGCGGACCAGGTCGCCGCCGCCCTCGCCTACTGCCACGACCAGGGCATCGTCCACCGGGACCTGAAGCCGGCCAACATCGTGCGGCTCGCCGACGGCACCGTGAAGATCTGCGACTTCGGCATCGCCCGCCTCGGCCACGACATCGGCTTCACCGCCCGGCTGACCGGCACGGGCATCGCGATGGGCACGCCGCACTACATGTCGCCGGAGCAGATCAGCGGCGACGGGGTCGATCCGCGCAGCGACCTGTACTCCTTCGGGTGCGTGCTGTACGAGATCGCCACGGGGGTACCGCCGTTCGACCTCGGCGACGCGTGGGCGATCCTCGTCGGCCACCGCGACACCCCGCCCCGGCCGCCGCGCGAGCACCGCGCCGATCTGCCCGGGTACCTGGAGCGGATCATCCTGGACCTGCTGGCCAAGGACCCCGGCCGGCGCCCGGGCGACGCACGCGCCTTGGCCCGCCGGCTCCACGCCCACCGTGCCGCCCCGGCGTACTGGCCGCCCGCGCCGGTGCCCCGTCCGCCTGCCGGCGGAGCGGTGCCCGGGCGCGCCTCCGGAGCGGTGGTGTCCTGGCCCGAGCCAGGGGTGTACGAGGCCGGCGAAGAGGCTCCGGCCGCGGGGCCGGAGATGGAAGCGGTCGTGTCCTGGCCCGGCCCGGGTTCCGACGGCCCGCCCGAGGCGGTGTTGCTCGGGCCGCAACCGGATGCGGCGCTGTCCCTGCTCGCCACAGGGGAGGAGGCGTCTACGCCGGGCCCGGCGGCGCCGGCCGCTCCGGCCGGGTCGGAGGCGGCGCCCTTCGCATCCGGCCCGGACACGGTGCCCGGTCCCATCCGTGAGAGGGCTTCCTCCGGGCCGGCTCCGGATAGGGCGGTGCCTCCGCTCTCCCCGGGGAAGGATGCCTCCCTGCCCGGCCCTGCGGCGGTGGCCGCCCCGGTCGGGTCGGAGGCGGCGCCCTCTGCGTCCGGCCCGGACACGGCGGTGCCCGGGCTCCCTCCGGACCTGGCGCCCTCGCTCCACTCCGACGCGGCGGAGTCCCTCCGCGCTCGGACCACTTGTGGCCGCACCCCGCCCACTCCCACCCCCGACACCCCCCTCCCCTCCTGGACACACGGCATCACGACCGGCCCCAAGGCGGCCGGGGCCGCGCCGCTCACCCCGCCGCCCCACCCGGCGGCCGGACTGTCCGGCGAGTGGATCGCCCGGCCCGCGGTCGGCCGTGCCGGGGAGCCCCTTCCCGAGGAGCGGCCCGTGCCGCCGCCGCAGGCCGTCGCCGCCCTGGCCGCCCGGCACAACGCGGGACTGAGTCTGGGACGGCTCGGCCGTTGGACGGAGGCGGGCGAGGTGCATCGCGCGGTCGCCGCCGAGCGCGAGCACCTGCTCGGCCCCGACCACCCCGACACCCTGGCCAGCCGCTACGAGGTCGCCTTCGCCCTCAGCCGCACCGGCCGTGCCGCCGACGCGCTGCGCGCGTACAAGCAGGTCGCCGAGGCGCGCATCCGGGTGCTGGGCGCCGACCACCCCGACACGCTGGCCGCCCGCCAGGAGATGGCGTACGTGATGGGCCGCCTCGGCCGCACCCGCGACGCCTACCAGGTGTACACGGCGGTCCTCGCCGTCCGGGAGCGCACCATGGGCCCCGACCACCCCGACACCCTGCGCTGCCGGCACAACCTCGCCTTCACCGCGGGACAGCTGGGCCTGCTGGAGGACGCCCACCGGATGGCCCGCGAGGTGGCCGAGGCCCGTGCCCGGGTGCTCGGCCCCGACCACCCGGACACCCTCGTCACCCGGTACGAGGTCGGCTACGCGCTCGGCCGGCTGGGGCGCTGGCCGCAAGCCCTGGAGACCTACCACGAGGTCGCCGAGGCCCGCGCCCGGGCGCTGGGCCCCGACCACCCCGACACGCTCGCCGCCCGCTACGAGATCTGCATCAGCCTGGGCCGCCTCGGCCGCAGCGCCGAAGCCCTGACGCACTACCGCGCGCTGGTGGAGGACCGCACCCGGGCCCAGGGCCCCGCCCACCCCGAGACCCTGCGCGCCCGCCACGGCCTCGCCGTCACCCTGGGGCGGCTCGGCCGCTGGGCGGAGGCCCTCGCCGAGTCCCGCGAGGTGTGCGCGCTGCGCGGGCGGGTGCTCGGCGCTGACCACCCGGACACCCTGGTCAGCCGCCGCGAGGTCGCCGTGGGGCTGGGCTGGCTGGGCCGCTGGGCGGAGGCGTTGACCGAGTACCGGCGCGTGGCCGCCGCCCGGGCACGCGTCCTCGGCCCCGACCATCCCGACACCCTCGCCGGCCGCGAGGACGAGGTCCGCTGCCTGGAACAGCTCGGCCGCGGCACGGCGGCGGAGCTGCACCGTAAGGTCGCGGCCGTGCGCCGGCCCAGCGCCCCCTGACGGACCCGGCCGCAGCGTCCCAGGACCTGTCCGGCCGGAGCGCGCCTGGCAGGTCCGTCCCCCTGGCTGACCCGGATCACCCCGTGTTACCAAGAACCATGACCACACCCGAGGGACCGCGGACCGACCGTACGTACGACGCCGTCATCGTCGGCGGCGGCCACAACGGCCTGGTCGCGGCCGCCTACCTGGCCCGTGCCGGACGCTCCGTGCTGGTGCTGGAGCGTCTGGACCGCACCGGCGGCGCGGCCGTCTCCACCCGGCCGTTCGCCGGGGTGGACGCACGGCTGTCCCGCTACTCGTACCTGGTCAGCCTGCTGCCGAGGAAGATCGTGCGGGAGCTCGGCCTGGACTTCCGGGTGCGCACCCGCACCGTCTCCTCGTACACGCCCGCCGAACGGGACGGACGCCCCACCGGGCTGCTCGTCGGCGGTGGTGAGCGGCGCACCCGGGAGGCGTTCGCCCGGCTGACCGGCTCCGAGCGGGAGTACGAGGCCTGGCAGCGCTTCTACGGCATGACCGGGCGCGTCGCCCAGCGGGTCTTCCCCACCCTCACCGAGCCGCTGCCCACCCGCGAGGAACTGCGGCGCCGCGTCGACGACGCCGACGCCTGGCGTGCCCTGTTCGAGGAACCGGTCGGTGTCGTGATCGAGGAGCACTTCGCGGACGACCTTGTGCGGGGCGTGGTCCTCACCGACGCCCTGATCGGCACCTTCGCCGACGCGCACGACCCCTCGCTGCGGCAGAACCGCTGCTTCCTGTACCACGTGATCGGCGGCGGCACCGGCGCCTGGGACGTCCCGGTCGGCGGCATGGGCGCCCTCACGGACGCGCTGGCCGCCGCGGCCCGCTCCGCGGGCGCCGTCCTCGCCATCGGCCACGAGGCCGTACGCATCGACACGGACGGCCGCACGGCCGCAATCTCCTACCGCACGGCGGACGGCGACGGTGTCGTCCACGCCCGGGACGTCCTCGTCAACGCCTCCCCGCAGGAACTGGCCGCCCTGACCGGCGCGACACCCCCGGCACCCGCCGAAGGCGCCCAGCTGAAGGTGAACATGCTGCTCAGGCGGCTGCCCCGGCTGCGGGACAGCTCCGTCGACCCGCGCGAGGCGTTCGCCGGCACCTTCCACATCGCCGAGGGCTACCAGCAGCTCGCCGCCGCCCACGCCCAGGCCGCCGCCGGTGAGCTGCCCGCCGCGCCGCCCTGCGAGATCTACTGCCACTCGCTCACCGACCCGTCCATCCTCGCCCCCGGTCTGGCCGCCCAGGGCTACCACACCCTCACCCTCTTCGGCCTGCACACCCCGGCCCGGCTGTTCGAGCGGGACAACGACGCCGTACGGGAGGAGCTGCTGAAGGCGACGCTGGCCCAGCTCGACGCCCATCTGGCCGAGCCGCTCGCCGACTGCCTGGCCACCGACGCCGAGGGACGGCCCTGTATCGAGGCGAAGACCCCGCTCGACCTGGAACGGGACCTCAGGCTGCCCGGCGGCAACATCTTCCACCGCGAGCTGTCCTGGCCGTACGCCCAGGACGGAACCGGCCGCTGGGGCGTGGAGACCCGGCACGCGAACGTCTGGCTGTGCGGGGCGGGCGCGGTGCGCGGGGGAGGGGTCAGCGGGGTGCCCGGGCACAACGCGGCGAGGGCGGTGCTGGAGACCCGGCGCGACTGAATGGCTCCCTCCGGGAGGGGCACTCCGACAGAGCGAAGGAAACCGTACGATCCGGCCGCCCTTCGCGGACGGCCGCACACCCTTCAAGGGAGGCTGCCATGGCCGACCTCAGCCCGATCGACCTCCAGAAGGCCCTCAGCGGCATGGACTACCCGACGGACAAGCAGCACCTGGTGGAGCAGGCCCGCAAGAACAAGGCCGACGAGAAGGTCGTCAGCCGCCTCGACAGCCTCAAGCAGGACCGCTTCGAGGGGCCGAACGAGGTGCAGAAGGCCGTCTTCAACCAGTAGCGGGCGGGCCTTCTGCGTCCCGTCAGTTCCGTCAGTTCCGTCAGTCGGCCGACGGCGCCCAGCCCACCGCCCGGACGCCCGCCGCGTCCGCCGGGCGGGCCTCGTCGAAGAGGACGCCGTCGGCCGCCTCCACCCTCAGGCCGTCGACATAGCAGCCGCGCCCGACGTAAAGCCGGTCCGTGGTGTACCGCCAGCGCACGACGAGTGCCCGCGCGACGGGCAGGTGGGCGGTGAGCCGGTGCCAGACCCGGCCCGACCAGCCGGTGACCGAGCCCGACGGGTGAGGCGTGGACTCCTCGCCCGGGCGGGCCGTGGTGAACGGCACCGGCTGCCAGCTGCCGCCGTCGTCCGTCGAGGCTTCCAGCACCAGGGCGTCCGCGCCCGGCTCGGTGTCCCACCACAGCGCGCACCGCAGCCGCGCCGGTCCGCCGGAGGTGTCCAGGGCGGGCAGCGCGAGCGTCGCGGTGCCCGCGGTGGCCATGCCGGAGAACCAGGCCGTACGGCCCCGCACCGGCCGGACCGGTACGGCCCGGGCGAGCCGGTTCGCGGTGGCGACGCGCGGCGCCGAACCGGACCGCCAACTGCGCACCGGATGCACGGAGTTGCCCAGCACCACCAGGAACGAGTCGGTCGTCGGATCGAGCACCAGCGAGGTCCCCGTGAAGCCGGTGTGCCCGGCGGTGCGCGGTGTGGCCATCGCGCCCATGTACCAGTGCTGGTAGAGCTCGAAGCCGAGCCCGTGCTCGTCCCCGGGGAACGCCGTGTTGAAGTCGGTGAACATCAGCTCCACCGACTCGGGTGCGAGGATGCGGGCCCGGCCGTAGGAGCCGCCGTTGAGCAGCGTACGGCCGAGGACCGCCAGGTCCCACGCGGTGGAGAACACGCCCGCGTGGCCCGCGACGCCGCCGAGGCTGAAGGCGTTCTCGTCGTGCACCTCGCCCCAGACCAGTCCGCGGTCCAGGCCGGACCAGGGAGCGCGCGCGTCCTCCGTCGCCGCGATCCTCGGCCGCCAGGACGCGGGCGGGTTGTAGCGGGTGCGGCGCAGGCCGAGCGGGCCGGTGATCTCCTCGTACAGGAGCCTGTCCAGGGTGCGGCCCGTGACCTTCTCCAGCACCAGCTGGAGCGAGATCAGATTGAGGTCCGAGTACAGGTACGCCGTGCCGGGCGGGCTGACCGGAGCCTCGTCGAGGACGAGCCGGATCTTCTCCTCGTACGTGGGTGCCTTGTACAGCGGGATCCAGGCACGGAAACCGGAGGTGTGGGTGAGCAGCTGACGGATCGTCACGTCCTGTTTGCCGGCCCGCCCGAACTCCGGCAGGTACGAGGCGACCGGCGCCTCGAGCGCGAGCGCGCCCCGCTCCGTCTGCTGCACGGCGAGGATCGAGGTGAACAGTTTGGACACCGAGGCCAGGTCGAAGACGGTGTCACGGGTCATCGGGATCTGCTGCTCCGGGGGGAACTCGACGCCGGTGCCGGTCTGCTCGTCGTACGCCCGGTAGCGCACCGCCATGCCGATGGGCTGGTGCAGCGCCACGGTGCCGCCCCGGCCGGCGAGCAGCACCGCGCCCGCGTACCAGGGGTGCTGGGGGGAGGGGCCGAGGAACGCCTCGGCGTCGCCGACCAGGTCGCGGAGGTGGCCGGGGAGCAGCCCGGCGCGTTCGGCGGAACCGTGGCGGAGGGTGGGGCGCCCGGCGGCCGGGGCGGCTGTGGCCGGGCCGGCGGGTAACGAGGCGAGGGTCAGGGCGCCGCCCAGCGCGAGGAGACGCCTGCGCGTCAGCGGGCCGGTTCCGGTCGCGTCGTCTGCCGCAGCTTCGGTCATCGCGTGTCCCTCCCGCCGGGCCGCCCCTCACGTCCCGGACCGTCAGTCCGCCGTGCCGCGACGATACATCTGACTGGGCGTCAAAGACTCCGTTCGTGCTCCGTCGGAATGCCGGCCTGCCGCGCCCGCACGGCGGGCCCACCCAGGACGCCCGCGCGCCGGACGGCCGTGCCCGGCTTGACCTCCCCCGGCGGTGAACCGAGGATCGTCAGTCATGACGATGCCCGGACACGGCAGCACGGTCGACGGCGTGCTGCGGCGCACCGCGCGGCGCACCCCGGCCCGCGTCGCGGTGGAGTACGCCGACCGCTCCTGGACGTACGACGACCTCGACACCGCCGTCTCCCGCGCGGCGCGCGTCCTGCTCGACCAGGGGCTGTCCCCGGGCGACCGGGTCGGCGCGTACGGCCACAACTCCGACGCCTACCTGATCGGCTTTCTGGCCTGTGCCCGCGCCGGACTGGTGCACGTACCGGTCAACCAGCACCTGACCGGCGACGACCTCGCCTACCTCGTCGGCCAGTCGGGCTGTTCCCTGGTCCTCGCCGACCCGGGCCTGGCCGGGCGGCTCCCCGAGGGCGTCCGGGCGTTGCCGCTGCGGGACGCCGACGACTCCCTGCTGGCCCGGCTGGCGGGCACGCCCGCGTACGACGGCCCCGAGCCGCGCACCGAGGACCTGGTGCAGCTGCTGTACACCTCCGGCACGACCGCCCTGCCCAAGGGCGCGATGATGACCCACCGCGCGCTGGTGCACGAGTACCTCAGCGCCATTACCGCCCTCGACCTCAGCGCGGGGGACCGGCCGGTGCACGCCCTGCCGCTGTACCACTCGGCGCAGATGCACGTCTTCCTGCTGCCCTACCTCGCCGTCGGCGCGACGAACATCATCCTCGACGCGCCCGACGGCGACCGGATCCTCGACCTGATCGAAGCGGGCCGCGTGGACAGCCTGTTCGCGCCGCCCACCGTATGGATCGGTCTGTCGCAGCGCCCCGACTTCGCCACCCGCGACCTCAGCGGTCTGCGCAAGGCGTACTACGGGGCGTCGATCATGCCCGTGCCCGTACTGGAGCGGCTCAGGGAGCGGCTGCCGAAGCTGGCGTTCTACAACTGTTTCGGGCAGAGCGAGATCGGCCCGCTGGCCACGGTCCTCGGGCCCGACGAGCACAAGGGCCGCATGGACTCCTGCGGCCGGCCGGTGCTGTTCGTCGACGCGCGGGTGGTCGACGAGAACGGCGAGGACGTGCCCGACGGCACCCCCGGCGAGATCGTCTACCGCTCCCCGCAGCTGTGCGAGGGCTACTGGGACAAGCCGGAGGAGACCGCCGAGGCCTTCCGCGGCGGCTGGTTCCACTCCGGAGACCTCGCGGTGCGCGACGCGCACGGCTACCTCACGATCGTCGACCGGGTGAAGGACGTCATCAACTCCGGCGGTGTCCTGGTCGCCTCCCGCCAGGTGGAGGACGCCCTGTACACGCACGAGGCCGTCGCCGAGGTCGCCGTCATCGGCCTGCCCGACGAGCGGTGGATCGAGGCGGTCACGGCCGTCGTCGTCCCCCGCGGCGAGGTCACCGAGGCCGAACTGATCGCGCACGCCCGCGGGGCACTCGCCCCGTTCAAGGCGCCCAAGCGGGTGCTGTTCGTCGATGAACTGCCGCGCAACGCCAGCGGGAAGATCCTCAAACGGCAGCTGCGCGACCGATTCGCCCACGGCACGCGAGCGGGCGCCTAACGCGGCCGCAGGTCCACGATCCGCCGGATCTTGCCCACCGACCGCTCCAGCGACTCCGGGTCGACGATCTCGACGTCCACCGACACGCCGATGCCGTCCTTCACGGCCGCCCGGACGGCCCGCGCCGCCGCCTCCCGTACCTCGGGCCCGGCATCGGGCCGGGCCTCCGCGCGCACCGTCAGGGCGTCCATGCGGCCCTCCCGGGTCAGACGCAGCTGGAAGTGCGGAGCGAGACCGGGGGTGCGCAGCACGATCTCCTCGATCTGGGTCGGGAAGAGGTTCACCCCGCGCACGATCACCATGTCGTCGCTGCGGCCGGTGACCTTCTCCATACGCCGGAACACCCGGGCCGTGCCCGGCAGCAGCCGGGTCAGGTCCCGGGTCCGGTACCGGATCACCGGCATGGCCTCCTTGGTGAGCGAGGTGAAGACCAGCTCGCCCTTCTCGCCCTCCGGCAGCACCTCGCCGGTGATCGGGTCGACGACCTCCGGGAAGAAGTGGTCCTCCCAGATGTGCAGGCCGTCCTTGGTCTCCACGCACTCCTGGGCGACACCCGGGCCGATCACCTCCGACAGGCCGTATATGTCGACCGCGTCGATCCCGCACCGCTCCTCGATCTCGCGCCGCATCTCCTCGGTCCACGGCTCGGCGCCGAAGATCCCCACCCGCAGGGAGGTGCCGCGGGGATCGACGCCCTGCCGCTCGAACTCGTCGAGGAGCGTGAGCATGTACGACGGCGTCACCATGACGACCGTCGGCTCCAGATCCCGGATCAGCTGCACCTGACGGGCCGTCATCCCTCCGGACGCGGGGACGACCGTGCAGCCGAGCCGCTCCGCGCCGTAGTGCGCGCCCAGCCCGCCGGTGAACAGGCCGTAGCCGTACGCCACGTGCACCGTGTCGCCGGGCCGTCCGCCCGCCGCCCGGATCGAGCGGGCCACCAGGTCGGCCCACAGCGACAGGTCGTTGTCGGTGTAGCCGACCACCGTGGGCCGTCCGGTGGTGCCGCTGGAGGCGTGGATGCGGCGCACCTGGTGCCGGGGCACGGCGAACATCCCGTACGGGTAGGTCTCGCGCAGGTCCGCCTTGGTGGTGAACGGGAACCGGGCCAGGTCGGCGAGGCTGCGGCAGTCGTCCGGACGGACGCCCGCCTTGTCGAAGGACTGCCGGTAGAACGGCACGTTCTCGTAGGCGTGCCGCAGCGAGGCCCGCAGCCGCTCCAGCTGGAGCTCCCGCAGCGCTCGCGTGCCGAGCCGTTCCCCCGCGTCCCGCAGGTCCGCCGCCTCCGCCATGAGGACCCTCCTTCGTCAAACCAGCACAATCCGGGCGACCGATCATTCGGTTGATGCCCTGCAGATCAGTAATACAGGCCGGCCGCTCCCGGGCAAGAGCCCGTGGCCGGATTTCTGCCCTGATCACCGGTGCCCGCCCCGATCCCCGTTGCGGCCGGGGCGCCCCGGGCACGAGGATCAGCGGCATGCCGATCTTCAGTGCCTGGGACGGAACCGCCCTCGCCTGTCACCTGCGGGGTGACGGCGAGCCCCTGGTCGTGCTCCCCGGCGGGCCCATGCGGGCCTCCGCCTACCTCGGCGACCTCGGCGGGCTGAGCGCCCACCGGCGGCTCGTCCTGCTCGACCTGCGGGGCACGGGGGAGTCGGCGGTGCCGCGGGATCCGGCGACGTACCGCTGCGACCGGCTCGTCGACGACGTCGAGGCGCTGCGCGAGCACCTGGGGCTGGAACGGATGGACGTCCTCGCGCATTCGGCGGGCGGCAGCCTGGCGATGCTGTACGCCGCCCGCCACCCGGAGCGGATCCGGCGGCTCGTCCTGGTCACCGCTACCCCCTGGGCACTGGGCCTCCCGGCCACCCCCGAGGACCGGCTGGCCGCGGCCCGGGCCCGCGCGCACGCCCCCTGGTTCTCCGGCGCGTTCCCCGCCTTCGAGGCCTGGCTGACGGGCACCGGGGACTTCGCCGACGCCTTCCTCCCCTTCTTCTACGGGCGCTGGGACGCACAGGCCCGGCAGCACGCCGCGCGGGAGGAGGCGCAGACCAACCAGGAGGCCGCCGACCGCTACGGCTCCCCGGGCGCCTACGACCCGCCCGCGACCCGGGCCGCACTCGCCCGCCTCACCGCCCCGGTGCTGGCGCTCGCCGGTGAACTCGACGGCGGACCACGCCCCGACCTCGTCCGCCGTGCCGCCGACGCCTTCCCCACGGCCGAGTTCGCGGTGCAGCCGGGGGCGGGGCACTACCCGTGGCTGGACGACCCGGAGTGGTTCGTACGGCGGGTCGCGGCCTTCCTCGACGGGCCGGCCTGACCTCTTCTGCTGTCGGCCGAGCGGACACCTCCTCCGCCCGCCGCGCCCCTACCGTGTCCGGCATGGACACCACACCCCGCACCGTCCAGGCGCACGGCATCACCCTGGCCTACCGCGTCTGGGGCCCGCCGGACGCACCGCCCGTCCTGCTGCTGCACGCGCGTGGCCACGACGGCTCCGACTGGGCGCAGACCGCGCCGGCGCTCGCCGCCGGGCCCCGCCGGGTGTACGCCCCCGACCTGCGCGGCCACGGGCGCAGCGACTGGCCCGGCGACTACCGCTACGCCACCATGGCCGACGACGTCCACGCCTTCCTGACCGCCCTCGGCATCGACCGGGCCGACGTGGTGGGCCACTCGCTCGGCGGCGCGGTCGCCTGCCTCCTCGCACAGCGGCACCCGGAGACAGTACGGCGCCTGGTCCTGGAGGACGTGCCCGCGCCCTTCCCGCTCGACCCGCCCCGCCCGCCCGCCGAACGGCCCGCAGGGGACCTGCCGTACGACTGGGCGATGATCCTCGCCACGGACCGGCAGCGCAACGCCCCCAATCCGGTGTGGGGGGACCACATGGGGCGGATCACCATGCCCACCCTGCTGATCGGGGGCGGGGCCACCAGCCTGATCCCGCAGGAGCAGATCGCCGCGCTCGCCGCACTCCTGCCCGACGCCCGGCACCTCACCATCGACGCGGGGCACCTGGTGCACGCGACCCGCCCCGAGGAGTTCCTCACCGCCGTCGACCAGTTCCTGACGCCGTGGCACCCGGCCCCCTGACGCCCGGAATGTCCCGCTCACGTGCCCTGTCGGCCGTGGTGACCGGTCGCTAGGCTGACTCGCGGACGACGATTCGGGAGGAGCACGGACGTGGCCGAGAGCACCACCCAGCAGCGCACGCTCACAGGCTGGGACAAGCCGGACCTGGACCTCAGCAAGGCACAGTGGCAGTCCAGCAGCCGAGGGCGGGGGGATGTCCAGATCGCCTTCGTGGAGGGGTTCATCGCCATGCGCAACAGCGCCCGCCCGGAGAGCCCTTCGCTGATCTTCACCCCCGACGAGTGGGGCGCGTTCGTGTCGGGAGCGCGGGAGGGGGAGTTCGACCTCACCTGACCCCCGGCCCCACCGCCGATCCGGGGGTGTTCCGCCCGTTTTTCCGGACACGCGACCAGGGGCGCCTCCCGGGGCCGACGCCTGAGCCAGGCTGGCCCCGGGAGGGGGACGGTCGTACTGCGGAGGTGAGGAACCCATGAGCACCCTGCCGGTCATCGCGGCGGTCGACGGTTCGGACGACAGCCTGCGCGCCCTGGAGTGGGCCCTGGACGCCGCCCGCCGGCGCACGGCACCCCTGCGGGTGGTGCACGTACGGCAGTACGCCCCCTGGGCGCAGCCCGAGGTCCTTGCCGCCATGCCGCCCGCCGACGAGGACCCCGTCCTCGACCAGGTCCGCGGCCACCTGGAGGGACGCGCCGGCCTGCCGGACACCGAGTACACCGGAGCGGAGGGCGTCCCGAGCGCGGTCCTCGCCGAACTGGGCGCCACCGCCCAGCTGTTGGTGCTCGGCTCGCGGGGGCGCGGCGGGTTCGCCAGCCTGCTCCTCGGCTCCACCGGCCTGGCCCTGGCCCGGGACGCCGAGTGCCCCGTCGTCGTGGTGCCCCGGCCCGGGCGCGAGGTGCACGGCGAGGCACCGGAGCTGCCCGGGCCGCGGGTGGTGGTGGGCCTGCACGCCGACAGCCCCGACGAGGCCACCCTCGCCTTCGCCTTCGCCGAGGCCGCCCTGCGGCACGCCCGCCTCCAGGTCGTCGCCGCCTACCCGTGGCCCGCGCAGGCCTGGCTGTTCCCCGGGGAGATGCCCCCGCCCGCCATGGACCAGGACGCGATCGAGAACGAGACCCGGGCCCTCGCCGAGGGCTTCCTCGCCCCGCACCGGGAACGGCACCCCGAGGTGCGGACCACGACCCAGGTGTCGGCCGGTGACGCGGCCGGACACCTCGTCGCCGCCTCCCAGGGCGCCGACCTGGTCGTCGTCGGCCGCCACCGCAGGCGCCTGCTGGCCCCCGCCCGCATGATGGGCTCCGTCACCCAGGCCGTCCTGCTGCACGCGGCGAGCCCCGTCGCGGTGGTCCCGCCGCACCCGCCCGAGGAGTGACCGCCCCGGCGGGGAGACGGGGCGCCGGTCGCGACGGAACCGGCTGCCGCCCACCCGGCACACGGCACGCCCGGGCACGTACCATGGCGGCATGTCGTTCCTCCGCCGCCGCAGCGCCACCCCCGCCGGGCCCGATTTCGACGTACTGGCCATGGACCCGGGCGACTGGCCCGGGAATCTCGGTGCCGGTCTGCTGCCCGCCCCCGACGGCACCTGCCAGGGCGTCTTCCTGCGTTACGACCTGTTCGGCGGCCGCGGCCCCGCGATGATCATCGGCAACCTGCCGGAGGGCTCCCCGGCCCGCGACGTCCCCGAGGGCCAGCCCCCCTTCGAGGTCGCCCAGCTGCTGCTGGCCCTGGAGAACGACGAGGAGGTGACCGTCGTCGGTACCGAGGACGTGCCCGTGATGCAGGGCGACAACCTGCTGATCGTGCGCCGCGTCAAGCTCTCCGAAAGCCGGATCTCCTGCGTGCAGTTCGACCGCAGCGACAACGTCCTGGTGACCATCGCCGCCTGGGACCGGCCCATCACCGACGACCTGTACGCCCTGCTCAAGCCGCTGCCGGCGGAGCTGTTCCAGCAGGGCTGAGGCAGCCGCACGACAAGGGCCGGGCCCGGGCGGGACCCGGCCCTCGGCGCTGCCGCCGCAGCACACACGACAAGGTCCGCGGTACGCCCCTGTCCGGGGCCCGCCGCGGACCTTCCGCCCCCGTCAGCGAGTGCCGACCGCCGCGCGTACGGCCCGCCGGGCCAGCTGGCAGTCGTCGTGCAGCCGCCGCAGCAGCAGCCGCTGTTCCTCGCCGGACGGCGCAGTGCCCGGGTGGGCCGTACCCGGTGCCGCCGGGGTCGCGTCGTGCAGGGAACGCTGCACGGCCGTCTCGAACGTACGGATCTCACGGGTCAGCACCAGCATCAGGTTCACCAGGAACGCGTCCCGCGACGCCGGTCCCGCCTGCTGCGCGATCTGGCTGATCTGCCGCCGCGCCACCGGTGCGTCCCCGAGCACCGACCACAGCGTCGCCAGGTCGTAGCCCGGCAGGTACCACCCTGCGTGCTCCCAGTCCACCAGCACTGGACCAGCCGGTGAGAGCAGGATGTTCGACAGGAGTGCGTCGCCGTGGCAGAACTGGCCCATGCCCTGCCGCCCGGCCGTCTGCGCGATGCCGTGCAGCAGTTTCTGCAGGTCACCCATGTCCCGGTCGGTGAGCAGGCCCAGCTCGTGGTACCGGGAGATCCTGGCCGCGTAGTCGAGCGGGGCGTCGAACGTGCCCGCCGGCGGCCGCCAGGAGTTCAGCCGGCAGATCGCGCCGAGTGCCGCTCTGATGTCCGCCCGCGGCGGCGCCTCCGCCGGGTGCCGCTGGAGTGCCGCGACCCGTCCGGGCATCCGCTCGATGACCAGGGTGCAGTTGTCCGGGTCCGCCGCGATCAGCCGGGGCGCCCGCACGGGCGGGCGGTGCCGGACGAACGTGCGGTACGCCGCTATCTCGTGCCGGATCCGCTCGGCCCACACGGGTGAGTGGTCCAGTAAACACTTGGCGACGGCCGTGGTGCGCCCGGTCGTACCGATCAGGAGGACGGAGCGTCCGCTGCGGCGGAGCACCTGCACCGGAGCGAACTCCGGGCAGATCCGGTGCACCGACGCGATCGCCGTGCGCAGCTGCGCGCCCTGGGGGCCGGACAAGTCGAGTCTCCCGCTGAGCGGTTGGGTGCCGGGCCCCGCGGGGCGCCGCGGCCGGCCCGCGACGGGCACGGGCGCCGGGCGCGCGGGGGCGAGGTAGGGGCCGCTGTCCGTGGGCCGGGAGCGCAGCGGCCGGGGCGGGGCGGACACGGAGGACGATGCTGCGTACATGGGCGATACAGATCCCTTCGTGTTCCTGCGAGACGAAACGCCCACCCGGCCCGGCCGTCCCGGGGCACCCTGGGGAATGCCCTGCGGCGACCGGGTCGAGGTGGCGCGTTCCTACCTGACACCCGATGCCTGGTGGCACACCATCTGGCGCACCCTGGCGAAGCCTGGCGAATAGTCGCCCGGCAACTCGCACCGGGCTACTGTCAACTCAGCCGAGAACCTGGGGGCTTGACGTGAGCGGACAACCCAACACCCGGCTCGCGGACCTGTTCGGCCTGGCCGGCTGGTCCAAGGGCGAACTCGCGAGGCTGGTCAACAAGCAGGCGGCGGCCATGGGCCACCCCCAGCTGGCGACCGACACCTCCCGGGTGCGGCGGTGGATCGACACGGGAGAGATCCCGCGCGATCCGGTGCCGCGGGTGCTGGCGGCTCTGTTCACCGAGCGTCTCGGCCGTGTCGTGACCATCGAAGACCTCGGTCTGGTCCGGCACGGGCGTGCGGGGAAACGGCAGGGCGGCGGGAGCGTGGAGCATCCCGACGGAGTGCCGTGGGCGCCCGAGCGGACCGCCGCGGTCCTCACCGAATTCACGGGAATGGACCTCATGCTCAACCGACGCGGCTTGGTGGGCGCGGGCGCCGCGCTCGCCGCGGGATCAGCACTCAGCAGCGCCATGCACGACTGGCTGCACACCGACCCTTCACTCGCTGCCGACGCTCCCGACCTCGACCATCCCCTGCACGCCGACCCCGCCGGGTTCGACCGCTATGAGGCCGCCCCCATCGGGTCGGAGGAGATCGAGGAACTGGAGCGTTCGGTCGAGGTGTTCCGCGCCTGGGACGCGGCCCGCGGCGGCGGGCTGCAGCGCAAGGCGGTCGTGGGACAGCTCAACGAGGTGGGCGGCATGCTGGCCTACCGGCACCCACCCCACCTCCAGCGGCGCCTGTGGGGCGTCGCCGCCAACCTCGCCGTCCTCGCGGGCTGGATGTCGCACGACGTCGGCCTGGAACCCACGGCACAGAAGTACTTCGTCATCGCCGCCCACGCGGCCAGAGAGGGCGGCGACCGGCCCCGGGCCGGCGAGGCCCTGTCCCGGGCGGCCCGCCAGATGGTGCACCTGGGCCGGCCCGACGACGCCCTGGACCTGATGAAGCTCGCCAAGTCGGGCTCCGGCCCCGAAGTGCTGCCCCGCACCCAGGCGATGCTCCACACCGTCGAGGCCTGGGCACAGGCCTCCATGGGCAAGGGCCAGGCGATGCGCCGCACCCTCGGCCAGGCGGAGGACCTCTTCGTCTCCGACAAGGGCGACGTCCCCCCGCCGAGCTGGATGCAGCTGTTCGACGAGGCGGACCTGTACGGCATGCAGGCCCTGTCCTACCGCACGCTCGCGGAGTTCGACCCGGGCGCGGCCGTGCACGCGCAGCACTACGCGGAGAAGGCCCTGGCTCTGCGGAACGACGGACGGGAGCGGTCGAAGATCTTCGACTACCTGTCCATGGCCTCCGCCTGCTTCATCGCCGACGACCCGGAACAGGCGGACCGGTACGCGCGGCTGGCCCTGGTGTCGATGGGCTCCAACTCCTCGCGCCGCACCTGGGACCGGCTGCGCCAGATGTACCGGCTCACCGCCGAGTACGCCGGCTATCCGCGGATCCAGGAGCTGCGCGAGCAGATCGAGCTGGCGATGCCGAAGCCGAAGGGCAAGGGAGGCGGCAGCGCACCGGCCTAGGGACTGACGCCGGCTCGCCAGGCCGTCGCCGTGACCCTGGCGGCGAGCACGCAGGCGTCGTTCTCGCGCTCGCCCTGCCCGTACGCCTCCACGACCGTCCGTACGCACGCGTGGGCGCTGCGGTCCGCGGTGAGCTGCGGGGCCAGGCCGAGCAGGAGGTCCACGGCCTGGCTGCCGCTGTGTCCGGGAACCAGGCCGTCGGTGTGGAGGAGGAGCAGGTCCCCGACCTGGAGGGTCTCCTCGGCCTCCCCGTAGGCGGCGCCCCTGGTGGCGCCGAGCAGGACACCGGCGGGGGCGTCGAGCACGCGCCCCGTCCCGTCGCGGAACAGCAGCGGAGCGGGGTGCCCGGCCCGCGCCCACACCAGCGTGCGGGTCGCGGGCCGGTAGCGGCAGCACACGGCGCTGCCCAGGGCAGGGTCGGCGGTGGCGTCCACCAGCTGGTTCAGTAAGGACAGCAGGGGCCCGGGCCGGCTGCCCGCCATGGCCATGCCGCGTACGGCGCCCAGCAGCATGGCCAGGTCCGAGGTGACGCCGGCGCCGTGCCCGGTCAGGTCGCCGATGGTCAGCAGCGTCTCGCCGTCGGGCAGGTCGAGGACGTCGTACCAGTCTCCGCCGATGAGGCTGCCCGTCGACGACGGCAGGTGGAGCGCCGCCACGTCCAGGGTGCCCGGGGGGCGGTGCGCGAGCCGCGGGGAGCCGTGCCTCGGCGGTGGCACGGCCTCCCGCGGCTCTGCCGCGAGCCGGTGGTCGTGCTGCGTGCCGGGCCGGTGGCGGGTGAGCGAGTCACGGGTCTCGCTCACCGCGCGCTGGCTGCGGCGCAGCTCGCTGACGTCCCGCAGCACGGCCCACATGGAGGCCGTACTGCCGTCCGCGTCGAGCACCGGTTCGCCCATCATGTGCACGGTCCGTACCTCGCCGTCCGGGCGCACCACGCGGAACTCGCCGTCGATGGGCCGGGCGTCGACGAGACAGCCCGTGACCATCGCCGTCAGCGTCGGGCGGTCCTCGTCGAGCACCAGTGAGGGGAGCTCGTCGAGGGTGAGCGGGGGAGCGGCGGGGTCGCGGCCGAGGATCTGGTACAGCTCCCCGGACCAGTCGGCCTCGTCGGTCAGCAGGTTCCACTCGGCGCTGCCGACCCGGCTGAGCAGCGAGCCGTGCCGGGCCGGGGGTGCGGGCGCGGCGTCGGGCGCGGACAGCGGCCCGTCCCGCAGTTGCGCCAAGTGCGCGTCGAGATCGTCGAGTTGGTGCAGCGCGAGGTCGCACAGCGCGCGTTGCCAGCGTTCCCGGGGGTCCGATCCGTCGCCCTGCGCCTCACGTCGTACGGCGTCGACGTCGCCCTTGAGCCGCCGGGCCTGCGAGATGAGCGCGTCGACCGAGCCGCGTCCTGGCGGCTGGGCGGCGGGGCGGTCCGCGGAGAGATGGGACGGCATGACGCACTCCGATGCGGGGACGGTACGGCCAGGGCGGACGGAGGGACCGTTACGACTGTGGCACAGCCCGCGACGCCCTGTAAGGGATTTGGCAACACCCGATACGGCGGTGCTTCTGGCATATGCCACAGTCTTCGCGGAGTGGCCGTGCGCGTACGGTGGCAGTACGGCGGGATGCCGGTCAAGTCGTAGGCCGGGTACGTGAATTGGCGGACCGATGAGGGTGTCGGTGTCGCGCTCACTCGGGTGTTCGGGGGCCGTTTGTTCGGGTCGTCTCGTCCGTCCGCCCGGTCACGCTGCGTCAGATCTCCCCGCCGTCCTCAGTACCGCAGCACCCCGGCGATCCCGTCCGCGTCGCGCAGCGTGCCGTCCGGTACGAAGCGGACGTCGGCGCCGGTCTCCAGGCACTGCTCGACGATCTCGTCCACGATGTCCTCGCGGGCGCCGGGGGTGCCGCTCTCGACGGGGACCAGGTGGTCACCGGCGTCGACGACCGTCACACGGTGGTTCTCCTCCACGGCCAGCAGACGTACGCGGCCCTCCCGGGCGCTGTGCCACAGCTCGTCGATGCCGGCCGCGAACGCCCGGCGCCCCCGGGCCGACTCCAGGGCCCGCCGCACGGCCTCGGCGCTCTTGCGGACCTCGGCCTCGATCACCGGGCGCACGGCCTGCCACACCGTCTCGGCACCGGCGTGCGCGAGTCCGCCGCGCGGCACGTGCACCGCGCGCCCGGCGACGCTGCCGACCTCATCCAGCAGGGCGATGGCGGGGGGCTCGCCGGTGACGTACAGCGGGCGCGGCTGCGCGCGCAGCACCTTGCCCATCGCGGCGTCGGCCTCCCGCAGGAACCGGCGGGTGCCCTCGTCGCGGAAGGCGCTCGGCGGATCACCGATGCGCATCTGCCGCTCGGGGTCGAAGTTCTCCACGCGCCGCGTCAGCGGGAAGCCGGCGGTACGTTCCTCCACGACGCGGCCCGCCCCGCCGTTCCACAGCGCGACGCGGTCGGCGGCGAGGCAGAGCACCCAGAACGGCCGCTCGGCGGTCTGCGCGGAGACGAGACTGCGGGTGAGGAAGGTGTCCGAGAGCACCACCCGCTCGGGCACGGACCGCGCGAGGGACCACACCTGGTGCTCGCCCGGGGCGGCGAAGATCGCCAGGCCGTCCTCGGCGTGCGTCAGGTCGATCTCCGACAGGGCCCGGTCCAGTTCCCGGGCGACCGCGGCGCGGCGCTCCCGGGTGACCGCGGGATCCGCCTCCAGCTGCTTCTTCGCCTCGGCCACCGCGTTGCGCAGGCGCACCTGGTCCTGGGCGTGGTCGGGGGCGCGGCGGTGCGTCGGCGTGAGCACGGACACCGCCGGATAGGGCCGCGGACGGCGCAGCTCGGTGAGGGTGGCGGGACTCAGGTCGTGCTCCATGACAGCACGATAGGACCGATTCACGGGGAGGGCATTTGGGGCGATTCTCCACGGGGGGAGCCGCCCGGGCGAGATCAGTCCTGCGGGTCGGGTTCGGAGCCGCAGGAGCTGCCGTTGCGCGGCAGGGAGCCGTAGAGCAGGAAGTCCTCGATCTTGCGGCGGACGCACTTGGACGATCCGTACCCGGTGTGGCCCTCGCCCCGGTTGTCCAGCACCACCGCCGAGGAACCGAGCCGCTCGGCCGTCTCCACGGTCCAGCGGTACGGCGTGGCCGGGTCGCCGCGGGTGCCGACCAGCAGCATCCTGGGCGTGTCGACGTCCTTGACCTTCTCCCGGATGAAGTCGGTGCCCTCGGGCCGGCCGTAGCACATGAGGGTCTGGGTGAGCCGGTACCGGCCGAAGACCGGCGAGGCCTTCTCGAACCGGGCACGCAGCCGGGCCAGGTCGCGGGCGACCTGTCCGGCGGAGGGGCGGTCGGGGTCGTCCGCGCAGTTGACCGCCATCAGCGCCGCCGGCAGGTTGTCCAGGGGCACGTCCTCCGCGTTGACGAGGCCCCCGTGGTTCCTGTTGCGCACCGGCAGCGTCACGCCGCCGGTCCCGAAGGCCTCCACCCGGCGCGTGTCGCCGTCCTCCAGCAGCAGCGCGAGCGCACGCTCCAGCGAGGGCCACAAGTCGCGGCTGTACAGGCCCTGCCCGATGGCGCCCACGAGGTCCTGCCCGGAGAACTCCTCGCCGAAGTCCGCCGGCACCGGGTCCCGGTCGAGCGAGTCGACCAGCCGGACCACCCGCTCACGGGCGGCGCGCGGATCCCGCCCGAACGGGCAGGCGATGTCCCTCGTGCACCAGGTGAGGAAGTTCTCCAGCGCGGTCTGCTGGCCCTGCGCGCCCGCCAGGGCCTGCTCGGCCAGCGGCTCGGTCAGCGTGTCCACGCCGTCCAGCACGAACCGGCCCACCCTGCCGGGGAACTGGGCCGCGTACACCGCGCCGAGCCGTGTCCCGTAGGAGAAACCCAGGTAGTTGAGCTTCTTGTCGCCGAGTGCCTGGCGCATCACGTCCAGGTCGCGCGCGGCGTTCACCGTGCCGATGTGGGGCAGGACGGGGCCCGAGTGGGCGGCGCACTCGGCGGCGGTCTCGCGCAACGTCCCCAGCACGGCCTGCGGATCGGACTCCGTGGTGCCGCCGCCCGTCGCCTCCAGCGCCTTCTCGGCGGCGTCGCCGCAGCTGACCGGCGAGGACCGGCCGACGCCGCGGGGGTCGAAGGAGACCACGTCGTAGCCCTCGGTCAGACCTATGAAGTCGTCCCGTCCCAGGGCGAGCTCGGTCACGCCCGCGCCACCGGGGCCGCCGAAGTTCAGCAGCACCGACCCGCGCGACGGGCCCGTGGCGCGGTAGCGCGCGAGCGCCAGGTCGAGGGTGCCGGCCTCGGGCCGGGCGTAGTCGAGGGGGACGGTGACCTTGCCGCACTGCAGGTCCTTCGGCATGTCCGGGCCCCGGCACGCCGTCCAGCCGACCTTCTGGCGGTAGAACCGCGACAGGTCGGGCGGCACGTCGGCGGCGGCCGGCAGTCCTGCGCCGAGCAGGACCAGCCCGACCGCCCCGGTGACCGCGCAGCGCCCGACCGAGGGCCGCTTCGTCAGCTTGGCCAGCATCCATGCCTCCAAGGGACGCCCCACAGCGGACCGGGACCGGCGCCCTCGCTCACCATAAGGGGGTCCCCGCGACCGCGCCTCCGGGCGAGCGGCGCCCCGCCGCGTGCCGTACCCTGCGCGCCCCGCGCCGCACAGACGATCTTTTTTACCGGCAGTTCGACACTCTTGCCGCTCGATGGAGTGAAAGGCGGATGAGCCATAACTGGGATGGTGCGTCCGCGTTTTACCCGGTGCGGGTGAGTGCCCGCGACCATGTCTGGAAGGCAGGGAACCTATGAGAAGGGTTACCCGAAACGGTGTGATCGCCGTCGCCGCCGCGTCGGGCGCGATGGCCGTGGCAGTGCCCGCGTACGCCGACTCCGGGGCCGTCGGCTCCGCGGCCGGCTCACCCGGGCTGATCTCCGGCAACACCGTCCAGCTTCCGCTGCACGTCCCGGTGAACGTGTGCGGGAACACGGTGGACGCGGTGGGGCTCCTCAACCCGGCCGCGGGCAACCGCTGTGCGAACGACGACGGGGCCGGCGCTCCGGGCGGGGTCTCCGCCGAGGCCGGCGGAAAGGATTCACCGGGCGTGATCGCCGGCAACGAGGTGCAGCTGCCCGTGCACCTGCCGGTGAACGTCACCGGCAACACCGTGAACGTCGTCGGCGCCGGCAACGCGTCCACGGGCAACGACTCCGCCAACACCCCCGGCCGCCCCCCGGCCAGCCCGGACCGCCCCGCGACGCCACAGCCGTCGCAGCCGCCGGCACCACCCCGCAGCCACCCGCACCCTGGCCCGGCCCGGACGACGGGCTCCCTCGCCCACACCGGCACGGACCAGACCCTGCCCCTGCTGGGTGCGGGCGCGGTGTCACTGCTGGCGGGAGGCGTCCTCCTGTGCCGCCGCTGCCGCCCGAGGCCACGGGACTGACCAGCCACAGCACGGGAGGCTCCGCGGCGCAGGCCGGGGCCTGAGGGCCCGGGCCATGTCCGGGCCCCCGGCGCGCACGGGCGGCGGGCGGGGGGGGGCGACCGGCTGGAGCGCTCGTGGTGTCAGAGCCACGGCCGATTTCCGGCGGTATCCCAGGCAGCCCGATCAGCCGGCCTCGCCCGCCACCCCCGTCAGCAGCACCATTCCCGCGTCCGCGTAGTCCGGCAGGGTCGGGTCGCTGTCGATGTGGGTGACCGTCACCTCACGGGTCAGCGGGGCGAACACCGCCTCGATCGCGTGCGGGTCCACCGGGCAGCCCGGCCAGCGTGACGCGGGGCCGATGCGGTAGGCCGGCATGTCCTGCATGAACGCGGCCACCAGGTACCCGCCCGGCACGACACAGCGGACGAAGGCGCGGCAGAAGAGGGTGAACTCCGCGAAGTCCTCCGTCGCGCCCTCGGCGACGAAGTGCATGGAGGCGAGGCCGTACGTCCGCGGGGGCAGGGAGCGGACGTCGGCCTGCACGGCGTACACCGGCGCCAGCGCCTTGGCCAGGGTGGCCGGTACGGCGGGATTGAGCTCCCGGCACAGCGCGTGGAACGGCAGCCAGCTCGCGTCGGGCCGGTGCAGGAGCTGTTCCTCGAGGTAGGCCACGTTGCTCGCGCTCGCGTCCACCGCGTCGATCCGCCGGCTCACTGCGGACGCCAGGATGAGGGGATAGAGGTTCGGCCCCGCGCCGCACTCCACCGAGCGGGCCACACTGCCGGGCGCGATCCGCCGGTAGAACGCCGAGTGGTGGGCGATGACCGCCGCGTCCGCGGGATGCACGTCGCGGTAGTTCTCCGCGAGGTAGTCGGCGACCGGCCAGCGGTCCCAGTCCACGTCGTCGTTGTGCGTGATCATGACTGTTTCCCTGCGTGCCGGCAGCACGGGCCTTCCTCTCGATCGTAGGCATCGCCCGCTCGGCCCGGCATCTCAGGAGAACGGGGCGGCGGCCGGTCGACCTCGCGGCGCGAAAACCGGTGGTCCGGCGGGCGGGCGCGTGCTGGGATCGGCCCATGGATCACGCCGAGGTACTCGCCCTGTTCGACCGTTGCCTGCGTCAGGGAGCGCGGCCCGACGGTCCCGGAGCCCGCGTCGAGCGGACCGGCGAGGTGGTGCGCCAGGTCGCCTCGGCGCAGGGCTGGAACGGCGTCGTGTGGTCCGCCCTGGACGAGGCGGGCGCCCACGCGGCGATCGCCGGGCAGATCGCGCACTTCACCGGGCTCGGCCTGGAGTTCGAGTGGAAGCTGTACGGGTACGACCGGCCCGCGGACCTCGGGCGGCGGCTCGCCGCGGCCGGGTTCACGCCCGGGCCGCAGGAGACGCTGATGATCGGCGAGATCGCCGGCCTGACCCTCGATGCCGGGCTGCCCGAGGGGGTCCGCGTCGTGCCCGTCACCGACCGGGCGGGCGTGGACCTGGTGGCCGAGGTGCACGAGAAGGCGTTCGGGGCGGACAGCGCGTGGCTGCGCCACCGGCTCCTGGCCCGGCTGGCGTCCGACCCCGACACCGTCATGGCCGTCGTGGCCCTGGCCGGGGAGGAGCCGGTGAGCGCGGCCCGCATGGAGCTCGTGCCCGGCACGGCGTTCGCCGGGCTGTGGGGCGGCGGCACCGTCGAGGCCTGGCGCGGCCGGGGCCTCTACCGCGCCCTGGTCGCCCACCGGGCGGGCGTCGCCGCGTCCCTCGGATACCGCTACCTCCAGGTCGACGCCTCCAGCCAGAGCCGTCCGATCCTCGAACGCCTCGGCTTCGCGCCGCTGACCACGACGGTGCCGTACGTGTACGTGCCCTAGCCGGGCTGGCGCGCCCGATGTCACGTCCGTGGCGGCCCGATCCGTCGCACGGACATGACGACGATCCACCACACCCAGAGCCAGAACATCCTCCTCGTCGGCGCCGGCGGAGTGCTCGGCCGGCACGCCGCCCGCGCCCTGACCGAGGCCGGACACCGGGTCACCGGGCTCGGACGCGGCCCGGAGAACGACCTCCGCGCCGACCTCATGGACCGTGACGCCCTGCTGCGCGCCGTCGACGGGCACCGTTTCGACACGGTGATCCACGCCGCGACCGCCCTGCGCAAGGCGCCCCTGCGGCACCGGAACATGCACGCCACCGACGCGCTGCGCACCGACGGCACGGCCCACCTCGTCGAAGCCGCCCAGGTCACCGGGGCGCGCCGGTTCGTGGCGGAGTCGATGGTCTTCGGCTACGGCTACGGCGACCACGGCGACCGCGTCCTCACCGAGACCGACCCCTTCGGTCCGCCCGGCACCGACCGGGAGCTGGAGCGCCACATCGGGGCCATGCGCACCAAGGAGCGGCTCACCTTCCACACACCCGGCCTGGAGGGTGTCGCACTCCGCTTCGGCCTGTTCTACGGACCCGGCGGCACGGACGCCCTGCTGCCGCTGCTGCGCCGGCGGCAGCTGCCCGTGCCGCACGACCGCGGCCGGGTCCTGCCGTGGGTGGAGCTCACCGACGCCGCCCGCGCGGTGGTCGCCGCGGTGGAGCGCGGCCGCCCCGGCCAGGCGTACAACATCGCCGACCGCACACCGCTCGGCTTCCGCGCCCATGTGGTCGCGGTGGCCGAGGAGTTCGGGGCGCCGAAGCCGATGGCGGTGCCGTTGTGGCTGATGAGGCCGCTGTCGTACGCGCACACCACGATGTCCACGTCGCTGCGGGTGTCCACGGCGAAGGCGGAGCGGGAGCTGGGCTGGGTGCCGGTGTACCCGTCCAGCCGGGAGGGGCTGGCCGCGATGCGCGCCGGGGCGGCGGGAGCGGCCGGGGCCCGGCGTGCGGTACGACACTGACCGGGGCGCTCGATCATCGGCACCCCGGTCAGTGTCGGCTCTCCGCCGGCTCGTGTGTCAGCGTCTGGTTCCGGGCGGCCCGTGGGGCAGCGTCCGCACGTGGCGGGCCCGTGGGGCAGCGTCCGTACGTGGCCGGCCCGTGTGCCGGCGTCCGCTCTCGGCCCGTTCGCCGTCAGCGGCGTGCCTTCGAGCGGTCCAGCGCCACGACGCCGACCGCGGCGAGGCAGATCTGGATGAGCCACTCGACCCAGTCGACGCCCTTGGTGTCGGCCACACCGAGCGCGCCGGCGATCGCGGAGCCGATCAGCGCGGCGATGATGCCGACGACGATCGTCCACAGGATGCCGATGCGCTGGCGGCCCGGGACCACGAGACGGCCCAGGATGCCGATGACGATGCCGATCACGATGGCGCTGATGATGCCGTCGATCTCCATGTCCGCCCCTCTTTCTCAGGACCCCTGCACCAGTGCTTGTGCCCGCTGGAGACCGGGACAGTCCGTTCCTGTCCGTTTCTGTCCGCGTGGGGACGGCCGGAACATGACAGCGGCCGGTCCGCGGGTCACGCGGCATTCGGGCCGTCCGTACATGCGTTCCGGAGCGCGGGTGAACCCCAGGGCCAGCAGGCCGAACCGCGATGCCCACGATCAGGTTGTGGGGCACCAGTGCGGGCCGGCTGGTCGTGTAGTGGACCACCCACGGGGATACGGCACAGTACAGACCGAGCAGGCGCCGCGTACTTCGTTCTGCTCTTATTTGTCCTTTATGTGTTGAGGCCAGAGGGGGGTGCGGCGACGATGGCGCACGGCCGTGGGCCCGAGTAGGTGGCCACCGCACATGCCCGCGCCGTTCCGGGGCAGCCGGTTTGTGCGAGAGTTACCGGTTCGGGTCGATCATCGAGTTCTGGAGGTGTCTGCCGCTATGGGCGCGAAGGTGCTGGAGCGGTTTCCTGCGGGAGCTCCGCGCGGATCGTGGCCGGCGGAGGAGTACGCGGCGGCGCGCCGCGCCGAAGGTGAGCCGGCGACGGTCGTGATGGACCTGGAGTCGGACGCCTTCCTCGTGGTGGTCCCCGCGCACGACGAGGAGTGACAGCCCGCCGAGGACCGCAGGGCCCGGCCGGCGCCCTCAGGCGCCGGCCGGGCCCTGCGGCGCCGGCCGGACGCACGGCAGTTCGGCCGTCCCGGGCTCACCGGCGCGGTGCACTGAAACCCACCCGCCGCGCGCATTCCAGCCGTTCCCTCCGCACCTGACGCGGAAATGCGGGTGTCCCGGCAGGCACTTCAAGGCTTTTTCTGCCGCACCTCCGTGGAATTCATTGGTCCGCCATACGAGACCGGCCGGGTTTTCCTTGACGGCTCTCACCCGCGGCTGCCACGATCGACGGCATGACGATGCGACTGGACCTCACGCGGCGACGCCACGTCGACCTCGCGCGTGTCTCCAGCGCCTCCTGTTGCCCCGCGGCCTGACGCGCCGCGCGCCTTCCACCACGCGCCCCGCACCTGTCCCTTCCCGGACGGCCGTGCCCGCCGGGCGTGTTCCTCCCTTCACCGCCTGAATTCCGGCTGTTCTCACGTCCCGCGGAAAACTCTTTCGCGTGCCCGGAATTCGGCGTTCCCAGAACGTTCCGCAACAGGAGTTCCGCATGCCCGCCGCGCCCGTGAAATTTGCCTACTGGGTTCCCAACGTCAGTGGGGGACTCGTCACCAGCACCATCGAGCAGCGCACCGACTGGGGCTACGACTACAACCGCGAACTCGCCGTGCTCGCCGAGAACAACGGCTTCGAGTACGCGCTCAGCCAGGTCCGCTACATGGCCAGCTACGGCGCCGAGTACCAGCACGAGTCGACCAGCTTCAGTCTCGCCCTGCTGCTGGCCACCCAGCGCCTGAAGGTCATCGCCGCCGTCCACCCCGGCCTGTGGCACCCGGGCGTCCTGGCCAAACTCGGCGCCACCGCCGACCACCTGTCCAACGGCCGCTTCGCCGTCAACGTCGTCAGCGGCTGGTTCAAGGGCGAGTTCACCGCCCTCGGCGAGCCCTGGCTGGAGCACGACGAACGCTACCGCCGCTCCGAGGAGTTCATCCGTGCCCTGCGCGCCATCTGGACCGAGGACCACGCCGAACTCGCCGGCGACTTCTACCGGATCCGCGACTTCTCCCTGAAGCCGAAGCCCGTCAGCGTGCCCGGCCGCCCGCACCCGGAGATCTTCCAGGGCGGCAACTCCACCGCCGCCCGCGCCATGGCCGGCCGGGTCTCCGACTGGTACTTCTCCAACGGCAAGGACTTCGACGGAGTCGTCGAGCAGATCGCCGACGTCCGCGCCTCTGCCGCCCAAGCGGGCCGTACGCCGCCGAAGTTCGGCCTCAACGGCTTCCTCATCGCCCGTGACACCGAGGCCGAGGCCCGCCAGACCCTCCGCGAGATCGTCGCCCACGCCGACACCGCGGCCGTGGAGGGTTTCGGCGCCGCGGTGAAGCAGGCCGGGCAGTCCACCGCCGACGGCAAGGGCATGTGGCAGGACTCCACCTTCGAGGACCTGGTCCAGTACAACGACGGCTTCCGCACCGGGCTCATCGGCACCCCGGAGCAGATCGCCGAGCGGATCGTCGCCTACAAGCGGCTCGGCGTCGACCTCTTCCTCCTCGGCTTCCTGCACTACCACGAGGAAGTCGAGTACTTCGGGCGCCGCGTGCTGCCCCTCGTCCGCGAACTGGAAGCCCAACTCCCCACCGCCGAGCCCCAGTCCGTCCCCGCGCCCGCCTGAGAGCACCCGCACCGCGAGAGAGGCAGACACCCATGAGCACCGCCACGCCCATCGACTGGCAGACCCGCCCCGCCGAGGACTGGATCGGCCGGGCCGCCGAGGTCGCCGCCGTGCTGGCCACCGACGCCGCCGCCCGCGACCGCGCCGGCGCCACCCCTCACGCCGAGGTCCAGCTGCTGAAGGACTCCGGCCTGGTCACCCTGCTCGGCCCCGTCGAGCACGGCGGCGCGGGCCAGAACTGGATCACCGCCTACCGGGTGATCCGCGAGGTCGCCAAGGCCGACGGCTCCATCGGCCAGCTCCTCGGCTACCACTACCTGTGGAACTGGGCCGCCCGCCTGGTCGGCACCCGCGAGCAGTGGGAGCACGTGGAGGCCGAGGCGGCCCGGGGCCGCTGGTTCTTCGGCGGCGCCGTCAACCCGCGCGACCGGGACGTGATCGTCACCGAGGACGGCGACGACCTGGTCTTCACCGGCCACAAGACCTTCTCCACCGGCAGCAAGGTCTCCGACGTCACCGTCCTGGAGGGCGTCCTGGACGGCACCGACCAGCACGTCTTCGCGATCGTGCCGTCGGACAGCCCGGGCCTGACCTTCCACGACGACTGGGACAACATCGGCCAGCGGCTCACCGAGAGCGGCAGCGTCACCCTCGACGGCGTCCGCACCCCCTGGTCCTCCGCGGCCGGGTACGCCGGCAAACGGTTCCAGCCGCGCGTCTACAACACCCTCAACGTCCCCACCATCCAGCTGGTCTTCGTCAGCTTCTACCTCGGCATCGCCGCGGGCGCCCTGGAGACGGCGGCGACCTACACCCGCACCAAGTCCCGGTCCTGGCTGCACGGCGGTCACGAGCGGGCCGTCGACGAGCCGCACGTCATCGACACCTACGGCGACCTCACCGCCAAGCTGTGGGCGGTCGAGGCGCTCGCCGACGCGGTCGCCGCCGAGGGGCAGCAACTGCACGACGACCCGGACGCTGTCACGGAGCAGGCCCGCGGCGAGTTCGAGGTGCGGGTGGCCGCGGTCAAGGCCCGCGCCACCGACGTCGCCCTGGAGATCACGCACCGCATCTTCGAGGTGACCGGCGCCCGCTCCACCGCCACCGCCGAGGGCCTGGACCGGTTCTGGCGCAACATCCGCACCCACACCCTGCACGACCCGGTCGCCTACAAGCGCCGCGAGGTCGGCCGCTGGGTCCTGGAGGGCGAACTGCCCCAGCCCACCTGGTACTCCTGACCCTTCCCCGGGGCGCCCGCCCAGCCGGGCGGGCGCCCCGGCTCCGCATCGAAAGAGGACCCATGGCCACCGTCCTGTCCGTCTCCGGCAGCCCCTCCGCCTCCTCCCGCACCAACCGCCTGCTGCGCCACCTGGACCGGCGCCTGACCGCGCAGGGCCACGAGGTGGTCCCGCTCGACGTGCGCACCATCCCCGCGGAGGCCCTGCTCGGGGCCGACTTCCGGCACCCGGCGATCGTCGAGGCCACCGAACTGTTCGCCCGCGCCGACGGCGTCGTCGTCGGCACCCCCGTGTACAAGGCGGCGTACTCCGGCGTCCTCAAGGCGCTGCTGGACCTGCTCCCGCAGTACGCGCTCACCGGCAAGACCGTGCTGCCGCTCGCCACCGGCGGCAGCACCGCGCACGTCCTGGCCATCGACTACGCGCTGCGCCCGGTGCTGAACTCCATGGGCGCCGCGCACATTGTGCAGGGCTGGTTCACCCTCGACAAGGACATCACCGTCCACGAGGACGGCACCCTCACCGTGACACCGGCCGCCGCCGAGGCGCTGGCCCAGGTCGTCGACCAGTTCTCGGCGGCCCTCGGCCGCACCCCCGTCCTGGCCGCGGCGAGCTGAGCACCGGCCATGTCCGCGCATGTGATCGCCGACGACGCCGAGGCCCTGGCCGTCGCCGCCGAGCTGGCCGAGGAGTTCCGGGCGGGCGCCGCCGCGCGGGACGCCGAGCGCCGGCTGCCGCGCGAGGAGGTGCGGCGGCTGTCCGCCTCCGGGCTGCTCGCCGTCACCGTCCCCGCCGAGCACGGCGGCGCCGACGTCCGCCAGGAGACCCTCGCGGAGATCTTCCGGCTGCTCGCCTCGGCGGACGCGAGCCTCGCGCAGATCCCGCAGAGCCACTTCGTGTACGTCAACGTGATCCGCCGCCAGGGCACCGAGCAGCAGCGGAGGTTCTTCTTCGCGGAGCTGCTCGCCGGGCGGCGGTTCGGCAACGCCCAGTCGGAGGCCGGCACACAGCACGTCCAGGACATCCGTACCCGCCTGGAACCCCAGGCGGACGGCTCCTACCTGATGACCGGTGTCAAGCACTACTCCACGGGTGCCCTGTTCGCCGACTGGATCCCCGTCCTGGCCCGCGCCGGGGACGGCGCCCTGCACGTCGCGTACGTGCCGCGCGACGCGCCGGGGCTCACCGTCGTCGACGACTGGGACGGCATGGGCCAGCGGACCACGGCCAGCGGCACCGTCCGCCTCGACGGCGTCCCGGTCCCCGCCGACCGGGTCCTGCCGCACCACCTCACCTTTCAGGGCCCGCAACTGCACGGCGCCACCGCCCAGTTGCTGCACGCCGCCATCGACACCGGGATCGCCGCCGGCGCGCTCGCGGAGGCGGTCGCCTTCGTGCGCACCAAGAGCCGCCCCTGGTTCGAGAGCCTCGCCGAGGGACACGCATCCGCCGCCGACGACCCGCTGCTGATCCATCGGTTCGGTGAACTCGCCCTGCTCGTACGGGCGGCCGAGGCGCTGCTGCGCGAGGCCGCCCGGGCGGTGGACGGGGCCGCGGCCCACCTCACCGACGAGACGGCGGCCGAGGCGTCCCTCGCGGTCGCCGCGGCCAAGGTGCAGGCCGCCCAGGCGGCCGTCGAGGTGGCGGACGCCCTGTTCGAGGTGTCCGGCACCCGCTCCGCGCTCCACTCCCTCAACCTGCACCGGCACTGGCGCGACGCCCGCACCCACACCCTGCACGACCCGGTTCGCTGGAAGATCCAGCACCTCGGCCGCTTTGTCCTCCACGGCACCCGGCCGCCCCGGCACGGCCTGCTCTGAAGAGCGTCCGAAGCACACCTGATCGGAGACCCGCGTGTCCCTCACCTTCCACTGGTTCCTGCCCACCAACGGCGACAGCCGCCATGTCGTCGGCGGCGGCCACGGCACCCCGGCCACCGCCTCCGGCCGGGACCGGCCGCCGACGGTCGCCTACCTGAGCCAGATCGCCCGCGCCGCCGAGGACCTGGGCTTCGCCGGCGCGCTCACCCCGACGGGCGCCTGGTGCGAGGACGCGTGGCTGACGACGGCGATGGTCAGTCAGCACACCGAACGCCTGAAGTTCCTGGTCGCCTTCCGGCCCGGCTTCGTCTCTCCCACGCTGGCCGCGCAGATGGCCGCCACCTTCCAGCGGCAGACCGGCGGACGGCTCCTGCTCAACGTCGTCACCGGCGGCGAGAGCCACGAGCAGCGGGCCTACGGCGACTTCCTCGACAAGGACGCCCGCTACCGCCGTACCGGGGAATTCCTGCAGATCGTACGGCAGTTGTGGGACGGCAAGACCGTCGACCTGCACGGCGAGCACCTCCAGGTCGCGGACGCGACCCTGGCCCGGGTGCCCGACCCCGTCCCGCAGGTGTACTTCGGCGGCTCCTCGCCCGTCGCGGGGGAGGTCGCCGCCCGGCACGCCGACGTGTACCTCACCTGGGGCGAACCGCCCGCCCAGGTCGCCGAGAAGATCGCCTGGATACGGTCCCTGGCGGCCAGGGAGGGCCGCACCCTCCGCTTCGGCATCCGGCTGCACGTCATCACCCGGGACACGGCCGAGCAGGCCTGGGCGGAGGCGAACCGGCTCCTGGACGGATTCGACCCGGAGAGTGTCAGGGCCATCCAGGCCGGGCTCGCCCGCAGCGAGTCCGAGGGGCAGCGGCGCATGCTCGCCCTGCACGGCGGCGGCAACCGGGACGGCCTGGAGATCCACCCCAACCTGTGGGCCGGCATCGGCCTGGTGCGCGGCGGCGCCGGCACCGCCCTGGTCGGCAGCCACGACGAGGTCGCCGAGCGGATCGGGGAGTACCACGCGCTGGGCATCGAGGAGTTCATCCTCTCCGGCTATCCGCACCTGGAGGAGGCGTACTGGTTCGGCGAGGGCGTCCTGCCGCGCCTGGCCGCGCAGGGGCTGTGGCGGCACCCCTTGGGCAGCGACACCGCCCTCTCGGCGCAGGTGCCGTTCGCGAGTTAGCGCGGCCCCCCGCCGGCGAGCGCGCCGAGGTGCGCCCGGCGCACCTCGGCCGTCTGCCCCTGCACCAGCAGGAACAGGCCCTCACGGGCCAGCCGCTGGGCGCGGCTGTCCAGGGCCATGGACCGGCCGCCGCCGGCCACGACCGCCGCGGTCGTGGCCGCGCGCATCACGTCGTACGCCCGTGTCTTCAGCGCCAGCCGTTCCTCGGTCCGCTCGTGCGGCACCGGGTGGTCGGCGAGCGCGTACGCCTGCCGCCGGACCTCGTCGAGGCGGGCCCGCAGCGGCCGGGCGGTCTCCGCGCCGTCCGGCGCGGCCTCGACCAGGTCCAGCGCCGCCTGGGCCACTGCGAAGACGGCGGGGCTCGCGTTGGTGTTCCTCGGCAGGTCGATCCGCGCGAACCGCTCCCGCGGGGTGCGCAGCACCACGGCCTCCTCCGGCACCCGCAGACCGTCGAGCTCGAGGGAGACCGTACGGGCGGCCGTGAGCGCCGCCAGCCGCATCGGCGGGGACGCGCGCAGCCCCGGCTGCTCGCGTGCCTCGACGAAGGCGAACACCACCTCGGCCGCCTGAGTCACCCCGGCCAGCAGCATCACATCGTTCAGTCCCCACCCCGTGTACCAGGGCACCGTCCCGTCGAAGCGCCAGCCGCCGCGCTCCTGGGCGGCCCGGACGGGGACCCGGGGGTAGGACCGGACGTGGGCGTAGGCGATCCCGGCCAGCAGCTCGCCCGTGGCCAGGGGACGCAGCAGCTTCGCCCGGGCGGGGCAGTCGTATGTGGCGAGCATCTTCACCGGCGTGTGGTGCTGGGTCTGCACGAACCACGTGGAGCAGCAGGCCCCGGCCAGGATCTCCGCCGTCTCCCGCGCCACGGCGGCCGGCGCGTCCGCACCGCCGTACTCCGCCGGCGCGCCCACCCCGAGCAGCCCCGATCGCCGGATCTCGGCCAGGTGGCTCACGGGCACCCCCTCCTGGTCCACCCGCTCGGCCTGCGGAAGGAGCAGATCGCGGGCCAGCTGCCGGGCACGGGTCACGAGGGGGTGCGGCGCGGAGGTCATGGAAAAAATTCTCGCGGTTCGGTGGGGCGAGGTGTCGATCCGGGGGTGTGCCGTTCGTGTAGGAGGTGACAGAACCCCACGAACCCGAGGAGGCCACCATGAAGTACTACCTGCTCAGCGTGATGCAGCCGGTCGGCGGGACGCCCGCCCCTGAGGTGCTCGCCGAGATCGACAAGAACCTCGAGGTCTTCCACAAGGAGCTGCGCGAGGCGGGCGCCTGGGTGTTCGCCGGGGGACTGCACGGTCCGGAGTCCTCCACCGTGTTGCGCCCCCGCGACGGTGACGTCCTGGTCACCGACGGCCCGTACGTGGAGGGCAAGGAGATGCTCGGCGGGATCTGCCTGATCAAGGCGCCCGACCTGGACGCCGCCCTGCAGTGGGGCCGCAAGGCGGCTCTGGCGACCACCCTGCCGATCGAGGTGCGGCCGTTCATGGGAGACGCCGACTGACCCCTGCGAGGACGTGACCATGGACTCCGTGGACATCGCCTCCGTCTTCCGCGCGGAGTACGGCCGCGCGGTCGCCTCCCTCGTCCGCTTCCTCGGCGACATCGACCTCGCCGAGGAAGCGGTTCAGGACGCCTTCACCCTCGCCGTGCAGCGCTGGCCTGCCACCGGCGTGCCGCCCAGCCCGGCCGGGTGGATCATCACCACCGCCCGCAACCGGGCCATCGACCGGCTGCGCCGCGAGTCCACCCGTGAGGCCCGGCACGCCGAGGCGGCCCTGCTGCACACTCCCGACGCACCGCCCGAGGAGGGCCCCGTGCGCGACGACCGGCTCCGCCTGATCTTCACCTGCTGTCACCCCGCGCTCGCCCTGCAGGCCCGGGTCGCCCTGACCCTGCGGCTGCTCGGCGGGCTCAGCACGGCGCAGATCGCCCGCGCCTTCCTGGTGCCCGAGGCGACCATGGCCCAGCGGCTGGTGCGGGCCAAGGCGAAGATCCGCAACGCGGGGATCCCCTACCGGGTGCCCCGGGACGCCGACCTGCCCGACCGGCTGGGCGGCGTCCTCGCGGTCGTGTACCTGATCTTCAACGAGGGGTACACCGGTGACGCCGGACTGTCCGCCGAGGCCGTACGCCTCGGCCGGCTCCTCGCCGAGCTGATGCCCGACGAACCCGAGGTGACCGGCCTGCTGGCGCTGATGCTGCTCAGCGAGTCCCGCAGGGCCGCCCGGCACGACGACCGGGGCGACCTGGTGCCGCTGCCCGAGCAGGACCGGGCCCGCTGGGGCCACGCCCTGATCGCCGAGGGACAGGACCTCGTCCGCCGCTGCCTGCGGCGCAACCGGCCGGGCCCCTACCAGATCCAGGCCGCCATCCAGGCCGTGCACAGCGACGCGCCGAGCGCCGAGGCCACCGACTGGGGACAGATCCTCCAGCTGTACGACCAGCTGACGGCCCTGGCGCCGAGCCCGGTCGTGGCGCTGAACCGGGCGGTCGCCGTCGCCGAGGTCCACGGCCCCCGGCAGGCCCTCGACCTGGTGGACGCCCTCGACCTCGGCGGTTACCACGTCCTCCACGCGGTCCGCGCCGACCTGCTGCGGCGGCTGGGCCGCAACGCGGAGGCGGCCCGGGCCTATGACGCCGCGATCGCCCTGACACGGAGCCCGGCGGAGCGCGGTTACCTCGAACGGCGCCGGCGGCAGCTCGCGCCCTGACCGGAACCTGCGTACCTGTGACTGGTCTACACCCTTGACTGGTACAGACCAAAGCGATTGAGTGTGCCTCACACCCCCCACCACGGCCGTGTGCGTGCGCCCGGGCGCCGCTGCGCGCTGCCCGGCGCTCCGGTACGGCCGCGTTGCGCAAAGGAGTTGATGACGTGTCGAGGCGCCGTATCGCCACCGTCCTGACCGCCCTCGCCCTCGCGGGCACCACGCCGGTCTTCCTGCCGGCCTCGCCCGCCTCCGCCGCCGCGTGCTCCAGCTACCCCGCGTGGGTGGCCGGAAAGCCGTACGTCACCGGCGACATCGTCCGCTACACCGACGGCAAGGCCTACATAGCCGAACACGACAACCCGGGCTACGACCCGACGATCAGCACCTGGTACTGGGAGCCGTACGCCTGTGACAGCGGCTCCGGAACGCCCGTCGGCACCTTCGTGGTGAGCGAGGCGCAGTTCAACCAGATGTTCCCGAACCGGAATTCCTTCTACACCTACCGCGGCCTCACCCAGGCGCTCAGCGCCTATCCCGGCTTCGCCGCCACCGGCAGCGAGACGGTGCGCAAGCAGGAGGCCGCGGCCTTCCTCGCCAACGTCAGCCACGAGACCGGCGGTCTGGTGCACGTGGTGGAGCAGAACACCGCCAACTACCCGCACTACTGCGACTGGAGCCGGCCCTACGGCTGCCCGGCCGGCCAGGCCGCCTACTACGGACGCGGCCCGATCCAGCTGAGCTGGAACTTCAACTACAAGGCCGCGGGCGACGCACTGGGCATCGACCTGCTCAACAACCCCTGGCTGGTGCAGAACGACGCGGCCGTCGCCTGGAAGACGGCCCTGTGGTACTGGAACACCCAGACCGGCCCGGGCTCCATGCCCCCCCACCAGGCCATGGTCGGCGGGGCGGGCTTCGGCCAGACCATCCGCAGCATCAACGGCTCCCTGGAGTGCGACGGCCGGAACCCGGCGCAGGTGCAGAGCCGCGTGGACGCCTACCAGCGCTTCACGCAGATCCTCGGCACGACACCGGGCGGCAACCTGTACTGCTGACGCCCCAGTTCCGCCGGGGGCCGCCGGCGGGTGTGCGAGACTCCGCCGATGAGCTCGCAGACGATCACCGCGGACACCTCCGGCACCGGGAGACTCGGCGACCTGCCCGTCCACCGCCTCGGCTTCGGCGCGATGCGGCTGACGGGCAGCGCCGCCTTCCACCACGGCACCCCCAGCGACCGCGACCGGTCGATCGCCGTCCTGCGCAAGGCGGTCGACCTGGGCGTCAACCACCTCGACACGGCCGCCTTCTACTTCTCGGCGCTGCGCTCCGCCAACGAGCTCATCAACAGCGCCCTGGCCCCGTACCCGGACGACCTGGTCATCGTCACCAAGGTCGGCCCGTACCGCACCTGGTCGGGGGAGTGGGGCACCGCCGCACGGCCCGAGGACCTGCGCGGCCACGTCGAGGAGAACCTGCGCCAGCTCGGCCGCGACCACCTGGACGTGGTCAACCTGCGCCGGATGCCGTCGTACGACTCCATCGCCGACCACTTCGGCGCCCTCGCGGACCTGCGCGCAGCGGGCCTGATCCGCCACCTCGGCATCTCCAACGTCGAGCCCCGCCACCTGGCCGAGGCGCAGGCCATCGCCCCCGTGGTGTGCGTGCAGAACCGGTACGCGCTCGACCGGCCCGACCCGGCCGGCGACGAACTCCTGCGGATCTGCGGCGAACAGGGCATCGCGTTCGTACCGTACTACGCCGTCGCCGGGGAGGGAGGGGAGTACGGCGCCACCGCCGCGCGGCAGGACAAGGAGGTGCTGGCCGTCGCCCGGGCGCACGGCGCGACCCCCGCACAGGTGCGCACGGCCTGGACCCTGCACCAGGGCCCGCACGTCCTGGCCATCCCCGGCACCGGCAACCCGGAGCACCTCGTGCAGAACGTGGCGGCCGGCGCCCTCCGCCTCACGGACGACGAACTGACGCGGCTCAACGGGCTTCGCCGACCGGCGGGTTGAGCGGCTCGGGGCGTGGGGCGGTGAGCGCCGGGCGCGAAAGCGGGCCCGTCACGGCCCCGCCGGTGCCTTCCGGTGTGCGGTCGGCAGCGGCGGGGTGCCGGTGACCGACATGACGAGGGAGTGAGCGTGGTGTCGGCGGCGATGAACATGCGGTTGCGCCGGGCGCCGCCGAAGCGGATGTTGGCGACCCGGCCGGGGACCAGGAGGCGGCCGAGGAGGGTGCCGTCCGGGTCGTAGCAGTGCACGCCGCCGTAGAGCGCGGCGGCCCAGAGCCGGCCGTCGAGGTCGAAGCGGATGTTGTCGAAGTTGCCGATCGCGCACTCGGTGAAGATCTCGCCGTCGTCGAGAGTGCCGTCGTCGCGGACGTCGAAGACGCGGATGTGGTTGGCGCGGCTGTCCGAGACGTACAGCCGGCGCTCGTCGGGGGAGAAGACCAGGCCGTTGGGGCCCTGGAAGCCGTCGGCGACCAGCCGCACCTCGCCGGTGCCGGGGTCCAGGCGGTAGACGTTGCACGCGCCGATCTCGCTCTCGGCGCGATGCCCCTCGTAGTCGCTGGTGATCCCGAAGTCGGGGTCGGAGAACCAGATCGAGCCGTCCGACTTCACGGCGGCGTCGTTGGGGCTGTTGAACCGCTTGCCCTCGAAACGGTCGGCGAGCACGGTGATCGAGCCGTCGTGCTCGGTGCGGGTCACACGGCGGTTGCCCTGCTCGCAGGTGATCAGGCGGCCCTCGTTGTCCAGCGTGTTGCCGTTGGGGTAACCGGCGGGGGAGCGGAAGACACCGACCTGTCCGGTCGTCTCGTCCCAGCGCAGCAGGCGGTCGTTGGGGATGTCGCTCCACACCAGGTACCGCCCGGCCGGCACGTACAGGGGCCCCTCGGCCCAGCGGCTGCCCTCGAAGAGGACCTCCAGTTTCGAGTCGCCCGCATGGCACCGGCCGGTGCGGAACCGTTCGTCGAGGATCTCGTACACCTGCGGTCGCTCGTCTGACATCTGCCGCCCCTGCGTCGAATGCTAGCCTGTGATCGCCCCACTATGCAGAATGACATTCGGTAGATCAAGCAAATTACTGAAGGAGATGCAGTTGGACGACGTGGATCGGAGGTTGCTGACGCTCCTCCAGGAAGACGCCTCGCGGCCGTACGCGGCGCTGGGCCAGGCCGTCGGACTCTCCGCCGGGGCAGCCCACGAGCGGGTACGCAAACTGCGTGAACAAGGGGTCATCCGGCGGACGTCCGTCGACGTCGATCCCGCGGCGGTCGGACGGGGCGTGCTCGCCTTCGTCATGGTGAACTCGACGCGGTGGGTGGGGGACTCCGGCGACCGGTTCGCCGCCGTCCCGGAGATCCAGGAAGCCCATGTCATCGCCGGCAGCGCGTCGGTCCTGCTCAAGGTCAGAACCTCGACGACCGAACAGCTCCAGGACGTCCTGCGCCGCCTGTACGCCATCGACGGAGTCAGCGGCACGCAGGCCACGGTGGTGCTGGAGACGTTCTTCGAACGCCCCGTCGCTCTGTAGCGCTCCGACCGCGCAGGTGCGGGGCACGGCCGGCCGGCAGTGTGGTCCAGCCGAGCGGTCGTGGCCGTCGGTGATCTAGCCCGCCACGAGGATCAGGCGGCTCCCCGACTGCGGGGCCCGGTCTGCTCTCGGCGCCCTGACATCCCCACCGGCGGACTCCTGGTCAACGGCTCGACGTGTCCCACCCACGCACGCGGTGGACGCGGGCGGTCTTGGGGTAGCGCGCGGCCGTGCTCGTGCTCCGTGGGCGGGGACCGGTCTCGAACAGGTCGATCATCAGGAACAGCGGGTAGCGCGGCGACTGGGCCAGCCGCCGCACGGCGACCCCCTCGCAGCCGATGACCGTGCCCGAGGGCCCCCACACGGCCGTCCAGGTGTGCGGCCTCGACGCGTCGAGCGGCACGACGACCTCGGCCATGTCGGTCCTCAGCCGCCGGTCCGTATGCGCCTTGATCCCGCACCGGGCACGGCTCGTCTCCTCCCCGACCGCTTCGGCGTCGATCTCGAAGAGGCAGATCTCGCCGCTGTCCTCCTCGGACAGGTGCTCCGTCCCCACCAGCCAGGCGGCGAGCATGCACGCCTCGTCCCGGCTCGCGCTCACGGTCACCTCCACGTGCCCTGCGGTGGGCGCCCACAGCAGACGCGGCGGTGTCGGCGTGCGGACGACCAGTCCGTCCGGACGGTGGCGGTGGGTTCCCCGCCGGGAGCCCGGCGGGCCGGAGAACACGCCGGTCTGGAGGTTGGACACGCGCAAGGGGGCGTCCTGCGGTCTCCAGTCCGGCTGATCCGCGTCGATGCGCAGCCGCAGTCCGGGACCGTCCAGGTCGTAGCGGGCCCGGGACCGCTCGGGGACCGTCCAGTGCGGCAGATAGTGGTCGACCCAGCGGTCCTTCCGGAGATACGGAGCCGAGAAGTCGTCCTCGAAGTCGGGCTCGCGCGCCGGAGGCGGGGGAAGACGATCGGTGTCCGCGGTCATGACGCTCTCCTCCCGGCCGGCGGCCCGCGCCGCCCTACCCGGTGAAACGTACCGGCAGGCTCCGCGGGCCGCGGATCATCATCCCCGGGCGCCAGGTGAGGGCCGCCGGGTGGATGTCCAGGGACAGGTCCGGGCAGCGTTCCAGCAGGGTCCGGACGGCGATCCGGGCCTCCAGACGCGCCAGCGGCGCCCCCAGGCAGTGGTGGATGCCGTGTCCGAACGCGACATGGCCGCGGGCGTCACGGGAGATGTCGAAGCGGTCGGGCGCGGGGAAGCGGGCGGGGTCGCGGTTGGCGTCGGACAGCGCCACGAGGACGAGTTCGCCGCCGCCGGGGATCACCGTGTCGCCGATCGTCACCGGCTCGGTGGTGAAGCGGTAGGTGGGGGTTTCCACGGGCCCTTCGTAGCGCAGCATCTCCTCGACCGCGCTGTCGATCAGGGACAGGTCCGCGCGCAGGGCGGCCAGCTGCTCCGGATGGGTGAGCAGGGCCAGGGTGCCGTTGGAGATGAGGTTGACGGTGGTCTCGTGACCGGCGACCAGCAGCAGCCAGGCCATGCCCAGCAGTTCCTCGTGGGACAACCGGTCCCCGTCTTCGTCGGAGCCGTGGATCAGAGCGCTCATGAGGTCGTCGCCGGGCCGCTGCCGCTTGTCCTCCACCAGCTCCGCCAGGTATTCCGCCATCGCGGTGGCGGCGGCCTTGCGGGCTTCGGGGTCGACGGAGCCGAGCGCGTCGTTCGACCACGCCCGGAAGGACGCGCGGTCCAGGCCGGGAACGCCGAGGAGGTCGCAGATCACGGAGATCGGCAGCGGGAAGGACAGCGCCTCGACGAGGTCGGCGCGCCCGTCCGGGGCGGCGAGCATCCGGTCCAGCAGCGCGTCGGTGGTCTTCTGCACGCGCGGGGCCAGTTCCTCCACCCGGCGCGGGGTGAACTCCCGCGCGACCAGCTTGCGCAGCCGCGTGTGGTCCGGCGGATCGGCCCTGAGCATGTGCGGACCGGAGGAGACGGCCCCCAGGGGCAGCTCGGGGGAGGCCTTGCTCCAGTCCTTGGAGAGCCTGGGGTCGGTGAGGGCGGCCTGCCCGGCCTCGTACCCGACGACGAGCCACGCCTGAGCCCCGCCTTCCGGCATGCGGATGCGGTGCACCGGCCCCCGCGCCCGTAACCCGGCGTAGACGGGGTGCGGGTCGCGGGTGAAGGACTCACCGAGCGCGGCGAGATCGACGATGTTTACAGGCTTCACGGGGTGCACGGTGTTCACGGGCTGCCTCTCGTGGGCTCGTGTCGGGCTGAACGGGCCGTCCAGGGCTGCTCATTGGAGCAGCCCGACGGTTTCGGCGTCTACGATCCCGCCGCCGCGGATCATGTCCGGTGCCGGCCGCTCGGCGCTCAGCCGCCGCTGCCCGTGTCCGGCGGGGGAGTGGCCCCGGCGGCCAGCAGGACGGCGACGGTCTCCGGGTAGGGACCGGCAAGCGCCCATTCCAGAGGGGACCGGCCGGTGCCGTGGTCCTCGCGGAGGTCCGGGTCGGCGCCGTGCTCCAGCAGGGCGCGCACCGCCTCCGTGTGGCCCCAGCACGCCGCTCCGCACAGGGGGGTGCCCTCGGTGCCGTACCCGCTCTCGCTGTCGGGCGGAGCCCCGGCGGTCAGCAGTAGCCGGACGGTGCCCGCGGACCCGTGCACGGACGCGGCGTACAGAGGGGTGGTGCCGTCGGGGTCGGGCGTGTCCGGCTGTGCGCCGGCGCGCAGCAGGCGGCGCACGCCGTCCGTCTGCCCCACCATGGCCGCCATGACGAGCTTCCGGGCGAGCTTCTTCTGCCGTCGTCGCTTCACGGCCGCTCACGCTAGGCGCGGCTCGCGGGGCATGCCAGTGAATAACGTCCGGGGCATGCCGGTGGCCGACGCGGGCCCTGGCTGGACGGTTTACGCACCGTCCCGCCCGCTCAAGGCGTGTTCCGTACCGGGCGTGCGGCGGGCAGCCGGACCGTGGCGAGGAGGCCGCCTGCGGGGCGGGGGGCGAGGTCGAGTGTTCCGTCGTGGGCGCGGACGACGCTGTGCACGATGGCCAGGCCGAGACCGGCACCGGGGTGCTCGTCGGTGTGCACGCGTTCCGATGCGCGCTGGAAGGGTTCGGTGAGGGTCGGTACCAGCTCGGGTGGAAGTCGGGGGCCCGTGTTCGCCACCCGCAGCAGGCTCGTGTCGCCGTGTTCCTCGGTGTGGACCGTCACGGTGCCGTCGGCGGGGAGGTTGTGGACGATGGCGTTCTGGACGAGGTTCGTCACCATCCGCAGCAGGAGTTCCGCGGAGCCGCTGGTCCGTGCCGCTCCGCCCGTGACGTCGAGTGTGATCCCGCGCTGTTCGGCCAGGGGGAGCAGGGTTTCGGCCGCTTCCTCGGCGAGGAGGGAGAGGTCGACGCTCTCGCGGGTGAAGGTCCCGCGGTCGCTGCGGCTGAGCAGCAGGAGGGCCTCGGTGAGGCCGATCGCGCGCGTGTTGACAGCCCGCAGGCGTGCGAAGAGCTCGTCCTTGTCCTGTGTCGGGTCCGTGCGGGCGACGTCGAGCAGCGTCTGTGAGATGGCCAGCGGGGTGCGCAGTTCGTGGGAGGCGTTCGCGGCGAACCTCTGCTGCTCGGCGACGTGCGACTCGAGTTGTTCGAGCATGGTGTCGAACGCGTCGGCGAGTTCCCGGAATTCGTCCCGGCGGTCCTTCATACGGATCCGGTGGGACAGCGACCCGTTCCCGGCCATCCGTGCCGCGGCCGTGATCTGTGAGAGCGGTGCGAGCATCCGGCCGGCGAGGATCCATCCGCCCAGGAGACCGAACACGAGGAGGAAGGCCAGCGCGGTGGCCGCGGCGGGGGCGAAGCCGCGCAGGAGCTCGGAGCGGTTGCGACCGACGACGATCACGGGACCGAACCTCTTCTGGAGGGATGCGGGATCGTGGGCCGGCAGCCAACGCAGCACGAAGACCCACATGACGGCCAGCAGGAGAGTGCCGGCGACGAAGAGGAATCCGGCGTAGCTGAGGGTGAGTTTCAGTCGGGCGCTGAGTCCTGGGCGTCTAGGCATGTGTGCTGCCGGGGTGGGGGGTGTCGGGGCGGCCGGTGTCGATGCGGTAGCCGACACCCGGCACGGTGGCGATGATCCATGGTTCGCCGAGCCGTTTGCGCAGTGCGGAGACGGTGATGCGCACGGCGTTGGTGAGCGGGTCGGCGTTCTCGTCCCAGGCCCGTTCCAGCAGCTCCTCGGCGCTGACGACCCCGCCCTCGGCGGCGACCAGGACTTCCAGCACGGCGAACTGCTTGCGGGTGAGCGCGACATAGCGTCCGTCGCGGAAGACCTCCCTGCGGAAGGGGTCGAGCCGCAGGCCCGCGATCTCACGGACCGGCGGCCGGGCGTAGGCCCGTCTGCGGTCGAGTGCCCTCAACCGCAGCACGAGCTCCCGCAGTTCGAACGGCTTGGTGAGGTAGTCGTCGGCGCCGAGTTCGAACCCGGACGCCTTGTCGTCGATCCGGTCGGCGGCGGTGAGCATGAGGATCGGGATGCCGCTGCCGGAGGCGACGATGCGCCGGGCGACCTCGTCGCCGGAGGGGCCGGGGATGTCGCGGTCCAGGACCGCGAGGTCGTAGGAGTTGACGCTGAGCAGTTCCAGGGCGGAGTCGCCGTCGCCGGCGATGTCGGCGGCGATCGCCTCCAGCCGCAGACCGTCACGGACGGCTTCGGCCAGAAAGGGCTCGTCCTCCACGATGAGTACGCGCATGTCCGCAGCCTAGGCAGCACCGCATATCGCCGGCGTATGCGAAGACGTGCGCGTACCGGACCGCCCTCAGCCCGCCGTCGCCGACGCGGGTCGGGGCCGGTCCGTCGGCGAGGGGGCCGTGGTGCGCCACCAGCGCCGCGACGCCAGCCCGGCCAGCACCGCGCCGGCGGTGTTGACCAGGACGTCGTCCACGGAGGACACCCGGTCCAGCCGCAGGACGTACTGAGCGGTCTCGACCAGGACCGAGCAGCCCGCCCCCAGGGCCAGGATCCGGGGCACGGACGCCAGCGCCGCGCACCGCACCGGGGCGAAGAAGCCCAGCGCCGCGAAGACCAGCAGGTTGCCGACGATGCCGAGCGGGCCCATCGTGACCAGGTCCCGCAGCGGTACCAGGCTCACCCGGGCGGGGGCGGTGCCGGCCGCGCCGCCCGGCATCAAGGTCAGCCACACGAACGGCACGGTGCCGTGCACCATGCCCACCTCCGCCAGCGACATCCGCCACGCCGACGGGACACCGGCGGCCCGCCGACGGCGCGCCAGGACCCAGGCGGCCAGCGCGGCCAGCGGCAGCGTCACCAACGTCATGAGCACCACACCGTTGAAGGTGTCGTAGCAGCCGTGCCACCGCCCGGCCATGCACACCGGGGCGGACATCATGAGCGGCCGCCGCAGCACGAACACGGCGCCCGCCGCGCCGAGGAGGGCCGCAGCGAGGAGCACGAACCCGCGCGTGCGGCGGGGCCGTGCCGTCAGGGATACGTCGTGAGGCATGCCCTCATTGCAGACGCAGGGCCGTTGCGGCGGCGTATGCGCTTTTCGATACGCCCGCGACACCCGCACACCCCTGGCGCCGGGCAACGGGCACGAGCCGCTTCCCGGGGCACCGGAACGAACTGGCGCTCCTCGGGTTTTACGTATAACCTCTCCCGTCAATCACCCCGCCCGAGAGGTCCCGATGAGACGCATCGCCCTGGTCAGCCTCGTGGTCGACGACTACGACGAGGCGATCCGGTTCTACACCGACGCCCTCGGATTCCGGCTCGCCGAGGACACCCCCCGGCCCGACGGATCCCGCTGGGTCGTCGTCGAACCCGGCACCCCGGGGGAGGGCACCGGCCTGCTGCTCGCCCGAGCCAAAGGGGAGGCGCAGCGCGCCCGGGTCGGCGACCAGACCGGCGGGCGCGTCGGCTTCTTCCTGCACACCGACGACTTCGCCCGCGACCACGCCCGCATGCGCGCCGCCGGCGTGACCTTCCTGGAGGAGCCGCGCCACGAGCCGTACGGCACGGTGGCCGTCTTCCAGGACCTGTACGGCAACCGCTGGGACCTGATCCAGCCCGCCAGCTGAGTACCACCCGACACCGAGAAAGACCGCACATGACCGCGCCCCGCATCGACACCGACACCCTCCGCCGCCTTCCCAAGGCCGTCCTGCACGACCACCTCGACGGCGGCCTGCGCCCCGACACCGTCGTGGAACTCGCGGACGCGGTCGGCCACACCCTGCCCACCACCGACCCCGGCGAACTGGCCGCCTGGTACTACGAGGCCGCCAACTCCGGCGACCTGGTCCGCTACATAGCCACCTTCGAGCACACCCTCGCCGTCATGCAGACCCGCGAGGGCCTGCTGCGCACCGCCGAGGAGTACGTCCTCGACCTGGCCGCCGACGGTGTCGTCTACGGCGAGGTCCGCTACGCCCCCGAGCTGATGGTCCGGGGCGGGCTGACGCTGCCCGAGGTCGTCGAGACCGTGCAGGAGGGGCTCGCCGCCGGTATGGCCAAGGCGGCGGCAGCGGGTACGCCCGTCCGGGTCGGCACCCTGCTGTGCGGGATGCGCATGTTCGACCGGAGCCGGGAGATCGCCGACCTGGTGGTGGCGTTCCGGGACGCCGGGGTCGTCGGCTTCGACATCGCCGGCGCCGAGGACGGCTTCCCGCCCGCCGACCACCTCGCGGCCTTCGAGCACCTGCGCCGCGAGAACGTGCCGTTCACCATCCACGCCGGTGAGGCGCACGGCCTGCCCAGCATCCACCAGGCGCTGCAGGTGTGCGGTGCCCAGCGCATCGGGCACGGGGTGCGCATCACCGACGACATCCCCGACCTCGCGGCCGGCAAGCTCGGGCGTCTGGCCGCGTGGGTGCGGGACCGCCGTATCGCGCTGGAGATGTGCCCCACCTCCAACCTCCAGACCGGCGCGGCGACCTCCATCGCCGAGCACCCCATCACCGCGCTGAAGGACCTCGGTTTCCGGGTCACCCTCAACACCGACAACCGCCTGGTGTCGGGCACGACGATGACCCGGGAGATGTCGCTGCTGGTCGAGCAGGCAGGGTGGACCGTGGAGGACCTGCGCACGGTCACCGTCAACGCCCTGAAGAGCGCGTTCCTCCCGTTCGACGAGCGGAACGCGCTCATCCGGGACGTCGTCCTGCCCGGCTACGCGGCCGCGCTCTGAAGCAGCCCGCGCAGGTAGGCGGCCTGTCCGACGTGCTGGAGATCGTCGGACAGGACGCTGACCAGCCGGACGCCGAGGCTGACCGGCGGATCCCAGCGCTCGTCCACGATCCGCTCCAGATCCTTGGCGGACAGGGAGCGCAGGCAGTCGAGGGTCTGCTCGTGGACGGCGTCGTAGTAACCGGTCAGCAGGTCGGCGGAGTCGACCCGGACCTTGGCGACCTTCGCCGGGCTGTGGCCGTATCCGGTGTCGTGGCGCGGCAGTCCCAGACCGAAGCGTTTCTCCCAGTCCTGGGACAGCCACACCTGGTCCAGGTCGAAGGCGTCGGCGACGTGGTCGTCCTGGACGCGGGTGAGATGCCACACCAACCAGGCGATGGAGTTGGCGTCAGGGGCGGGACGGGCGCACAGGTCGTCGGGACCGAGGCCCTCGACGGCGGCGTGGACCTCTTCCTGGATGCGGCTGTAGCCGTCGATGAGGATGTCCTTCGCATGCATGGCTCCACCCTCCCGCATCCGCGCCCCTCACGCGCCCCCGCCGCCCTCGGGTGCCCGGTCCAGCAGCGCCATCAGGGCGCGGGCCGCCGGGCTGGTGGCCTGCGGGGGCGGCAGCAGGGCGACCGTCTCGTACACCGCCTCGCCCGTGTCCTTGACCGGCAGGGCGGTCAGCGAGGCCCGCTTGTGCGCGAAGTGCCGGGGGACGACGGCGACGCCGAGGTTCTCGCCCACCAGGTCCAGCAGCGTGTGCACGTCGTTCACCTCCAGCGCCACCCGGCGCCGTACGCCCGCCGCGGCGAACACGGCGTCGGTGGTGCGGCGCGGCCCCCAGTCCGGGTGGAAGTCCACGAACACCTCGCCGCCCAGGTCCTGCGGGGTGACGGGCGCACCCACGGCCGCGAGCCGGTGCCCGGGGTGGCACAGCACCGTCATCGGCTCACTGGTCAGCGACACCGACCGCAGCTGGTCCGAGTCCGCCTGCGTCCGCACCCCGAACGCCAGGTCGAGCCGCCCGGCCGCGACCTCCTCGGCCAGCGCACCCGAGCCGGCCTGCCGCAGGCAGATCTCCACGTCCGGGTGGCGGTGCCGGAACGCGGCCAGCAGCCGTGCCGCGTCGATCCCGGCGATGCACTGCTCGGTACCCACCGCGAGCATGCCGCGCAGCACGCCCTGCACCGCCGCCACCGCCTCGTGCGCCGCCCGCACCTGCGCCAGGATCCGCTCCGCCTCGGTGAGCAGCGCCCGCCCGGCCGGGGTGAGCGTCACCCGCCGGGTCGTACGGACGAACAGCGGCGTGCGCAGCTCCCGCTCCAGCGCGCGGATGGAGGCCGACAGACCCGACTGGGAGACCATCAGCCGTTCCGCCGCCCGGGTGAAATGCTGGTCCTCGGCGACCGCGACGAAGTGCTGGAGGTGGCGCAGTTCCATGACTGAGAAGCGTAGTCGCTGAATCTCATCGGATTCTTCTGTTGGACGAATGCTCGCAGGTCGGGCCAGAGTGGCTAGCGGTTCGTCTGCCACCGGCCGTCCCCGGTCGGCACCGAGCCGGTATCCCGTGTGCCCACCCCCTGGAGTCGCGTTGTACACCGCACACCCCGACCGCTACGCGGACATGCCCTACCGGCGCACCGGACGCAGCGGCCTGAAGCTCCCCGCGCTGTCGCTCGGCCTGTGGCACAACTTCGGCCCCGACCGGCCGGTGGAGATCCAGCGGGCCATCCTGCGCCGCGCCTTCGACCTCGGCGTCACCCACTTCGACCTGGCCAACAACTACGGCCCGCCGCCCGGCGCCGCCGAGCTGGCCTTCGGCGAGGCGCTCAGGGCCGACTTCGCGCGGTACCGCGACGAGCTGGTGATCTCCACCAAGGCCGGCTACCTGATGTGGCCCGGCCCGTACGGCGAGTGGGGCTCGCGCAAGTACCTGCTGTCCTCGCTGGACCAGAGCCTGAAGCGGATGGGCCTGGACTACGTCGACATCTTCTACTCGCACCGCCCCGACCCGGACACTCCGCTGGAGGAGACGATGGGCGCCCTGCACTCGGCGGTGCAGCAGGGGAAGGCGCTGTACGTCGGCATCTCCAACTACAGTCCGGAGCAGACCCGCGAGGCCGCCCGCATCCTGGGCGAGCTCGGTACCCCGCTCCTCATCCACCAGCCGCGCTACTCGATGCTCGACCGGCGCCCGGAGGAGGGCCTGCTCGACACCCTCGACGAGCTCCAGGTCGGCTCCATCGTGTTCTCCCCGCTGGAACAGGGCGTGCTCTCGGCCCGCTACCTCGACGGCATCCCGGAGGACTCCCGCGCCGCGAGCGACAGCCCGTTCCTCAGCTCCGACGCGCTCACCGAGGACCTGGTGGCCAAGCTGCGCGACCTGAACGACATCGCGAAGGAGCGCGGCCAGACGCTGGCGCAGATGGCCCTGGCCTGGGTGCTGCGCGGCGGCCGGGTGACCTCGGCGCTGGTCGGGGCGAGCAGCACCCGGCAGATCGAGGACAGCGTGGCCGCGACCCGCAACCTCGACTTCGACGCGGAGGAACTGGAACGGATCGACGCGGTCGTCAACCGGTAGGCCGTGTGACTGCCGGCGACGGCGGCCCGCCTCCGGCATCCGGCCGAACCTACGGCCGAGCCCGGCCGACCGGGACCCGGATCTCGGTTGGCCAACGAGTCGGACCGGGCCGGGCCAGGCCACGCCCTCGGTCGAGGCGAGCCGGACCGAGTCGGACCCTCGGCCAGGTCGGGCCGGATCGCCGCCCGGGCCGATCCGGGCCGGGCCGGGCCCTGGCTCGTCCGCTCCTGGGACCTCCCCGCTCCTCACTCGAGCCGCTCCTCCAGCCGGACGGTGACCGTGTCGCCCGCGCCCTTCCCGATGGCCTCGCGGACTTCGGCCTTCACGGGCAACTTGTGCGTGCCGTCCCCCAGCGCCATGAAGGAGCTGCGGAACGGGTGACCGTCGATGGTGCCCCGGACCTTGACCAGGCCGCGGGTGCCGAAGAAACCGACGGACTCCGGCCAGACGAGATACGTCCAGCCGGCCTCCTTCGGGCTCTTGCGCAGGACGGCGGTGAACTCCGCGTCCAGTTTCCCGGTCTTCGCCATGATGTCCTCCGCTGCCGGTGGTCCGTCCCCGCACGTAAGACCGCCGGAAGCCGGAGAACTCATCGCCGAGCCGCCTCTCACGCCCCCGCGGGCACCCGGTCCAGGAATCCGAGGACGGACCTGATCCGGCCCGCCTCGTCCAGCGTGACCACGTCCGACCCCGCGACGGGCGCCGAGCCGTCGGCCTCGCTGACCAGCTCCCAGGAGAAGCGGGCCGTGTCGTGGTGCCCGTCCACGTCCCCGGTGCGCCGGAAGACGAACCCCGGGAACTGCTCGCGCGCCGCCGCGATCACCGCGGCGATCCCGTCGTGGCCGCGGACGTCGGCGAGCGGGTCGGTATAGCCGCCGTCCTCCGTCCAGGCCGCGGCGACCGCCTTGGCCCGCGCGTCCGGGCCCTCGGCGTTCCACGCCTCGAAGTAGCGGGCGACGGCGTCCTCATAGCGGCGGGTGGCGGGTGCGGACATGGGCGATCAGCCTCCATCGAGGTGGTGTCGGTGCTGGTCAGGACCCGGATCGCCTGGCGGCGACCCGGTACGACCACCATGCCCGCGCCCGCCGCGAGCCGTCGATTACCTCCCAGGTCATACGGCAGGCACCCGGGAGGCGCGTTTCGGCCACCGGCAGCGGCGAGCAGCGGCGAATATGCCAGGAGAGTGGCCGGAAAAGCATGGTGACACTGTTTCAGCAGTGAACATACTCGACTTCGAGAGCGCTTCCACAGGGCGACGGCGCCCTCACGTACAGCACGCGAGCCGCGGGAGAGCGAGGCAGGCCGACAGGCGAGCAGGGCAACGGGGAGGGACAACGTGCACGACGAGTTCCTGTGTCACGTCACCGCGTACGGCGTCTGCGGCGGACAGCGCATAGGCGTTCCGTTGGGCACCTACCGCGCCCCCACCCTGGCCCTCGCCCTGTGGTGGTTACGGGACCGGGCGACCTGGATCGCCCAGCGCCTCGACCCCCAGCCCGACGCTGAGCACGTACCGCCCGGCGCGCTCGTCCCCGTCGCCGACACCGTGCCCGACGTGCCCGCCGTACTGCGCGCCTGGTGCGCCGACGTCTCCCAGCAGGAACTGGTCGCCGAGGAGCTGGCCGCCGGACGCCTGGTACGCATCGCCACCAGCGACGACACCACCGAGTACGAACTGCTCGCGGAGTCGGTCGACGCCCTGCGCATGCAGCGGATGGCCCCGGCCCTCGGCGTCCCCGTCGCCTGAGTCCCGCTGTGCGTCCCCCGCGCTGTACGTTCTCCGCCCAGGCGTACATCCGGGTGAATCGGTAGAATCCTGGCATGGCTGACCGGCCGGCCGTGTCGACCGCGCCCGAGCTCGTCCTGGAGACCGAGACGGGCTCGACGGTGATGAGTCCGGGCCGCGACTACCACGTCGGACGCGACCCGTTGAGCGACATCGTCCTCGACGACGCCCGGGTCTCCTGGCACCACGCCGTGCTGCGGCCCGACGACGGCCACTGGACCCTCGAGGACGAGAACAGCACCAACGGCACCTACGCCGACGGCCACCGCGTCCACGAGTGGCACGTCGGCCCCGGCAGCGTCATCCGCTTCGGCAACCCGGCCGACGGTCCGCGCGCCGTCCTCATCGGCCGCACCGCCCCCGCCCCGGAGCGCCCCTCCGCCGTCTCGATGCCCGGACTGACCGGCACCTTCCGGCAGCCCACGACCGTACGGCCGCTGCCCGCCCGCACCGTCCGCATCGGCCGTGCCGCCGACAACGACCTGGTCATCGACGATCTGCTGGTCTCCCGCCGGCACGCCGAACTGCGTGCCCTGCCGGACGGGACGTACGAGATCGCCGACCTCGGCAGCCACAACGGCACGTACCTCAACGGCCGGCTCGTCACCACCGCCCCCGTCGGCCCGGGGGACATCGTCGGCATCGGCCACTCGGAGTTCTGCCTGGTCGGCGACCAGCTGCAGGAGTACGTCGACACCGGCGAGATCTCCCTCGACGTCCAGGACCTGACCGTCGCCGTCGACCGGGGCCGCAAGACCCTGCTCGACCACGTGTCCTTCCCGGTGGGGGAGAAGACCCTGCTGGCGGTCGTCGGCCCGAGCGGCGCCGGGAAGTCGACCCTGCTCAACGCCCTCACCGGCCAGCGGCCCGCCGACCACGGCACCGTGCTGTACGACGGCCGTGACCTCTACCGCGACTACGCCGAACTGCGCCAGCGCATCGGCCTGGTCCCGCAGGACGACATCCTCCACGCCCAGCTGACCGTCCGCAAAGCCCTCTCCTACGCCGCCGAACTGCGCTTCCCGCAGGACACCGCCAAGGCCGAGCGGCGGGCCCGGGTCGACGAGGTCCTCCGCGAACTGGGCCTGGAACAGCGCGCGGGGCAGCCCGTGCACAGCCTGTCGGGCGGACAGCGCAAGCGGGTCAGCGTGGCCCTGGAACTGCTCACCAAGCCCTCGCTGCTCTTCCTCGACGAACCGACCTCCGGGCTCGACCCGGGCATGGACCGCTCGGTGATGCACATGCTGCGCGGCCTGGCCGACGACGGCCGGACCGTCATCGTGGTCACCCACAGCGTGCTCAGCCTGGACGTGTGCGACCGGCTGCTCGTCCTCGCGCCCGGCGGGAAGATCGCCTACTACGGGCCGCCCGAGGAGGCCCTGCCCTTCTTCGGCTTCGCGCAGTGGCCGGAGGCCTTCGAGGCGTTCGAACGCGACCAGGAGCGGGACTGGGCGGGCGAGTTCCGCGCCTCCGCGCTCCAGCGTCGGTACATCGCCGACGCCACCGTGCAGCCGCGCCGGCCCCGGTCCGGCCCGGTCGTCATCACCCGGCCGCCCCGGCCGCGCAGCCGGGGCGCCCAGCTGGGCACCCTGGTCCGCCGGTACTCGGCGGCGCTCAGCGCCGACCGCACGTTCCTCGCCATCATGATCGCGCTGCCGTTCGTGATGGGCGCGATGGGCCGGGCGCTGGCCGGCAGCGAGCTCACCCGCAAGACGGCGATGAACGCGCTGCTGATCCTGTGCGTCGGCGCGGTCCTCGGCGGCGCCGCCAACGCCGTGCGCGAACTCGTCAAGGAACGCGTGATCTACCAGCGGGAACGGGCCGTGGGCCTGTCCCGATCGGCGTACCTGATGTCCAAGGTCGTCGTCCTCGGCACGATCACCGTGCTCCAGGCGGTGGTGCTGACCGTCGTCGCCCTGCTGGGCGTCGATCTCAACGCGCCCGGGGACGAAGGCGTGCTGATGCCGCCCCTGGTCGAGATCGCGGTCGCCGTGGCGCTGCTCGGCTTCACCGCGATGATGCTCGGGCTGGTCGTCTCCGCACTGGTGCGCAAGGAGGAGGTGACGATGCCGCTGCTCGTCCTCCTCGCCCTCGTCCAGGTGGTCTTCTGCGGCGCCCTGCTGAAGCTGGACGGCGTGCCCGGGCTGGAACAGCTGTCCTGGCTGGTGCCGTCCCGCTGGGCGCTGGCCGCGATGGCCGGCACGGTCCAGCTCTCGCGGATCGTGCCGGGCGACCTGTCCGGCGATCCGCTGTTCCGGCACGAGGCCGGGGTGTGGCTGCTCGACGTCGGCATGCTGCTCGTGCTGTCCGTCCTGTTCGGGTTCCTGGTCTCCCGGCTGCTGCGCCGGCGCGAACCCGCGGTGATGCGGAAGTAGGCGACCCGATGGCGATGCGGAAGGGGGCGGTCCCATGACCGCACCGACCCCGGGGTTCCGGCCCACCCACGTCGTGCCCCCGCACGGCATGCCCGCCTGGGAGGCCCCCGACCCGGACCGGACCACCGTCGCCCTCGACCCGCTGCTGCCGGTGCAGCTCGTCGAACGGCTCGGCGACTGGGGGCGTGTGGTGTGCTCCAACGGCTGGACGGCCTGGGTCGACGGCCGCCGCCTCGTCGCCGTACCGCAGGACCCGCCCGCCGCCGAGGCCCCGCTCGCCCGGACCGCCGACCCGCGCCCTCTGCTGGCCCGCGCCGAGGACACCCTGACCCGCTACCGCGCGGCCGTGGAGGCCCTGGCGGGCGGCGCGCTCGACGGCGCCTCCTTCCGCGCCCGCACGCACGGGCTGCGCATCGGGCTCGTCGTCGACGGCGAGTCCGCGTGGCTGTACGACCCCGGCCACGACCGTTGGGTCTACACCGACGGCACCCGCCTGAGCACGTACGCCCCCGACGACCCACCCCGCGCGACCCCGACCCAGGGCCCCACCCCCACGGACCAGCTCCGCCCGGACCACCCCCCGACCCAGGTCGTGCCCCAGGACCCGGCGCCTGCGGAGTCCCGGCGGGTGGGCGATTCCGGCCAGGCGGGAGACCACGAACCGACGCGGGTGGTGGCTGCGGGGCCGGGGCGGGGGGTAGGTCATGGCTCCGCCGGGGCGGGGGAGGGCGATTCCGGTCAGGTGCGGGCCCATGACCCCACCCAGGCAGTGACTGCCGAGCCGACGCGGGTGGTGGCCCGACACCCCACGCAGGCAGGGGCCCCCGACCCCCACGAGACCGGGTCCCACGGCCCCACGCAGGCAGCGGACCCTGACCCCCCCATGTCCGCGCCCCACGACTCCACCCAGGTAGGGGAGCCCGCCCCCTACGAGACCGGGGCAGACGCCCCCACGCAGGTAGCGGACCCTGACCCCCGCAAGATCGCGCCTCACGACTCCACGCAGGTAGCGGACCCTGACCCCCGCGAAACCGCGCCCCACGACTCCACGCAGGTAGAAGACCCCGACCCCAGCGAAACCGCGCCTCAGCACCCCACGCAGGTAGAAGACCCCGACCCCAGCGAAACCGCGCCCCACGACCCCACCCAGGTCGTCTCCCTCGAGGCCCGGCAGGTCGCGGATCCCGACGCCACCCAGGTCGTTTCCTCCGAGTCCCGGCAGGTCGCGGATCGGGACGCCACCCAGGTCGTCCCCCACGACCCCACCCGGGTGGTGACCGCCGACGGCGGCGTCAGCCGCGGCGGTGACCGTCCATGACCGTGTCCTCCGACGGTGACGCCCGATGAGCGGCGACACCAGTCTGTTCGCGGGACGGCCCTCCGAGCTGGTCGGCCGGCAGGTCGCCGGGTACCGGATCGAGCAGGAGATCGGGCGCGGCGGCATGGCCGTCGTCTACCGGGCCCGCGACCTGCGGCTGGACCGCACCGTCGCCCTCAAGCTGCTCGCCCCGGAACTCGCCCGCAACGACACCTTCCGCCGCCGCTTCACCCACGAGTCCCGGGCCGCCGCCGCGATCGACCACCCGCACATCGTGCCCGTGTTCGAGGCGGGTGAGACCGACGGCATCCTGTACATCGCCATGCGGTACGTCTCCGGCAGCGACCTGCGCCACCTGCTGGACCGCGAGGGCCCGCTGCCGCCCGCCACCGCCCTGCGCATCGCCGCCCAGGTCGCCTCCGCGCTCGACGCCGCCCACGACCACGGCCTGGTCCACCGGGACGTCAAACCGGGCAACATCCTCGTCTCCCGCGGCACCGACAGCGACCACCCCGAGCACGTCTACCTCACCGACTTCGGCCTGACGAAGAAGTCGCTGTCGCTGACCGGCTTCACCACCGTCGGCCAGTTCGTCGGCACCCTCGACTACGTCGCCCCCGAGCAGATCTCGGGCCGCCCGGTCGACGCCCGCTGCGACGTCTACGGCTTCGCCTGTGTCGTCCACGAGACACTCGCCGGCCACCCGCCCTTCCGCCGCGACGACGACATGGCGCTGCTGTGGGCCCACCAGTACGACGACCCGCCCCCGCTGACCCGGGCCCGCCCCGACCTGCCCGAACAGGTCGACGCCGTCTTCGCCAAGGCCCTGGCCAAGAGCCCCGACGACCGGTACCCGTCCTGCCTGGCCTTCGTCGCCGCCCTGCGCAGCGCCACCACCGGCAGGGCGGCCGGCGGACGCGCCCCCACCCACGTGGACCGGCCCGTCCCCGACCCCGCCGACGACCGGCCGAAACCCCCACCCCGCTGGGCCGAACCGGTGTTCCGGAACCGCGCCTGAGCCCTTCCTCCGCGCTGTACCCGAGCTCTTCGTCCGCGCCGTGGAGGACGCCAGCCGCGCCCCGTCAGACGGCGTCCGTCTCGCCCCGCCTGCGCACCCGCCGCGCCAGCAGCGCCCCGGCGAAACCGGTGACCAGCCCCCACAGCACGGCCAGGCCCAGTGCCGACCACAGGCGCGGTCTGAGGAACAGCTTGCCCGCGAGCCCGCCGCCGAGGTCCCCGATGCCGAGGACGGACAGGCCGAAGTGCGCCGAGATCCGGCCGACGAGGCAGATCATCAGCACCGTGAGCGCCAGCGCCACCGCCATGTGCAGCGCGTGCTGCCAGGCCCGGACCCGGCCCGGGGAACGGGCCGCCATCACGAACCCGGCGGCCAGCAGCAGCACCGCGTCGGCGACCAGCAGCCACCACACCCGCCCGTCGTACTCGGCGAGCGAGCCCAGGTTCAGTTCGGAGACGTCCGGGGTGCGCAGCACCTGATCGAGCACATGCGGCATGGGCAGTCCGAACGGCCCCTCCACCCGGCCGTTCCAGGTGGCGCCGAGTCCGATGGTGAGCGCGAGCCACACCAGGTTGGGCACCCCGAGCAACAGCACGGCGAACGTCTCGGCCGTGTGCCCCCGGGTCGCCGCGACGACCAGACCGGCCACGATCCCGATCCCGACGTACGCCAGCAGCAGGAGCACCATCGCGTACGCGGCCGGCCGCACCGACGTCTGGAAGGGCAGCAGCCGCCCGGGCAGCGGTGCCCCGCGCGCCACCACCAGGGCCAGCACCAGCACACCGGCCAGCCACAGCAGACCGAACACCAGCGTCACCGGCACGTCGGTCGTGAAGCCGATCTCGGGACGTACCCCGAGGACGTCACCGATGTCGCCGAGGGTGTCCTCCCCGAGGTCGATGCGGAACGTCTGCCGGGCCGCGAGGGCCAGGCCGAGCAGTCCCAGCAGCCACAGCACGGCGACCCGGGCGGCCCACCCGCCCAGCTCGGCCGCGCCCGCCACCGCCCGGTGCCGCAGCGGCCGAAGGAAGCCGGCGGCGACGACCAGCGCCCCGGTGAGGGTGACCGACAGCGGGATCACGGTCAGGCCGGCGTCCGTCTCGGCGAGCCCGCCGGCGGCCCCGGCCAGCTCCACGGAGCCGCCGACGGACGTGACGACGGTCGCCGCGACGACGCGTGGGAAGGCGCCGTCCGGGAGGTCCGTCGCCCCGGCGGCCCACAGGCCGAGCGCGGCGACCACCCCCATGGCGACCAGCCCCGTCAGCACCACGGCGGCAGCCTGTACCCAGCCGTGCCGGGCGACGGCCTGCGCGGGGGCGGTTCGCAAGGTCACGCTGCCACGCTATGCAGCACCCGCACGGACCGCCCGCCGGGAGGTCCGTCCGCGTCGGCTTGCGGGTGGTGCCGGACCGGAGCACACAATGAACACATAGGGGAAAAGGCGGCACATGCCAGGAGAAGTAGGCGCGGACGTGTGTGCGTCGCCCGGAGAACCAAACGCGGGAAGAAGAGCTCGTGAGTGTCGAACCGCCGTCGTCCGGCCGCCCCACAGGTCCGCCCTCCGGCCCGCTGTCGGGACCGTCCCAGCCACCCGCGCAGCCGCCGCCCGGCGGGCCGCCCTCGCAGCCGCCGGGCGGAGGCGGGCAGCCACCGCGGCCCCGCAGGCCCTGGTGGCGTTCCGCCCCCCGGGTGGCCGTACTCGCCACCGCGGTGGTGGCCGCCGTACTCCTCGCCGTCGTGTTCAGCCGCTCCGGCGGCGGGGGGTCGGACAGGGCCGCGGGCGAGGACGAACTGTTCCTGCAGCCGGCTGCCAAGGCGGGACCGGACCCGTTCACCGAGTCGACGGCGAAGGAGAGCTCGGCACCACCGGTCACCCCCTCACCGTCCACCGGCTCGGCCCCGCCGAACGCGGTGCGGCCCGTGCGGGGCGGGACCCCCGGCCTGTACGGCGGCACCCGCAACGCCGCCAGCTGCGACGTCGAGAAACAGATCAGCTACCTGCGCTCGTCCCCGGCGAAGAACAGGGCCTTCGCCTCGGTCCTCGGCCTCGGCACGTCCGACGTGCCCTCCTACGTGCGCGCGCTGACCCCCGTCCAGCTGCGCACGGACACCTGGGTCACCAACCACGGCTACCGCGACGGCGCCGCCACCAGCTACCAGGCCGTCCTGCAGGCCGGCACCGCCGTCCTCGTCGACGACCGCGGAGTGCCCCGTGTGCGCTGCGCCTGCGGCAACCCGCTGACGCCACCGGTCCCGCTGCGGACCGTGCCGAAGCGGGTCGGAGACTCCTGGCCGTGGTACCGCCCCTCCAACGTCGTCATGATCAAGCCCGCTCCCCGGGTGATCAAGGTCTTCATCGTCCAGGACCCCGACACCGGCGAGTGGTTCCACCGGCAGCGCGGCGACACGGGGGACAAGGACCGCAAGACCGAGCCGCCCGAGAAGAAGACCCCGTCCGCGAGCGTGTCCACCCCCACGCCGCCGTCCTCCGAGCCGCCGTCCTCCGAGTCGCCGTCTTCTGACTCGCAGTCTCCTGACTCGCCGTCGTCCGACTCGCCGTCCTCCGAGCCGCCGCCGTCCTCGCCGCCGTCCTCGTCACCCGAGCCCGGGCCGAGCGAGCCGGCGTCGCCCGACACCTCGTCCCCGTCCGAGAGCGGCACCCCCAGCCCCGAGGGCCCGCTGGCCGGTCCCCGGGCGCGGTGACTCAGCCCGCCCGCACCACCAGCGCGTAGTCGCCCAGCCCCAGCAGCCGGTCGGCCGGCAGCTCGCCCAGGGTCGTACGGACCGCCTGGACGCGGCCGGTGGCCGGGTCGAACACCGCGTCCTGCACAGTGCCGTGAGCGTCGCCCGCCTCGGTCAGGACCCTGCGGCCCAGCAACTCGTGCTGCGGTGGCAGGCCCACGGGCGCGGCCGAGCGGACCAGCACCGCGTCCGGGCCCACGGCGTGCAGGGCGTCCCACGGCAGCACGGTCTCCTTGCGGGGCCGCCGGCCGCGCACCTGGACATGGGTGACCGCGCCGGAGGCCGCGTCGACGATCAGCGACCGTACGACGCCCAGCTCGTCCGCGTCCGTGAGCGTCACCACGGGCAGCCCCCGGGCCTGTGAGAACAGCATCACGACGCCCCCTTCCGGGCGTGGTGGAAGGCGCCGACCCGGGCGACGAACTCCGGCAGGTCGTCGGCGACGTACCGGGTGGCGTCCGCCGGGATGACCAGGGCCCGGCCGGAGACGGCGAGCGTCTCGCCGCGCGGCACGTACACCCGGTGACGGTGCCTCCGCGAGCCCGGCACGAGCGACCGGTGCGCGGCGATACGGAACCCGACGACCCGGCCACTGGTGCCGCCCTCGACCACCAGGTCGAGCACCGTGCCGACCTCGGCGCCCGCGTCCGTCAGCACCTTCGCGCCGAGCACCCGGCCGCGCAGGGCCTCCCGGCGCGCCACCACGACGTCCATGGCCACCAGCACCCCGGGGTCGCGGATCATGACCGCGTCGTGGCCCAGCGCGTAAACCCCGGACCACGGCAGGCTCTGTTTCAGCGGTCCCGACAGCAGGCCCCGGCCGCTGAGCGTGAAGCCCGTCACACGTCCGGCGACGGCGTCGAAGACGGTGTCCTTGACCTGGGCGACCGCGTCGCCGCCGAGCGTGACCACGGGCCGGGTCGTCAGGCTCCGCGCCGCCATCAGCTCGTTCATCGCACGCCCTTCCCGCCGGGCCGGCGCCGGACCGCCACCACCGTGCCCGACCGCCGGGCGGCCTGGACGACGAGCGTCAAAACGGCCACGACGGCGAGCGCCGCGACCACCACGACCAGCCACACCCACCAGGCCACCGCGCACCTCCGGCGATCCGCGCCCGGCCGCCCTCGGCCGGCCCCGTGACTTTTCGAGTGCCCCGCCCGTCGGCGACGATGCCCCGCGGATGCGGCGCCGAACACATGTCCCGGGTGGACTGCGCGGCCCGGCTCTGGGTACGAGCACTGGTGCAGAGCGTCCGGCCAGTCCGGCTTCCGAGAGAGAAACGCATGATCGAGCACCTGGACGGGGCAGTGATACCCACTGGTTTCGACGTGCCCGTGGAACCGCTGCGGCGGGCGGCACACTACACCGGCGATCCGGGATGCATCGCCGAGGCGCGGGCCTTCGCGGCGCACTTCCTGGAGCAGCTCAGGACCGAGTGGTGCGCCACGATCGACGACCGCGCCGACGGTGCCGTCCTGCTGGTGGTGAGCGAGCTGGTCACCAACGCCGACCGGCACAGCAACGGGCCGTACATCCTGGAACTGGAGGGCACGGACACCTCGGTGACGGTGGCGGTCTACGACAGCAGCGCCGCCCTGCCCCGCATCTTCCCCCGCGACCCCGAGCGGATCGGCCGGCACGGCCTGGAGATCGTCCACGCGCTGGCCCGGGAGGTCACCGTCGAACGGGTGCCGGTCGGCAAACGCGTCCGCGCCGTGCTCAGCCTGACCGGGGAATGACACTCACCTGTCCCCCCTACGCACCACGGGCCTCGGCGACTGATCAGTCGGCCGAGGCCCGTGGTGCGTAGGTACGAGGCGTGTACGAGGGTCAGGCGCAGCCGAGCTCGCCCAGCATGCCCTCGCGCAGCCGGCTGATGATCCGCTTGATCAGCCGGGAGACGTGCATCTGCGAGCAGCCGAGCCGTTCGCCGATCTCCGCCTGGGTGGCCTCCTCCACGAACCGCATGTGGATGATCTGCCGGTCGCGTTCGCTGAGCTCGGCCATGAGCGGAGCGAGCGAGTGGAAGTCCTCCACCAGCCGCAGGCCCTCTTCCTCGACGCCGATGAAGTCGGCCAGGACCGCCTCGCCGTTCTCCGGGCCGTCGCCGGTGAGCGCGGCGTCCAGGGACGCCGAGTTGTACCCGTTGGCGGCGATCTGTCCCTCGATGACCTGATCCTCGGAGATGTTCATCAGCGTGGCGAGCTCGGCGACCGTCGGTTCGCGGTCCAGCCGGCTGGCGAGCTCCTCGCGGGCCTTGGCCAGCTCCACGCGCAGCTCCTGAAGCCGCCGCGGCACGTGGACCGCCCAGGTGGTGTCACGGAAGAAACGCTTGATCTCTCCGACGATGTACGGCAGCGCGAAGGAGGTGAACTCGACCTCGCGCGACAGTTCGAACCGGTCGATCGCCTTGATCAGGCCGATCATGCCGGTCTGGACGATGTCCTCCATGTCGTCGCCGCGCCCCCGGAACCGGCCGGCCGCGAACCGCACCAGCGACATGTTCATCTCGATGAGGGTGTTGCGCGCGTACTGGTACTCGTGCGTCCCCTCCTCGAGCTCCGTCAGCCGCTGAAAGAACTGGCGTGACAACTCCCGGGCGTCCCGGGGGGCCACGGTCCTCGGGTCGACGACTCCGGGCAGTGGTGTGTCACCCGTCCTGGCCTCGGCGTTCTCCTCTTCGGCCTGCGCCTGCGACCGGATCACGGCGGTGTCCATCACCTGCTACCTCTCCCACGAAAGTCACGGCTCGACAACTGCTCAGGTTGTTCCGAGTTGCGGGTACCCAGGACGTGGCCGAGCATGCCTCCAGTGTGACCGAGTCGTGAGAAAACCGTGCCGACACCCCCTGCGGGAGTTTCGGGGGTCCACCGACCGGCGGCGGGATTCACCCAGAGCGGAACGCCGCTGCCTTCCCCCGCCGCCGCCCGCTCCTACGCTGAACGGGTGAGCAACCAAGCGCCGAACAAGGCCCGCGGCCAAGCGCCGGACGAAGCCCGCGTCATCCCGCTGCGCCCGCAGCCCCCCGAACTCCCTCCGCGCGGGCGGGGCGTTCCCGCCCCACGGCCCGCCGCCGCACCGCCGGGCTCCGCCACCACCGCGCCCCGCCGCCCCGGACCCGCCGGGTCCCCTGCGAGGGAACCCCTGTGGCGGGACCTGGTCGGTGAGGTGCTGCGCCGCGAACGCCAGGCCCAGGAACGCACCCTGAAGGACGTCGCGGACACCGCCCGCATCTCCATGCCGTATCTGTCGGAGGTGGAGCGCGGCCGCAAGGAGGCCTCCTCGGAGGTCCTCGCGGCCGCGGCCCACGCCCTCGGCCTGAGCCTCGCCGACCTGCTGGCGCGGGCGCAGGGCGAGCTGCTCCGCGTCACCGCGCGGCACGGCGCCCCGGCGCGGCGCAGGGCCGCCGCGCCCCCCTCGCACGGCGGACTCTGCCTGGCCGCCTGAGACGGCCGTGCGCGGCCCGGCGCCTCAGGTCCGCACGAGGCGCCGGCTGAGCACCTCGTCGGCCAGACCGTAGGCCACCGCCTCCTGCGCGGTGAACACCTTGTCGCGGTCCATGTCGGCGCGCAGGGTCGCCACGTCGTGCCCGGTGTGACGGGCCAGCACCTCCTCGACCTGGGAGCGGATCCGCACCATCTCCTTGGCCTGCAGCGCCAGGTCGGAGACGGTGCCGCGGGCCCCGCCGGTGGCGGGCTGCCCGAGCAGCACGCGCGCGTGCTCCAGCACGAAGCGCCGCCCGGGGTCCCCGCCGGCCAGCAGCACGGCCGCCGTGGCGGCCGCCTGCCCGACACAGCACGTCGAGATGGGCGCCTTCACGTACGACATGGTGTCGTAGATCGCCATCAGCGAAGTGAACGAGCCGCCGGGGGAGTTGATGTAGACCCAGATCTCGCTCTCCGGCGCCGCGGACTCCAGGTGGAGCAGCTGGGCGATGACGACGTTGGCGACACCGTCGTCGATCTCGGTGCCCAGGAAGATGATCCGCTCGTTCAGCAGCCGGCTGAACACGTCGAAGGACCGCTCGCCCTGCGCGGTGCGCTCGATGACGCTCGGAATCGTGTAGCTGCCCATCACTGAAGCCCCATCCTGCGCCGTGTGGCGGCCGGGCGGATGTCGGCCAGCGACTCCACGATCCGGTCCACCATGCCGTACTCCCTGGCCTCCTCGGCCGTGAACCAGCGGTCCCGGTCGCCGTCCCGGGAGATGGTCTCCGGGCTCTGGCCGGTGTGCTCGGCGGTGATCCGCTCGATGGTCCGCTTGGTGAACTCCAGGTTCTCCGCCTGGATCTCGATGTCGGCGGTGGTGCCGCCGATGCCCGCCGACGGCTGGTGCATCATGATGCGCGCGTTCGGCAGGGCGTAGCGCTTGCCGCGTGTGCCCACGCTGAGCAGGAACTGGCCCATGCTGGCCGCGAAGCCCATGGCGAGCGTGGCCACGTCGTTGGGGATCAGCCGCATCGTGTCGTAGATGGCCAGGCCCGCGTGCACGGACCCGCCGGGGGAGTTGATGACCAGGCTGATGTCGGTGCGCGGGTCCTCCGCGGACAGGATCAGCAGCTGGGCGCAGACCCGGTTCGCGGAGACCTCGTCGACCTGGGTGCCCAGCAGCACGATCCGCTGGGCGAGCAGCTGGGCCGCCAGCTGGTCGTCGAACCGTGTCGCGGGGGTGTCGCCCTCCTCGGCACGGGGGGCGGACAGCGTGGTGAGTGGAGCCATCGGTTCTCCTCGTCGTGGCGCGGATGCCGTCCACTCCACTGTCGGCCCCGCACCCCGCCCGCACGCCCTCCCTCTGCCCGCGGCAGATTCGCCACCGGCAGAGCGCGGCCCGCACCTCCTCGGGCACCTGGCGGACAACGGCCGTACGTCGTCCCTGCGCGTCGAACCGACCAACGGAGCCGCCGCCTGGCAATCCGGCGGCCCGGCCGCGGCCGGGAACCGCACGACCGGCGGATCACCCCGCCGCCCGCCGATGAGTTTCCCGGCGCCCGCCGGTCGATACAGATGACCGTGCCACCCGCTGCACAGGAGGACCTCATGACCACCGACGGATTCACCACGTGCCTCTGGTTCGACGGCCAGGCCGAGGAAGCCGCGCACTTCTACGTCTCCGTCTTCAAGAACTCCAGCGTCGGACGGACCCTGCGCTACACCGAGGCGGGCCCCGGCCCCGTCGGTTCCGTCGTCACCGTCGACTTCGTGGCCAACGGCCAGCGGTTCGTCGCGCTGAACGGCGGACCGCAGTTCCGGTTCACCGAGGCGATTTCCTTCACCGTCGAGTGCGAGGACCAGGAGGAGGTCGACTACTACTGGGCCAAGCTCACCGAGGGCGGCGGCGAACCCGGCCCCTGCGGCTGGCTCAAGGACCGGTACGGCGTGTCCTGGCAGGTCGTCCCGAAGCGGCTCACCGACATGATCGGCGACCCCGACCAGGACAAGGCCGCCCGCGCCATGAAGGCGATGCTGTCGATGAGCAAGCTCGACCTCGCCGCCCTCGAGAAGGCGTACGCGGGCGAGTGACCCCCCGTCCAGGGCAGGGCCCCGTCCTGCCCCGGGCGTCAGCGCGCCGGCCGCCGGACGGTCGTCACGTTCTTCTCACCCGACGGCTCAGGACACGTCGTTCACCAGGACGGCCGCCCCGTCGAACCGCCCCGCCTCCAGGTCGGCCAAGGCCTGGGCGGCCCGGGAGAGCGGGTAGGTGTGGGTGGTGGCGCGGACGCCGTGCCGGGCGGCCAGGGCGAGGAACGCCCGGCCGTCCGCGCGGGTGCTGGAGGTGACGCTGAGCAGCCGCTTCTCATAGAACAGCTCGCTCTCGTAGCGCAGCGGCGGAGTGTCGCTGAGGTGGATGCCCGCGACCGCCAGGGTGCCGCCCCGGTCGAGGGCGCGCAGCGCGACCGGGACCAGCTCGCCGACCGGGGCGAACAGGATCGCGCTGTCCAGCGGCTCCGGCGGCACGGCGTACGCGTCCTGCGCGGAGGCCGCCCCGAGGTCCAGCGCCAGCCGCCGCGCCGCCGCACCCCGCGTCATCACATGCACCCTCGCCCCCTCGGCCAGCACGACCTGGGCGCACAGGTGGGCGCTGCCCCCGAACCCGTACAGCCCGAGCCGTCCGCCCGGTGGCAGCGCCGAACGACGCAGGGCCCGGTAGCCGATGATGCCCGCGCACAGCAGCGGCGCGAGCGCCACGTCGTCCACCCCGCCCGGGAGCCGGTGGGCGAACGCCGCCGGCACGGTGGTGTACTCGGCGTACCCGCCGTCGGCGTCCCACCCGGTGTACTGCGAGGCCGGGCACAGGTTCTCCGCGCCCCGCGCGCAGTACCGGCAGCCGCCGTCGGTGCGCCGCAGCCAGGCCACCCCCACCCGGTCACCGGCGGCCAGGCCCCGCACCGCCGCCCCGGCCCCCGCCACCACACCCACGACCTCGTGCCCGGGCGTCACCCCCGCCCGGTGCACGGGCAGGTCTCCCTCGGTGATGTGCAGGTCCGTGCGGCACACCCCGCAGGCCCGCACCCGCACCAGCACCTCGTCGTCCCCGGGCACCGGCACGGGCTTCTGCCCCCACCGCAGGGACCCGGCCGCGACCGGCCCGGGACGCACCACCGACCACGCCCGCATCGTTGCGTCCACCATGGCGCTCCCCGTCCCGACGACGATCCCGGACGACGATCCCGCCCCGCCCTTCCCGCACCAGTCTGCGACGGGACGCACCACTCGGCGCGCGGGCGGGCGCCCGGATGACTAGCGTGAGGAACCGGACCATCCACCCGATCCGGAGGAGGCCGCAGCCATGGCCGTCCGACCTGAGGGAGCCCCTTGCTGGGCCGACGCGATGTTCACCGACGTCGAGGGGGCCAAGCGCTTCTACGGCGAGATCCTCGGCTGGACCTTCGGCGAGGCGTCGGCGGAGTACGGCAACTACACCCAGGCCTACCGGGACGGCAAGGCGGCCGCCGCCGTCGTCCCGCCCATGCCCGGCCAGGAAGGCCAGGAGGTCCGGCCGGAGTGGTGCCTGTACCTCGCGGCCGAGGACGCCGCCGCCACCGCGGAACGCATCCGCGAGCACGGCGGCGAGGTGGTGATGGAGCCGATGCGGGTCGCCGACTTCGGCACCATGTGCCTGGCCCGCGACCCGAGCGGTGTGACCTTCGGCGTGTGGCAGGCCGGCACCCACGAGGGCTTCGCGACGGAGATGGGCGAACCGGGCGGCTTCTGCTGGGCCGAGGTCTTCACCCGCGAACCGGACAGGTCCGACACGTTCTTCCCCGCCGTCTTCGGCTACCGCGCCCAGCAGATGCAGGACGACTCCATGGACTTCCGGGTCTACACCCTCGGTGAGCGTCCCGCGCTGGGCCGGATGACGATGAACGAGGACTTCCCGCCCGAGGTGGGCCCGTACATCAACGTCTACTTCGGTGTCGCCGACTGCGACGAGGCCGTCTCGAAGGCCACCAAGCTCGGGGCGACGCTCCAGTTCGGGCCGATGGACACCCCGTACGGGAGGTTCGCGGCACTCACCGACCCGCAGGGCGCCAACTTCTCGGTGATCGACACCACGAGGACCGAGGGCGAGACGCCGCAGATGACGGACGTCTCCTGAGCCGCCCGCCGGCCATGGCATGATCGTGTCCATGCGTGAACGTGTTGTGGCCGCGTGCGACGGGGCTTCGAAGGGCAACCCCGGGCCGGCGGGCTGGGCCTGGGTCGTCGCCGACGAGACGGAGGTCCCGTCCCGGTGGGAGGCCGGGCCGCTGGGGAAGGCCACCAACAACGTCGCCGAACTCACCGCGCTGGAGCGCCTGCTGTCGGCGACCGACCCCGCCGTGCCGCTCGAGATCCGCATGGACTCGCAGTACGCCATGAAGGCCGTCACCACCTGGCTGCCCGGCTGGAAGCGCAACGGCTGGAAGACGGCCGCCGGCAAGCCGGTCGCCAACCAGGAGCTGGTGGTGCGCATCGACGAACTGCTCGCCGGCCGCACCGTCGAGTTCCGCTACGTGCCCGCCCACCAGGTCGACGGCGACCGGCTCAACGACTTCGCCGACCGCGCCGCCAGCCAGGCCGCCACCGTCCAGGAGCCCGCGGGCAGCGCCCTCGGTTCCCCGGAGCCGCCGCCCGCGCCGGACGCCCCGGCCAAGGCCCCGCGCGCCCGGTCGCGCGGCGGTTCCCCGCGCGGTGCCAAGACCGGCTCGTCCCGCACCATCAAGGCGAAGTTCCCGGGCCGCTGCCAGTGCGGCCGCTCCTACGCGGCCGGTGAGTCCATCGCGAAGAACGCGACGGGCTGGGGCCACCCGGAGTGCCGCACCGCGGCCGGCGACGCCTGAGCGCCGCCCGGCGGGATCAGGCGTCGAAGGTGTAGAAGGACGTGTGGTCCAGCAGGTCGGCCGGGCGCACGTCGTTCCACGGCTTCATCGTCTCGTTCAGGTCCACCACGTCCGGCGTACCGGCCGCCGGCAGATAGCCGGAGCCGGGGTGCCGGCGCTGCCACTCGGCCCACAGCTTGTCGATGTAGGCGTGGTGCAGCCAGAACACCGGGTCGTTGGGGGAGACCCCGGTGGCCATCTGCCCGCCGACCCACACGTGCACGCGGTTGTGCAGGTTGACACCGCGCCAGCCCTCCAGGTGGTTGCGGAAGCCGTCCGAGGCGCTGTTCCAGGGCGCCATGTCGTACGTGGACATCGACAGCACCGACTCGACCTCGGCCGGCGTCGGCAGCGGACGGCCCCCGCCGCCCAGCGAGCGGCGCAGGAACGTACGGCCGTCGACCCGGACGTTGATCGGCCAGTTCCCGGTCGAGGCGGCGAACGGCCCGTCCGTCACCTGCCCGTCCCGGCTGCGGCCGGTGCCGCCGAGGAAGTCCGGAGCCCACAGCGAGGAGCGCACCGAACGGTCCGTGCTCCAGTCCCAGTACGGCAGCGCCACCGAGGCGTCCACCTCCTGCAGGGCCCGCTCGAAGTCGAGCAGGAATCTGCGGTGCCAGGGCAGGAACGACGGGGAACGGTGGCCCGTGCGCTCGCCGTTGTCGGTGTCGGCGACGATGAAGGCGTTGTGCGTGGTGACGAACGTGTCGTAGCGGCCGCTGCGCTTCAGCTCCAGGACCGCGGCGACGAATCGCCGCTTCTCGTCGGCGGTCAGGCGGGCCTGGTTCTTGCGGACGGTCATCTGCGGGTACTCCAAAGGTCCGTGCGGGGCGGTCAGTTGGCGGGGAACGGCAGCAGCGGCGCGCCCCGGAGCTCGTCCACCGCGGCCCGGGCGGCGGCACGCGGGGTGGGCACCGGGTCGTAGTGGCTGACGACACTGATCCAGGTGCCGTCGGCGTTGCGCATCACATGCAGTTCCACCCCGTCGACGAACACGGCGTAGCCAGGGCCGTGCCGGTGGTGACCGCCGCCGGCGACGGGCCGCCCCTGTATCCGGCGGCCCTTGTAGACCTCGTCGAAGGACGGCAGGGATCCGTGGTCGTGACCGCTGTCGGCGGACGCGGCGGGAACCGCGAGGCTGTGGGCGGTGACCGCGACGGCGGCCGCGGCGGTGAGCGCGCGGCGACGGCTGAGTTCGGGCATAAGGGGACCCCCTGGGCGATTGCGGCTGGTGACTCCGCATGCCTACCGGCCCGGCCGGGCAGTCCGGAAATCCCCTCCGGCCGGTTGGCCCGGATCCGGGCAATTCCCCTTATGTCCTGCAAGGTTGAACAAAGATGATCTTGCCTGGAGGGTGCTCGCGGTGACACGGAACGGGCAATTCCTTCCGGCGCAAGCGCTGTCCCCGGTGATCTTTGCCCGCCCGGCACGCCCCGAGTGGCCCGCCTCACACCAGAAGGATGACGCGATCATGAGACCCCCGAGGCCCGGCCCGTGGCCGGAACGTCACGTGCTGGGCGCGGCGAACAGCCGGTCCAGGAAGACGTTGCCGAACACCCCGTGCGGATCGAGCCGGTCCAGCACGGCCGAGGCCTCGGTCCACGCGGTGGTGCCCACCCGGCCGGGCACCACCGACCCCATCACCTCCTCGTCGCTCCACACCGACGCGTCCGTGTACGCCCAGCCCTTGGACCACTCGACCCGGGTCAGCGCGTACGAGCCGTCGAAGGTGCGCAGCAGGAACCGCTCGATCTCGCGCAGGAAGGCCTCCGCGTGCGGGGTGCCCGGCAGCGTCAGCACGTCCAGCCACACGGCCGTGTCCCACTCGGGCCGGTCCTCGCGCGGCCGTAGCGCGGACAGCAGCGGGGGACGGGCGCCGGGCAGACCGGTGTCGGCCGGGTCGTCCAGGCCGGTGGCGCGGATCTCCACCGAGCCGTTGACGGGGAAGCGGCCCTGCGCGGAACAGGCGGTGAGCCGCTCCTGGTAGAAGGCGGCGAACTCGGCGACCACCCGCTGCACCTGGGCCCGGCCGGTCAGCACCGCGTAGCCGTTGGCGTGCACCCGCAGCGTGGTCGGCTTCAGATACAGCAGCGTGTTCTTGGACGGCCCCCACAGGTCGGCGGAGCGTGTCGCCACCAGTCCCAGCGCGGCGGCGTCGTACTGCGCGGTGCCGAGCGCCGGTGCCAGGTACCAGGCCGCCTCGGAGGTCATCCGTCCCGCCAGGTCGGCGACCGTGCGGGGCACGGTGTCGGAGAACGGGTAGTTGTACGGGCGCGTCACCTCCCGGGAGGCCGGCGGCCGGGTGGGGGCGACGCTCCACACCTTCAGCCACGGGTGCTCGGTGAAGGCGAACCAGATCGCCTCGGCCCGCCCGGCCTCGTCCAGGAAGTGCGCGAAGGTGCGTCCGCCCGAGCCGGGCGCCGCGAACAGCTCCCCGGCCGGGATGTCCGTACGGCTGACACAGCGCAGGTTCGTGTTCGCGCCCACCCGCAGCACCACCTCGGTCACCAGGGACCGCCCGAGGTGGGTCAGCAGCGCGGCCCCGTCCGCCTCGTCGCGGCGGAAGGTGCGCAGCGCGTAGGCGCCGCGCTCGGCGTCCCACACCACCGCCGTCAAGGAGAGCACCAGATTGCTCAGCGAGCCGTAGGTGTGCCCGGGCAGCCGCGACTCGCCCCGGGCCGGGACGGCGGTGCCGTGCGCGTCGACGGCCAGGGCGCCGCCCAGGGTGAGGTCGCCGGGCGCGGGCGTGGCCGTGACGCCCAGGCCGTGCTCCTCCAGGAAGGTGAGCAGCGCCTCCATCGTGACGCCGGTGCCGGCCCGCACCCTGTCCGGGGCCGGCAGGCTCAGTCCGGTGAGGTGCACGGCGGTGTCGACGAGCAGGACCGGCGCGTCGGGCGGGGTCCCCTCGGTGACCGTCAGCGGGGACCAGCCGTGCGAGGCGCCCCGGGCGCGCACGCGCCAGCCGTGCCGCCAGGCCCAGTCGACGACGGCCACCACCTCGTCCGGGCCGTCCGGAGCGCAGGCCCACAGACCGTCGGCGGTGATCTCCCCGACCCAGTTGCGGTACGCCGAGCGGTACAGGGCGACGTCCGCCGGGAAGTCCGGCAGCTCGGCGGCGGCCACCGCCGGGTCCGCCGGGAGGCCCGGCACCACGGCGAGAGCGGCCGCGGTGCGCAGAAAGCCGCGCCGGGTCCAGGAAGGTTCCTCTGTGCAGTAGTTGCTCGCTAAACGATCAGTCACGCGCTCACGGTAGGTGCCGGTCGGCGGGCGTCGCTCTGCCGCAGAAACGATTCACTCGTGTGGGTGAAAGTCGGGGTGGTGGCCGGTCCCGCCCCCGTCGGCGGCGAGTGACAGACTGGCGCCATGGACGAGCGCACTTTCGACAGGTCGGGCCAGCACGCATCCGTGATCGGTCTCGGTACGTGGCAGCTGGGGGCCGACTGGGGGGACGTCGACGACAAGCAGGCCCTGGCGGTGCTGGAGGCGGCGGCCGAGTCGGGGGTGACCTTCTTCGACACCGCCGACGTGTACGGCGACGGACGCAGCGAGCAGACCATCGCCGCGTTCCTCGCCGGCAGGCCCGACCTGCACGTGCTGGTCGCGACCAAGATGGGCCGCCGGGTCGAGCAGATCCCCGGGAACTACGTCCTGGACAACTTCCGCGCCTGGAACGACCGCTCACGGCGCAATCTCGGCGTCGACCGCGTCGACCTGGTGCAGCTGCACTGCCCGCCGACGCCCGTGTACTCCCGCGACGAGGTGTTCGACGCCCTGGACACCCTGGTCGAGGAGGAGCGCATCGCGGCGTACGGCGTCAGCGTGGAGACCTGCGCCGAGGCGCTGGCCGCGATCGCCCGGCCGGGCGTGGCGAGCGTGCAGATCATCCTCAACCCGTTCCGCATGAAGCCGCTGCGCGAGGTCCTGCCGGCCGCCCGGGAGGCCGGCGTCGGCATCATCGCCCGCGTCCCGCTCGCCTCCGGCCTGCTGTCCGGCAAGTACACCAAGGACACCGTCTTCCCCGAGAACGACCACCGCACCTACAACCGGCACGGCGAGTCCTTCGACGTGGGCGAGACCTTCTCCGGCGTCGACTACGCCACCGGCGTCGAGGCCGCCGCCGAGTTCGCGGCCCTCGCCCCCGAGGGGTACACCCCGGCCCAGCTGGCGCTGCGCTGGATCATCCAGCAGCCCGGCGTCACCACCGTGATCCCCGGGGCCCGCTCACCGGAGCAGGCACGCGCCAACGCGGCCGCCGCCCGGCTGCCGGAACTCTCCGGCGACACCCTCGCCGCGATCCGCGACCTGTACGACCGCCGGATCCGCGATCAGGTGGAATCCCGCTGGTAGCAGGCCCGCCCCCGGCAGCTCGCGCACCCCTGCGACATCCCTACGGCTCCAGCAGCAGCTGCCTCTCCTGCTCCTGGTCGCCGGAGGCGGTGCCCTGAGGCCGAGCCGTGAAGGCGCGGCTGAGCGTGTCGCCGGCCCGCCGCACGGCCTCCGGACTGCCCTGCACGGTGACGGTGACCGGCGCCGACAGGGCGGCGGCGCCCTCCGGGGCCGGGCCGTCCGGGCCGGCGGCGCGGAAGGTCGCCGTGTGAACCGTCGCGTTCTCGTCGGCGGGGAACTCGTCCGGTGCCCCGAACGCCCCCTCCAGGGCCCGTACGACCGCGCGTGCGTCGTCGACCCCTCCGCCGCTGAGCGTCACGGTGAGCTGCGTACCGGACATCCGTCCACGACCTCCTGTCGGCTTCGGTAGGACGGGGTCCGTGTAACCGGCCGCCGATCGCTCAAACCGGACCGGCGGGGAGAGGACGGCCGCGGACGGGGAACCCGCAGGGGACAAGGAAGCGGGACGTCGGATTGCCGGAGAGGGAGGGCACGGTGTCGGACACAGCGGCGGGCGAGACCAGACGCAGGGGGCGCAACGAGACCGAGGAGGAGCGGGCCGACCGGATGTGGCAGGAGCTCATCCAGGAGGTCCGGGTGGCCCAGATGGGCGTGCAGATCCTGTTCGGTTTCCTGCTGACCGTGGTGTTCACCCCGAAGTACGCCGACCTGACCGACACGGACCAGGTCATCTACATCGTGACGGTGGTCCTGGGCGCCTCCGCGACCGGCGCGCTGATAGCGCCGGTGTCGCTGCACCGCCTGGTCTCCGGGCGGCGCGTGAAACCGCAGGCCGTGCGGTGGGCGTCCCGGCTCACCCTGCTCGGGCTGGTGCTGCTGCTCGCCACCACCACGGCCTCGCTGCTGCTGATCCTGCGGGTGGCGACGCACGACGGCTATGTGCCGTGGCTGGTGGCGGCCGTGGTCGCCTGGTACATGCTGTGCTGGTTCGTGTTCCCGCTGTGGCTGCGCCGCCGTCACACGATGCGGTGATCCGTGAGCGCGGCGAGCTGCCGGTCGTGCGCCCGGCCGAGCAGCAGCAGGGCGGCGGTGGCGCCGGTCAGCGCGCAGAACATGTCCCACTGGGTGTCCCAGACATCGCCCTGGGTGGCCAGGAAGGCGTCCGCCGCGTGCCCGCCGGCCACGGCCGCCGCCCACTCGAGCATCTCGAACACCGCGCTGAAGGCCAGGCAGGCGCAGACCGTCAGCGGCGCCATCCAGCGACTGCCGCGCAGCGGGGAGGTGCGCACCAGCAGCTCGCGCACCAGGACGGCCGGGACGAAGCCCTGCATGAGGTGCCCGAACCGGTCGTAGGGGTTGCGGTCGAGGCCGAAGGTGTCGCGCACCCAGTCGCCCAGCGGTACTTCGGCGTACGTGTAGTGGCCGCCCACCATCAGCACCACGGCGTGGGCGGCCAGCAGGCAGCACAGCAGGTCCGTCAGCGGAAAACGCCGCCAGGCCAGCACGACGAGCGGCAGACCGGCGATCACCCACACCGTCTCCAGGAACCAGGTCAGGCGGTCGTGCGGGCCCCAGGCCGACAGGGCCAGCACCCCGACCACCGCCCCGGCGAGCAGCACGGGCAGCGGACGGCGTGGCACGGAACGCGAGGTGGCGGAGGCGGGCGGGGTGGACGTGGGCGGGCTGGACGCGGCGGACATGGCGGGCTCCTCTCGGCGGAGCCCCATCGTCGCGGCGCGGACGCAACGTCCGCATGAGTACGGCTACTCAGCCGGGTAGGCTGCCGAGACCGAGCAAGGGTGCTCAGCTGTGTGCGGCTGCCCGGCTCGCCCCTGGCTCAGCTCCCGGCGATGACATCCGCCAGGAACTCGTCCACCCGGACCTCCTCCCGTCCCGGCGCGACCACCTCGTAGGTCTCCCGCAGGAAGGCCGCGATCGTCGCGGTCCACGCGTACACCACGGCGTGGTGGCGGCCCCCGTCGGGACGGGCGTCGCCCAGCAGCTCCATGCGCAGTTCCTGCCACATGCCCCGCGACTCGGGGCGCAGCCGCACGTCCCCGATGCCGACCGGACGCGTCAGCCCGTGCGCGAGCATCTCCCGGTCCAGCTGCCACCGGGCGAGGACCCGGCCGTCATGGCTGAAGACGACGGTGACGGCGAACGGGTCCGCCGCGTCGTAGCTGAGGTGGGCCAGTACGGGAAAGCGGTCCGTGACGCCCGACTGGAGCTGCACGACCATGGTCTTGTGCACGAAGGAGTTCACGAGAAGGCCTCCGGGGGGAACTGAGGTATCGCCGTCTAGTACCCCCGAAACGCCGCTCATGCTCAGCCACCCGGGTGATTCAGCTCGCAGGAGAGCCGAAGGCGTCCCGCAGGGCCGGGAGCAAGGTCTTCTCCGACCAGTCCAGGTACGCCGGCTGGGACTCGCCGCCGATCTGGACGAGGGCGATCTCCGTGAACCCGGCCTCGGCGTACGGGCGGACCGCATCGACGAAGGCCTCCGGGTCGTCGCCGCACGGGATGGCCTCGGCGACGTCGTCGGGCGTGACGAACTGGGTCGCCGCCTCGAAGGAGTCCGGATGCGGCAGCTCGGAGTTGACCTTCCAGCCGCTGCCGAACCAGCGGAACTGGGAGTGGGCGCGCTTGACGGCGGTGTCCCGGTCGGGGTCGTAGCACACCGGCAGCTGACCCACCCGCGGCTTGCCCGCGCCGCCGTGCCGGTCGAACGCCTCGAGCAGACCGGCCTTGGGCTCCGTGGCGATCACCAGGTCGCCGAGCCGGCCCGCGAGCGCGCAGGACTTCTCCCCGGAGACGGCGATGCCGATCGGCGGCGCCTCCTGCGGCAGGTCCCACAGCCGGGCCGACTCCACGTCGAAGTGGGTGCCGCGGTGGTTGACATGGCCGCCCTGGAACAGGGCGCGGATGATCTCCACCGCCTCCTCGAGCATCTCGTGCCGCACGTCCACGGACGGCCAGCCGCCGCCCACCACGTGCTCGTTGAGGTTCTCGCCCGAGCCCAGGCCCAGCCGGAAGCGGCCCTCGGACAGCAACTGCATCGTCGCCGCCTTCTGCGCGATCACCGCCGGGTGGTAGCGGAACGACGGACACGTCACGTACGTCATCAGCGGAATGCGCGAGGTGGCCTGCGCGGCCGCGCCCAGCACGCTCCAGGCGTAGGGCGAGTGACCCTGCGAGCGCAGCCACGGGAAGTAGTGGTCGGAGGTCACCGAGAAGTCGAAGCCCGCCTCCTCGGCCCGCACCACGTGGTCCACGAGCTCTCGGGGGCCGGCCTGCTCGGTCATCATCGTGTATCCGATTCGCACCATGTCGGCCGAGTCCCCGGGCCGGGGCACCGAAAACGGGGCTCAGCCGGAGGCCGGGCGGAAGGTGCGCAGGAAGGTCCGCAGCGCCTCCCGGTTCGCCGCGTCCTCCCAGTCGGCGGCCGGGGTCGTCCAGCGCAGCGAGAACCCGCGCCCGCCGCCCAGCAGGAAGCCGCGGCCGAAGGTGCGCACGCGGGCGCCGTCGACGTGCGCGTACCACTCCATGTCGGCGGCCTTGCGCCCCTGGTACGTCGTCGCCCGGATGTCGCCGATCCGCCGGTACCCCTCGGTCCGCTCCAGGCGCGGTTCGACATCGTCGCGCCAGACGGCCACGGGGTCCGGGCCGACGCGCGTGCTGTAGGTGACGGCGAGCGTGCGGTGGTCGCCCTCGGCACCGAAGATCACGCGGTACGCCAGGTCGCCCTGGCGCGCGGTGTCGAGCCGTTTCCAGCCCCGGGGCAGGGCGAGGGAGAAGCCCTCCGGCGCGGTGTAGCGGTGATAACCGGGCGGCAGGGCGACGGCCGGGGCGGACCGGGCGGAGGACGGGGCGGGGGAGGAGGGGGCCGGCGAGGCCGAGGGGGACCGCGTGGGGGTGGGCTGCTGGGAGGGCCGGGCGGTACCGGACCGCGTCGCGCCGGCCGTGCCGCCGTCCGTGCCGGCGCCGGTGCCCGTACCGGGCTCGGCGGTGGACACCGGCGGCCGGGACGGCGCGTCGGAGGCGGAGGTGCCGGTGCCGGGCAGCCCCTGGGTCGTGACGAGCACGGCGACCGCGACCGTGACGACGGCCAGCGCGGTCCCGGCCACCACCGTCCGCCGGCTCCACTCCCGGCGCGCCAGGCGCACCGCGCCGGTGCCGCGCAGCCGGGGACCCGGCCCCGCCGCACCGAGTACCGCCTCGGGCTCCTCGCTCAGCGCGCGGGTCAGGGCCTCGCGGGCCGCCGCACGGGTCAGCCGCTCCCGGGAGTCCTTGCGCAGCAGCCCCTGCACGGCCTGGGTCAGCGGCCCGGTCCGCAGCGGCGCGCGCAGCGGCAGCCGGTCCACCCCCTTCAGCGTGGTCTCCGGCCGGCCCCGGTCGCGGAAGGGCGGGCGCCCCTCGGTCATCGTGTAGAGGATCGCGCCCAGCGCCCACAGGTCGGCGGCCGGCCCGACCCGCTCGTTGCGGGCCTGCTCCGGCGAGGCGTACGACGGTGCCGTGAGCCGGGGCGCCAGGGTCGCTCCGGCGAGCCCGTAGCCCGTGACGACGACGGAACCGCCCTCCTGCACGAACACCTGGCCGGGGCTGAGCTCTCCGTGCGTGATGCCCTCGGCGTGCGCGGCCTCCAGCACCTCGAGCACCTCCAGCCCGATGCGCGCGGCCCGCGCGTACGGGAACGTGCCCTGCTCGGTGAGGAGTTCCCCGAGCGGTGTGCCGTCGATCCACTCGGTCACGGTCCACAGGACACCGGCCTCCTCGACCGCGTCGATCACCGTGGCGATCCGCCCGGGGCGCAGCGCGGCCATCGTCTCGGAGGTGCGGATGACGCGTACGGCGGCCCGGCGCTCGTGCTCCAGCGGGTCGCGCGGCAGACCGATCTGCGTGACCAGGCAGGGCCGGGAGGTCTCGCCCGCCCCGGTGTCCTCCGCGTACCAGCAGATGCGGTTGGTCTCGCGATGGATGATCTCGAGCAGCCGGTACCGTCCGGCGACCAACTGGTGTGTGGAGACGTGCGCCCTGCCCATGGCCATCCCTCGCTGCACTTACGGCTCTCACCTTTCCCAGGGGTACGAGAGGAGGGACGGGGTCCGTTCAATTGGGCGCGGAACTCCGCTATTTCTTGTCTTTCGTTCAAGAAAAGCGCGTGTGTGTGCGAGAGGAAAACGCCGTTGCGGGCCGGGACCGGCCCTCACCTCGGCCGGTGGCCCGCGTGCTGCCGTACCGAATTCGGCTGCGCGCCCTCCTCGCACACCCCTGTCTCGCCGCCCACCTGCCGGTAACCGCGGGTAAAGAGACGGCGGCGAACCGGCGAACTGCGCGGCCCCCCGCCGGAATTCGCCCTCAGTGCTGCTGGGCTTTCTGCGGGGTCACCTCGCTGGGCCGTACGACGACGTACCCCTGGCCCTGGAGCATCAGCTGCACCGCCTCGCCGGAGCCGCCGCGCAGCATCGAGCCGAGGGACTGCGAGCGGTGCAGCGAGGTCGCGAGGCCCGCGGTCCAGCCGACCACCGCGTCGGTGTCGACGTACACCGGGTACTCCGGCGAGACGGGGATGACCAGCGGGTTGCCCTCGCAGACCAGCCCGAGTCGGCCGTGCCCCGAGAAGACGCTGTTGAACAGGCCGCCGCCGGCGATGCCCGCCCCCTTCACGGTCGCGATGCGGTACGACAGGGAGGCGTCGAAGCACAGCACATTGCGGCCGTTGACGGTGAACTCGTCACCGGGGTCGACGTCGACGACGAAGACGTTCTGCGCCTCGTGCGCGAACCAGGCCTCGCCCTGTCCGCGCACCGCCATCAGCGGCAGTCCCTCCCCGGTGACCGCGCGCTTGAGCATGCCCCCGACCCCCTGGCCCTTGCGCTCGAACTGGAGGTTGCCCCGGTAGGCGATCATCGCGCCCTGCCGGGCCAGCATCTCGCCGTTCACCGCGTACCGGACGCACTTGGCGTTCTCGACGGTCATGCCCGGCGCGGTGGCGGGCTGCACCATGTGCTCACTGGAAAAGAGATCACCCTTCATACCGGCATCCTCACCCGGAAGGCGTCCCTCCGTCTGGATCACGCACGGATTGAGATCCGGACGTGTCCGCTGTCAGCCGCCGAACACCTGCGTCCAGTACGTGCCCGCCCGGCCGCCTCCGGCGAAGCCGACGCCGATGTGGGTGAACTCCGCCTTGAGGATGTTGGCCCGGTGGCCCGGGCTGTTCATCCAGCCCTCCACCACGTCGGCGGGGGAGCGCTGCCCGCAGGCGATGTTCTCGCCGACCGCCCGGTGGGCGGAGCCCGCGGCGGCGGCCCGGTCCCGGGGGCGGCGCCCGTCGGGCGAGGTGTGGGAGTAGAAGTCGCGGGCCACCATGTCCACGCTGTGCGCCTGGGCGGCCGCGGCCAGCCGCGCGTCCGGCGCCAGCGGCCGCAGCCCGGCCCGCGTGCGCTGCCGGTTGGTCAGCTCGACGACCTCGGCCGCCGTGCCGGCCAGGCCGTCCGGGGTGAGCGGCCGGGCCCACAGCGCCGTCCAGTAGCGGCCGCCGGAGCCCTCCGCGGACGCCGGCCCGACGTGGACGAAGACCGGGTCGTGCAGGGTGCGCCGGGAGGAGTCGGCGCCCAGGCAGTACGCGACGAACTCGGCGGGCGTGCGGGGGCCGAAGACCAGGTGCTCGCCGACCGTGAGATACGGGTATCCGGCGGCGAGGACACGCTGGTACACCGGCACGCCGTCCCGGCTCTCGACACCGAGGCGGCCGGCGGCGGCCATGGCGGCCGCATGCTCCCGGGCAGCGCGGACCAGCCGGGCGTCGAGCGTGACCGGGGGCGAACCGGCACTCCGGCGAACCGAGTTGACCAGGTCCAGGAACGCGTCGGTGCTCAGCGCCGCGGCACCGGGGGAGGGACGGGAGACGTCCGGGGAGGGCTGACGGAGGGTCAGCCGGCCGGGCGGCCGGTCCGGGAGGGTCGGCGGCGGGGGGCCGGACGGCGACGCCGTGGGCGCGGGGTCCTCGTCCACGACGTCCACGCCGAAGTCCCGCGCGAGACCCGCCAGTCCCTCGGCGTACCCCTGCCCCAGGGCACGCAGCTTCCAGCCCCCGTCACGCCGGTAGATCTCCGCGAGCAGCAGGACGGTCTCCTGGCGTGGCCGCGGCGGGGCGAACCGGGCGACCGTGCGGCCGCCGGCGTCCGCGACCTGGAGCACGGGGGAGGGCAGGCTGCCGAGGGGCGTCCCGGGCTCGGCGGGGCTGACGGCCACCGTGATACGGGTGGCGCCGGCGCGCAGCCTCGGCGGATCGACGGTGAGGGTGTCGCCCCGCAGCCGGGCGCCCGGGGCGTCGGGCTGGTTGTAGAACACGAAGTCGGCGTCGTCCCGGACCGTGCCGCCGTCGTCCGTGACGAGCGCGCAGACGTCGAAGGGGCCGGGCACCCGGACGGTCAGGACGCCGCCCGGGAGGGGCAGATTGCCTCCGGGGACCAACTCGCTCATCGCGCCGCCCTGCTGCTCGCGTCGTACCGGACCGAGGGATGGTGTCCGGACAACGCGCGGCGCAGCGCGGCGGTTCCCGCCGGGCATCCGCGCCGGAAGACGGTGCGTGCCCAGCCCCGTCCTCGTGCTCCTGGGCGTGCGCGGGGGCTGCGCAGTCCGGGCCACGCGCGGGCGGACCGTCCGGGTGTCCTTGCGGTCCTGTTCGCATTCCGGTGCGAGATCGATCACACCTGTCCGAAGCAACCCGCTCGCCGCCCGTCCCCTCTCCTTCCGTGACGCACGGTTGGCCAGTGGCTGATCACCGGGCGTGCGGATGCGCACGGTATCGCCGTCGGCGGCACGGAAAACGAGCATGTCGGCTTTACATGTACATGACGGATCCGTCAGGGTTGCCCCGGGGCCCGACCAGCCCCCGTGGCGCCCGACGGCGCCATGTCCCAGGGCGGTCGGTGCCACCGGCCGCCTGCGAACGAAGGACTCCCTCAGCAGTGCGCAGAGCCCACATACGCAGCCTGGCGGTCGCCGTCGCGGTGGCGACGGCCGCCACGGGCCTGGCGGGCACGGCCGTCGCGGACCCGGCCACGGGGACCGGCCGCGACACCTCCACGGTCTCGGCCGGATCCGTCGTCGGCGCCGCCCGCGCCGCCGCCTTCGCCCACGCCGCGCAGACCGGCGTCACCCCCGCGGACGACCTGCGGGTCCAGGACGTGATGATCGACCCGGAGGGCGCGCGGCACGTCCGGTTCACCCGGGCCCACCGGGGCATGCCGGTGCTCGGCGGCGACCTCGTCGTCCACCTCACCGAGCGGCTGGCGTACGCGGGCGTCACCCGCGCCGCCGGCCACTCCGTCGAGCCCACAGCGGACCGGGCCCGCCTGACGCCCCGCCAGGCCGAGCGGAAGGCCGCCGCCGTCGCCCAGGGCACGGCGGGCACCGCCGAACTCGTCGTCGACGCTCGCGGCGGGTCCGCCGTCCTGGCCTACCGGGTCCGCGTGAGCGACAGCGGCACGGCCGGGGCCGGCGGCGCCCGGACGGTCGTGGTCGACGCCCTCACCGGCACGGTACGCAGCAACACGCCCGACAGCGACGGCTTCCTGTCGCCCGGGCTCCTCGACACCCTGCGCGAGCGCGGCGAACAGCTGGACCCCGCGACCGGCACCGCCCCGCAGGCCGGCGGGCTGACCGCGACTCCCGCCGCCGGCGCGGTCCGCTACCCGTCACCCGCCACCGGCACCGGCAACTCCCTGTTCGCCGGCAAGGTCTCCCTGACCACCACCCGCACGGCCCGCACCAGCTACGTGCTGAAGGACCCGGGCCGCTGGAACACCGAGACCCGGGACGCGAAGAACCAGGAACTGGAGAACTTCGCCCGAGGCAAGAAGTTCACCTCCACCACCAACAAGTGGGGCAACGGCGCCGTCTCCAACCGCGCCAGCGCCGCCGTCGACGCCCAGTACGGCATCACCAAGACCCTGGACTTCTACAAGAAGACCTTCGGCCGCAAGGGCATCGAGAACAACGGCAAGGGCGCCCGGGCCATGGTCCACTTCGGCAAGAAGGTCGCCAACGCCTTCTGGGACCCGGCCTGCGACTGCATGCTCTACGGCGACGGTGACGGGGCGATGTTCAAAAAGCCCCTCGTCGTCCTCGACGTCACCGGGCACGAGCTGACCCACGGTGTCGTCGACGCCACCGCCCGTCTGGAGCCCACCTACGTCGACGCGGACGGCAACCAGTATGGCGAGGCGGGGTCGCTGAACGAGTCCCTCGCGGACATCTTCGGCTCGGCCGTCGAGTTCAGCGCCAACAACCCGAAGAACCCGCCCAACTACCTGGTGGGCGAGAAGCTGGGCCTGGCCCAGAAGTTCCTGCGCCGCCTGGACCGGCCCTCCCTCGACCGGCTGGAGGGCGCCATCGACTACTGGTCCCCGGCCGTGTACAACGCGGAGGTGCACGCCGGCTCGGGCGTCTCCTCGCACGCGTACTACCTGCTCGCCGAGGGCAGCGGCCGCAAGAAGATCGGCTCGGTCACCTACGACTCGCCGACCTACGACGGCCGGGCGGTCAAGGGCATCGGACGCGCCAAGGCCACGGCGGTCTACTACCGGGCCCTGACCCGCTACATGGTCTCCACGACCGACTTCCACGACGCGCGCGTCGCGACCCTGAAGGCGGCCAAGGACCTGTACGGGGCGGACAGCACGGAGTACAAGGCGGTGAACCGCTCCTGGGCGGCCGTCAACGTCACCGCCGCGAACACGCCGGCCGCGGGCCGCTGAGGAACGCGGCAGGGGTGTACCGGGTCCCTCACCGCAGGCGACCCGGTCCATCCGGCTCCGCCCGGCGGGATGCCTCGCCCGGGCGGGGCCGGACTCCCCGGCTGACCGGGTCCCGGGCCGCTTTCCCCAGCGGGCCGGGGCCTTGCCCGGTGTGCGGGGCCGGGCCGGGGTGAGCGCCCGGGCGCTGCCGTCAGCCTGACCGCTTCCCGCAGTGGCAACGCGGCGGTACGCGCTCCAGGCCGGGCGCGCGACGGGGGACGGACGCGGTAGTGGGCGTACGCGCTCCAGGCCAGGCGCGCGACCCGAGACACCGCGGTGGCGGTCGACTGCCGCGCGGCAAGCCAGGCACGCCACCGGGGACGCCCGCGGCGCCCTTCCCGGCTCCGCGGCCGGGGCGGTCAGCTTGAGGTCGTCGGCTCCTGGGTGAGCAGGCCCTCGCGGTAGGCGATCGCCACCGCTTCCGTGCGGCTGGCCGCGCCCAGCTTGGCCAGGATGTTGGAGACGTGGACGCTCGCGGTCTTGCCGCTGATGAACAGCTCCTCGCCGATCTGCCGGTTGCTGCGGCCGAGCGCGAGCAGCCGCAGCACCTCCTGCTCGCGGGCGGTCAGCAGGCCCTGGCGGCTGGAAGGGGCCGGTGGGTCCGCGAGGCGGCCGCGGCGGACCAGGGCGTCGACCCGCTCGCGCAGGAGCCGCGCGCCGAGCCGGTCGGCGATCTCCCGGACCGCCCGGGCTTCGGCGGCGGCCTCCGCGCGGCGCTCGGCGACGAGCAGGGCCTCGGCGTAGCGCAGCCGGCAGCGGGCCCGCTCGTACAGGTCGCCGAAGTCGAACGCCTCCACCGCCTTGCCCCAGGCCGCCGCGTCCGGCCCGGACACCGCCCGCGTCCACTCCGCCTCGGCACGGGCCAGCCACGCCTGCCCCTCCGGCCCCTGCGGTGTGCCGTTCTCGCCGTGGACTGCCGTGGTACGGGCCAGCTCCACCAGCTCGTCCGCCGTGACGGCCCAGCGGCGGGCCCCCGCCTCGTCGCCGGCCTGCCGCAGCCCGACCGCCGTGTCGGCGACCGCGGACAGCGCGAGCGCGGCGAGCCGGACGGTGACGTCGGGCCGGGTGCCCACGTCGTCGGTGAGCGCCCTGACCGTGGACCGCATCCGGCCGACGGCGTCCTCCGCGTCGCCCCGCAGCGCCGCCGCGTCGGTCAGCACGATGCCCGCCACCAGCGTCGCCAGCCAGTCGAACGGCCCCTGAAGCAGCGCACGGGCCCGGTCGGCGGCGCCGAAGTCGCCCCGGGCGAGCGCCACGTACAGCGCGGGCCCGAGGGTGTACCCGGCGGTCGCGGACAGCACCTCCGCGTCGGCCGCCGCGGCCCGCAGGCACTCGTCCCAGTGGCCCAGCGTGTACAGCACCAGCAGCCGCAGATACCGCATCTCCTGCGGATACGGCGAGGACAGCAGCCCGGCGCGGCGCGCCCGCTCCAGGCCCTCGGTCAGCCAGGGCAGGCACCCCTCGAGGTCGCCGGACTCGAAGTGGCCCATGGCGAGGTTGAACAGCGCGCGCAGCTCCACGGGCGCGTTGTCCGCGGCCCGCGCCAGCTCCCGGCCCCGCAGCAGCCGTTCGCGGCCCCGGGGGGTGCGGCGGCCGCCGTCCTCCAGGGTGGCCAGCGAGATCAGCAGGTCGGCCTCGGCGTCGGTGAGGCCCAGGCGTTCCGCGGCGCCCAGGGCGCGCCGGGCCACCCGCACGGCGGTACCGGTCTCGCCGACCTGCCGCGCCGCCATGACGTGCGTGGCCGCCGCCCACACCCAGGTCGCCGACGGGGGCTCCTCGGGGATCATGGCCAGCGCCTCGCTGCTGTGGCTGAAGGCCGCCGTCATGTCGTCGACGTTCAGCAGGTTCCCGGCGAGGGTGTAGCGGACCCGGGCGGCGAGCTCGAAGTCGGCGTCCTGGCCGAGGTCGGCGAGCGCGGAGCGGGTCAGGGCCACCGCACGGTGCAGTTCCCCGGCGTGCGCCGCCGCGGCCGAGGCGCGCAGCGTGAGCGTGACGCGGCCGGCGCCCGAGGGGCGCGCCGAGCGGTCCACCGCCGACCACAGGTCGAGGGCGGCTTCCAGGTGCCGCAGCTCCTCGGCCGGCGCACCGACCCGCTGCGCGTGGTCGGCGGCCTCCAGCGAGGCGGCCAGCGCCTCGGCCAGGTCATGGCTCTCCCGGTAGTGGTGGGCGCGCTCGGCCGCGCTTTCCGGGTGCCCGCGCCCGGCGAGCAGCCGCGCGAACGCGCCGTGCAGCCGCGCCCGCTCCCCGGGCAGCAGATCCGCGTAGACGGCCTCGCGGGCCAGGGCGTGCCGGAAGGAGTACGTGTCGTCGTCGCCCGCGACCAGCAGCTGCCGCCCCACCGCCTCGCGCAGCGCCGACTCCAGCTCCTCCTCCGGCAGCCCGACCGCCTCCCGCAGCAGGTCGTGCTCGACGCGCCGCCCGGCGACGGCGGCTGTGCGCAGCACTTGCTGGGCCGTCTCGGAGAGCTGCTCGAACCGGATGAGGAGGACGTCGGCCAGCCCGCTGGGCACCCCGCCCGGCTCCGTGCCGGTCGCCGCGAGGAGTTCCTCCGCGTAGAAGGCGTTGCCCTCGGCGCGCTGCACGATCCGGCTCACCGTGGTCTCCGGCAGCGGGCCCGGCTCCAGGGCACGCACCAGGCGGGCCACGTCGCCGTCCGGCAGCGGCCGCAGCTCCAGCCGCTCGACGACGGGCAGCCGCACCAGCTCGGCCAGCAGCGGGCGCAGGGGGTGACGGCGGTGCAGGTCGTCCGACCGGTACGAGGCGAACACCGCGAGCCGGTGCCCGGCGGCCCCGAGGGCCGGCCGCTGGAGGATGCCACGGCCGAGCAGGAACCGCAGCAGGTCACGGGAGGACTGGTCGGCCCAGTGCAGGTCCTCCAGCACGAGCAGCAGCGGCGCTACGCCCGCCACGTCCGCCAGCAGCCCGGCCATCCCCTCGAACAGCCGCACCCGCCCGTCCACGTCCCGCGCCGCGTCGCTCCCGGAGCCCAGCAGCCGGCCGACCGCGGGATGCGCGGCCAGCACGTCGGCGAACCGCGCGTCGCCCGCGAGCCGCCCCAGCACCTCCGTGAAGGGCAGGTACGGCAGACCGACGTCCCCGAGATCGACGCAGTGCCCGGTGACCACGGTCATCCCCGCGTCGGCGGCCCGCCCGGCCACCTCGTCCAGCACCCGCGTCTTGCCGACCCCGGCGTCCCCCGCGATCAGCACGGCCCGCGCCTCACCCGCCCGGGCGCGCTCCAGGACACCGCAGAGCCGGGCCAGTTCGTCGTCCCGCCCGATCAGCGGCGTGGCAAAGGAGATCAGCGACACGAGGTCCATCCTGTCACGCGGCCCGAAGAGCACGGGGAGGCACCGAAGCGCCCCGGCACCACCGCGCCGCCACGCCGGGCTACGAGCGCAGAGCCCGCGCCCAGTCCGCCGGCACCCGCCCGGCCGGGCCCGGAGCGGGCTGATCCACCGGGTGGCTCAGCGGCGGCGCCAGCTGCGGACCGGACTCGTACAACTCGTCGGTGGCGTAGTCCCAGAACCAGTTCTCCCCGGGCTCGAAACTCCGCACCAGCGGATGGCCGGTGGCCCGGTAGTGCGCCGTCGCGTGCTGCGCCGGGGAGCTGTCACAGCACCCGATGTGCCCGCACTGCGCGCACCGCCGCAGATGGAACCACCATCCGCCCTGCGCCTCGCACTCGGCGCAGCCCGTGCCGCTCGGGGGGACGCTCGGGTCGATTCCGTCGCTCATACCGGCTCCTCCGCCGTGTCGGTCGTGCCCGTCGGGTCTGTGGTGTCCGTGAGTTCTGTGGTGTCCCTCAGGGCTGTGGTGCCCGCCGCGTCCGTGGTGTCCGTCGTCTCGCTCGTCTCCGCCGTAAGCGGAAGCAGCACCTGGAAACGCGTGTTGCCGGGCTCGGACTCCACCTGGATGCCGCCGTGGTGCTTGTTGACCACGATCCGCCAGGAGATGTCCAGCCCCAGACCGGTGCCCTCACCCACCGGCTTGGTCGTGAAGAAGGGGTCGAAGACGCGCCCGCGGACCTCGGGCGGGATGCCGATCCCCGTGTCGTGGAACTCCACCAGCAGCCGGTCGTGCCGCCGCCCCGTCCGCACGGTCAAGGTCCCTTCCCCGCCCGCGCTGTTGATCGCGGAGACCGCGTTGTCGATCATGTTCGTCCACACCTGGTTGAGCTCCGCCGGGTACGCGGGGACGGCGGGCAGCGTCCGGTCGTACTCCTTGACGACCCTGATCCGCTCCCCGATCTTGCCGGACAGCATCAGCAGGGTGCTGTCGAGCAGGTCGTGGACGTCCACGACCCGGTAGGGGGCGCGGTCCAGCTGCGCGTACTGTTTGGCGGCGTCGACCAGGTGCGAGATCCGGCTGGTGGAGTCCTCGATCTCGTCCATGAGCAGCTCGGTCTCGACGGTGTAGCTCAGCCAGCCGATCGCGCTCGGCAGGATCTCCTCGTCCACGGCCGCGGCGACCTGGTCGAGCCAGTCCGTGTCGAGGCCCGCCTGGACGAAGACGGGGGCGATCCGCCAGCCCTCCTCCAGGCCGTGGTCCTCCAGCCAGTCGGTGAGCTCGTCCTCCCGGTCGGCGGCCTGCAGGGGGCTGAGCGAGGGCGCCTTGGCGACGCGTTCGGCGGTGCGTTCCTGGATGTCGACGAGGCCGGCGAGGGTCTCGGGCGTGTACGTCCCCGCCGAGATGACCCGGAGCTTGTGCCGCATCTTGGCCACCCGCTCCCGCAGCGTCGCGGTGGCCCGTACGGCGGCCGCCGCCGGGTTGTTCAGCTCGTGCGTGAGCCCCGCCGACAACGAGCCGAGCGCGAGCAGCCGTTCACGCTGCCCGATCATCCGCTGGGTGGCCTTCGAGCCGAAGAACAGCCCTTCCAGCAGGTGGACCGCCATCGGGAACCACTCCTGCATGACGCTCGCGAAGGTGTCGGCCGGCAGGACGAAGAACCGCGTCGGCTCGGTCACCCGCATCGAGTTGGTGTAGACCTGCCGCACCCGGTCCCCGAGGTAGGCCTGCATGGCGCCCGCGTACACCCCGCGCTGCGAGGTGCGGCTCACCTCCACGTCGTCCCCTCCGACGCGCCGGGACAGCACGACCGTGCCCTCCAGCATCACGTAGAAGCAGGTGGCCGGGTCGCCCTCGGCGTACACCGGCCCGGGCTCGAACTTCTCCACCCGCCCCTGCGCGCACAGCCGCCCCAGCTGCTCGGGGGTGAGCTTCTCGAACAGGAACAGGGAGACGATCTCCTGCGGGCTGCACGGCATCAGCCGCCCGCTCACGACTGCTCCAGATAACGGTGGACCAGCATCACGGCCATGGCTCCCTCTCCGACGGCGGACGCGACCCGCTTGGCGGACTCGGCGCGGGCGTCGCCCGCCACGAACACGCCGGGCACGTTGGTCTCCAGGTGGTACGGCGGCCGGTCCAGCTCCCAGCCCGCCGGCGGCCGCCCGTCGGGCGTCAGATCGGGCCCGGCGAGGATGAACCCGCGCTCGTCGCGCAGCACCGTGCCGTCCAGCCAGTCGGTCAGCGGGGCCGCGCCGATGAACACGAACAGCCACTGCGCGTCGACCCGTTCGCTCACCCCGCCCGCCACGTCGCGCAGGGTCAGCTGCTCCAGGTGCCCGTCGCCGTGCGCGGCCTCGACGACCGTGCCGGTGCGCACCACGATGTTCGGCGCCTGGTCGATCTGCTGGATCAGGTAGTGCGACATCGTCGCCGACAGGGACTCCCCGCGCACCAGCAGCGTCACCGACTTGGCACCCCGGGACAGGTACATCGCCGCCTGCCCGGCCGAGTTGGCGCCGCCCACGATGTACACGTCCTGCCCCTGGCAGGAGGGCGCCTCCGTCAGCGCCGACCCGTAGAACACGCCGCAGCCGGTCAGCTCCGCGCAGCCGGGCGCGTCCAGCTGCCGGTAGGACACGCCCGTCGCGAGGATCACGCTGTGCGCGGCGAGAGCCGAGCCGTCCGAGAACCGGACGATCCGGGCGGCGCCGCTCACCTCCAGGCCCGTCACCTGACGGGCGGTGAGGATCTCCGCGCCGAACTTCGTCGCCTGCCGCCGCGCCCGGTCGGTGAGCTGCGCCCCCGACACGCCGTCGGGGAAGCCGAGGTAGTTCTCGATGCGGGAGCTCTGGCCCGCCTGCCCGCCGGTCGCCGACCGCTCCACCAGCACCGTGCGCAGCCCCTCGGAGGCCCCGTACACGGCCGCGCCGAGCCCGGCCGGGCCGCCGCCGATGACCACGAGGTCGTAGAAGTCCGCCGTCGGGTTCGTCGCCAGCCCCACCCGGGCGGCCAGGTCGACGGCCTCCGGCTCGACCAGGGGCGTCCCGTCCGGGGTGATGACCACCGGCAGCCGCATCCCGTCCTGGCCGGCGGCGGCCAGCAGCCGCCGCCCCTCCGGCTCGTCGGAGGAGTACCAGCGGTAGGGCACCTGGTTGCGGGCCAGGAACTCCCGTACGTCCGAGGAGCGCGCCGAGAAGCGGTGCCCGACGACCTTCGTGCTGGGCACGGGCCGGTGGTCGCTGCGCCGCCACGCCTGGAGCAGGTCGTCCAGGACCGGGTACAGCTTCTCCTCCGGCGGGTCCCACGGCTTGAGCAGGTAGTGGTCGAGGTCGACGACGTTGATCGCGTCGATCGCCGCGTGGGTGTCCGCGTACGCGGTCAGCAGCACCCGCCGCGCACCGGGGTGGACGTCCAGCGCCTGTTCCAGGAACTCGATGCCGTTCATCCGCGGCATCCGGTAGTCGGCCAGGATCACGGCCACGAGGTCGCCGCGGAGTTTGAGCTCCCGCAGCGCCTCCAGGGCGGACTCACCGGACTCGGCCCGCACGATCCGGTACGACGCCCCGTAGCGCCGTCTGAGGTCCCGGGCCACGGCCCGGGAGACTCCCGGGTCGTCGTCCACGGTCATGATGACGGTGCGCGCTGCGTCGGCGGTCGGTGCCATACGTCCCCCACGTCCACGGTCGGATCCACGGCACGGCGTACCGCCACCGCCTTGCGCCCATCGTATGTTCGAACGCCCGGCCGCGCCCCGGCGGACGCGGGTCAGGGGCGCCGCGGGCCCAGCACGCAGAACTCGTTGCCCTCGGGATCGGCGAGCACGACCCACGGTTCCTCACCGGTCTGGCCGACGTCGGCGGGGCGGGCGCCGAGCGCGAGCAGCCGCCGGACCTCCGCCTCCTGGTCGTCGGGCCGGAGGTCGAGGTGCAGACGGTTCTTGACCGGTTTGGCGTCCCGCGACGCCCCGAAGAGCACACCGGGCAGCCGGTCCGGCGCGGGCCGGATCTCGTACTCCTCCGGGTCGTCGTTGACCACCACCCACCCGAGCGCCTCGGCCCACCAGCGTCCCAGCGCCACCGGATCGGCCGCGTCCACCACCAGCTGCTCCCATACCAAGGTCATGGGGGGAGCGTAGTAGGGAAGACTGGCCGCACGCAGGGACCGCGACACAGGGAGACAGTGCGGATGACACGCCCCATCACGGCAGGGATCGACGGATCCGAGGAGAGCCTCGCCGCGCTCGCCTGGGCGGCCCGGGAGGCCGTCCGCCGCGGGCTGGCGCTGCGCGTGGTGCACGCCTGGCGCGTCCAGCGGCACGAGGCGCTGGACGCCGGCCCGGACACGCAGGCGCAGTGGGTGCGTCACCAGGTCACCGAGGCGGTCCGTGCCGTCACCGAACGGCACCCGCGGCTGGAGGTGACCACCGACGTCCTGGAGGGCGACACCGTCGAGACCCTGGTCGCGGCGGCCGGCGCCGCCGAGATGCTGGTCCTGGGCACCCGCGGCCACGGCCCCGTCATGGGCTTCCTGCTCGGCTCCGTCGGCCAGCAGGTGCTCGTCGGGGCGGCCCGGCCCGTCGTGCTCGTCCGGGCCGGTGACCGGCCCTCGGACGAGGTCGCCGGGCACGAGATCGTCGTCGGCCAGCACGGCGACCCGCAGGACAGCGCCGCCGCGCTGCGCTTCGCGTTCGAGACGGCGGCGGCCCGCGGCGCCACCGTCCGGGCGGTGCGGGCCTGGACCCTGCCGCCGGTGTTCGCCTACAGCCCCGGCTCGCTCAAGCTCCTCGACGAGGCCGGGGGCCTGGAGCCGTACGAGAAGAAGGGCCTGGCCAGGGCGCTCCAGCCGTGGCGGGAGCGCTTCCCCGACGTGCCGGTGGTGGAGCACGTGGAGATGGGCAGCGCGGGGCAGGTACTGCTGTCGGTGGCGGGCACGGCCCAGCTGATGGTGGTGGGCCGGCGGGCGCACCGTACGGCTGTCGGGGCCCGCCTCGGGTCGGTCGCGCACGGGATGCTGCACCTGGCGGACTGCCCGGTGGCCGTCGTCCCGCACACCTGAGTCACTCCTGAGTCACTCCGCGGGTTCCAGCGGCCCGGGGGCCGCCTCCAGCGACTCCGGCGTCGGCTCCAGCGTCTCGCGCGCCTTGGGGAGGATGTGGGTGATGTAGTCCTGCACCGCCGTGTCCAGGCCGATGTCCTGCTGGGCCCGCTCGGACAGGTACCAGCGGTGCTCCAGCAGCTGGTGGTACAGCTCGGCCGGGTCCATGTCGCCGCGCAGCTCCGGCGGCACGGCGCGCACGGTGGGCCGGAACACCTCCCGCACCCAGCGGTGGGCGAGCACCTCCGGGCGGGCACCGAGGGGATCGCCGGGGGCGTAGTCGTCCTGGGTGGCCATCCAGCTCTCCAGGTCGTTCAGCAGCCGCCGCGCCTGGTTCTCCTCGGTGTCCAGGCCGGTCAGGCGCAGCAGCTGGCGCTGGTGGTGGCCGGCGTCGACGACCTTGGGCACGAAGGTGACCGTGTCGCCGTTGGAGGCGTGCTCGATCTGCATCTCGGCCACGTCGAAGCCCAGCTCGTTCAGGCGGCGTATCCGGCGCTCGATGTAGTGGTACTTGCCCGCCGGATACACGGAGGTGCGGGTCAGCTCCTCCCACAGGCTGCGGTAGCGGGCGCAGATCTCCCTGCCGAACTCGATCGGGTCGACCGAGGGGTGCAGCGCCCCCGAGGCCTCCAGGTCCAGCAGCTCGCCGCTGATGTTGACCCGGGCCAGGTCGAGGTCGTACGCGCGCTGCCCGTCGCTCAGCTGGGGGTGCAGGTCGCCGGTCTCGGCGTCCACCAGGTAGGCGGCGTACGCGCCCGCGTCGCGCCGGAAGAGGGTGTTGGACAGCGAGCAGTCACCCCAGGCGAACCCGGCCAGGTGCAGCCGGACCAGGAGCACGGCGAGGGCGTCCATCAGACGGTGCATGGTCGCCGGGCGCATGGTCGTCTCGAACATCGACCGGTACGGCATCGAGCCGCGCAGATGCCGGGTGACCAGCACGCTCTCCAGCGGGTCGCCGCCCGCGTCGGTACGGCCGGTGACCACGGCGAGCGGGTCGACCGCCGGGATGCCGAGCCGGTCCAGGTCGCGCAGCAGCTCGTACTCGCGCAGCGCGGGCCGCTCGGCGAGCTCCTTGACGGCGATGACCTCGTCACCGGCACGGGCGTAGCGCACCACGTGGCGGGAGATGCCGCGGGGGAGAGGGACGAGGTACTGCTCCGGCCACTCCTCCAGGGGCAGGTGCCACGGCAGCTCCAACAGGAGCGCGGGGTGTTCCGGGTTCGTCGCGCTGATCTGCAGTGCCATGGGTCGGGTGTCCTTGCCTCGCGGTGATCGGCACCACCTTAGAGGGCGAGCTCCCGGGCCCGGAGGGCCGCGTCCCGTATCGAGCCCCGGTGGACGGGCCCGTGCCCGGGCAGCATCAGGTCGCCCTCCAGGCCGGCCAGCACGTCGAGGGAGGCCACGGCGCGGGAGCGCTCGTGGTGGAACATGCCGGGCAGCAGCTGCGGGCCCCTCACCCGGGACGTGGCGTGCCCGCTGACCAGGGCGTCACCGGAGATCAGCAGGCCCGCGTCCGGCAGGTGGTAGGCGCAGTGGCCGTCGGTGTGGCCCGGGGTGTGCACGGGGACGGGACGGCCGGGCAGGTCGAGCTTTCCGTCGGTGGGGAAGGGACGGGGAGCGGTCACCGGGACGTGGGCCGTGCCGCCGGAGCGGAGCGCGTGCACCGCCCACGGCAGCACACCCGGCCGCCAGCCGTTCCTCAGCACCTGGCCGATGGACACCTGGTGCAGGAACTCCCGCCGCGCGTGCGGCACTTCGGCCTCGTGGAGGTAGACAGGCGTGCCGTAGGCGGCGCTCAGGTACTCGGCCGAGCCCAGGTGGTCGTTGTGCGCGTGGGTGATCAGCACGGCCGCGACCGCCTCCGGCGCACTGCCCACCGCGGCGAGCGAGGCCAGGAGCTGGTGACGGTCGCCGGGGTAGCCGGTGTCGACGAGGGTGACGGCGTCGCCGTCCTTGAGGATCACCCAGTTGGTGTTCGAGCCGTGCACCAGGTAGGTGCCCTCCGCCGCCTGGTGCACGTCTGCCCGCATGATCGCCCCCGCGTGGTGTGGTCGCCGCCCGACGGGACACAGCAAAGCAGACCGGGCCCGGCGGGGGAGCGGCGGGTGGGCCCAACGGCGTTGCGGGGCGTGCGGGGTGGAGGCGTGCTCAGCCCACGCCGTGCGGGCGGAACTGGATGCTGATGCGCGGGCCCGTGGCCCGTGAGGACTTGGGGATCGCGTGCTCCCAGGTGCGCTGGCAGGACCCGCCCATCACGAGGAGATCCCCGTGGCCGAGCGGCCTGCGCACCGCGGCCCGGCCGCCGCCCGCGGGGCGCAGCAGCAGGTCGCGCGGCTCACCCACGGAGAGGATGGCGACCATCGTGTCCTCGTGCGCGCCCCGCCCGATCCGGTCGCCGTGCCAGGCGACGCTGTCGCGGCCGTCCCGGTAGTAGCACAGTCCGGCCGTGGCGAACGGCTCGCCCAGCTCCTCGGCGTAGTGGGCGCTCAGCGCGTCGCGCGCCTCGGCCAGCACCGGATGCGGCAGGTGCTCGTGCTCCGCGTAGAAAGCGAGCAGCCGCGGCACGTCGACGACCTGGTCGTACATGTGGCGCCGCTCCGCCCGCCACGGCACCTCGGCGGCCAGCCGCTCGACCAGCAGGTCCGCGCCGGCGAGCCAGCCGGGCAGGACGTCGATCCAGGCGCCGGACCCCAGCTCGGTCCGGCAAATCCGGTCGAGGGCGCCCAGCCGCACCTCGTCGGCCTGGTCGAAGAGGGAGCCCTGCAGGTGGTGCGTGGCCATGCGTCCAGCCTAGCCCCTGATTCGAGAGCATGTTCGATCAAGCGAGATCTGCCGGACGGGCTTTCGATACACGGCTGTATCGGATACGTTCCTGTATCGAACTAAGGCGGGCAGGGTGGGGCAGAAGACGACCGGGCGAGTGACCAGGCGGCGCGTGCGTACGCGTGCGGACCTGCTGGAGGCGGCCTTCTCCGTGTTCGCCGCCAAGGGCTTCGGGCACGTCTCGATCGAGGAGGTGTGCGAGGCCGCCGGCTACAGCAGAGGCGCGTTCTACTCGAACTTCGGCAGCCTGGACGAGCTCTTCTTCGCCCTGTACCGGGAGCGGGCCGAGCTGATCGCCGAACAGGTCTCCGGGGCCCTCGCCGGCCACGGGCCCGACCTCGACGTGCCCGCAGCCGTCGACCGGGTCACCGAGGCGCTGCTCCTGGACCGGGACTGGCTGCTGGTCAAGACGGACTTCCTGGTGCACGCCGCGCGCCGCCCCGACGTGGCCCGGACCCTGCTGGCCCACCGGGCCCGGCTGCGCCGGGCTGTCGCGGACCATCTGGCCCGCGCCCGCGGGCACACCCGGCTGCCCCCGGTCCTGGGCGACACGGAGGGCGCCGCGCACGCCGTGGTCGCCGCGTACGACGGCGTCACCACGCAGCTGCTGCTGGACCGGGACGTCGACCACGCCCGCGCCTGGCTCAAGCAGCTGCTCACCGCGCTGCTGACCGACGGCGACGGCAGCGACGGTGCCGGCACCGAACCACCCGGGACCGAAGAGCGTACGAACTGACGGGCCGAAGACCCGAGGGGCCGAAGGGCCGAAGCCGAAACACCGCAGAACCGAAGCACCGCAGAACCGAAGCACCGCAGAACCGAAGCACCGCAGAACCGAAGAACCGAAGAACCGAAGAACCGAAGAAAGGGAACAGCCGTCATGGATGCCGACGTCATCGTCGTCGGAGCGGGCCTCGCCGGCCTGGTCGCGGCGCAGGAACTGACCAGCCGGGGCCGCAGGGTCGCCCTCGTCGACCAGGAGAACGCCGCCAACCTGGGCGGACAGGCCTTCTGGTCCTTCGGCGGGCTGTTCCTCGTCGGCTCCCCCGAGCAGCGGCGCCTCGGCATCAAGGACTCCTTCGACCTCGCCTGGAGCGACTGGCGCGGCAGCGCGCAGTTCGACCGGCTGGAGGACGAGGACTCCTGGGCGGTGCGCTGGGCACGCGCGTACGTCGAGTTCGCGGCGGGGGAGAAACGTTCCTGGCTGGCCGGACACGGCATCACGTTCCTGCCCACCGTGGGCTGGGCCGAACGCGGCGACCTCACCGCCCACGGGCACGGCAACTCCGTACCCCGCTTCCACATCGCCTGGGGCACCGGCACCGGCGTCGTCGAGCCGTTCGCCCGCTACGCCAAGGAGGCCGCGCGCGACGGGCTGCTCACCTTCCACCACCGCCACCGGGTCGACGAACTGGTGATCGAGGGAGGTGCCGCGCGGGGGGTGCGCGGCATGGTCCTGGCCGAGGACACCGCACCCCGGGGTGTCGCCTCCAACCGCGACCCGGTCGGCGAGTTCGAGCTCACCGCCCAGGCGGTGATCCTCACCACCGGCGGCATCGGCGCCAACCACGACCTGGTCCGCCGCCACTGGCCCGAGCGGCTCGGCACCCCGCCGAAGGAGATGGTCACCGGTGTCCCCGCGTACGTCGACGGGCGGATGCTGGACATCAGCGCCGAGGCGGGCGTACGCCTGGTCAACCGCGACCGCATGTGGCACTACACCGAGGGTCTGCGCAACTGGGACCCGATCTGGCCCGGCCACGGCATCCGCATCCTGCCCGGACCGTCCTCGCTGTGGTTCGACGCCCTCGGCCGCCGCCTGCCCGGGCCGTGCCTGCCCGGCTACGACACCCTGAGCACGCTCAAGCACCTGCGCACCACCGAGGACATCGCGGGCTACGACCACTCGTGGTTCATCCTCACCCAGAAGATCATCGAGAAGGAGTTCGCGCTGTCGGGCTCCGAGCAGAACCCCGACATCACGGCCAAGGACCGCGCCGGCTTCCTGCGCGAACGCATCCTCGGCAAGGGCGCGCCCGGCCCGGTCGACGCGTTCCTGCGCCAGGGCGCCGACTTCGTCACCGCCCCCACGGTCGAACAGCTCGTCGAGAAGATGAACGCCCTGACCGACAAGCCCCTCCTGGACGCGGCCGAGATCCGCCGCCAGATCGAGGCGCGTGACCTCCAGATCGCCCACCCCTACGCCAAGGACGCCCAGATCCAGGGCATCCGCAACGCCCGCCGCTACATCGGCGACCGCCTCGGCCGGGTCGCCACCCCGCACCGCGTCCTGGACCCGGCCGCGGGCCCTCTGATCGGCGTCAAGCTGCACATCCTCACCCGCAAGACGCTCGGCGGCATCCAGACCGACCTGGACTCCCGCGCCCTTGGCGCCGACGGCACCCCCGTCGACGGTCTGTACGCGGCCGGCGAGGTGGCCGGCTTCGGCGGCGGCGGTGTGCACGGCTACAACGCTCTGGAGGGGACCTTCCTCGGTGGCTGCCTCTTCTCGGGCCGGGCGGCGGGCCGGGCGGCGGCGCGGCAGACCGCTTGACCGCTGCCGGCTCTCGCTAGCCCTCCTCGATGAGGCGGGCCAGGACGGCCGCGTGGCTCCGCTCCGGCGTCTTCACGGCGGTCAGCAGGGTCACCGGCCCCTCGCGGGCCAGTGCGCGCACCTGGTCCAGCAGCGCCACCGCCTCCGGGCCGGCCAGTTCCGCCTCGTACCGGGCGCGGAACTCCTCGTACGACCCCTCGCCCGCGTGGTACCAGCGGCGCAGCTCGGTCGACGGGGTGATGCCCTTCGGCCACTCGTCCACCCGCGCGGCGTCCTTCGACACGCCGCGCGGCCAGAGCCGGTCGACCAGGACGCGCACCCCGTCGTCCGGCTCGGGCGGTTCCTGGACACGGCGTACGCGAACGCTCACGGTCGGGGCCTTTCCTGCGCGGGGGCGGGACGTGCCGCGAGCGTACTGCGGCGGAGTGGTGGAGGCGCGTCGTCCGATTCCGTCGGCGTCCTGCGGGTACTCCGTCCGCCTGACGGCGTCGAGGGAGGTCAACGACATGAGCACTTCGGACGACCTGCCGGTCGTGCGTACACTCGCCGAACTGACGGACCTGGTCGAACGCCATCAGGGCCTGTACGTCCGCTGGTCCCGGGGCCCGCAGACCGACTGTCGCGATTCGTCCAGCAACGACGACCTCACCGGCGTGCCCATGCCGGGCCTGTCCGCCAACCCCCTGGACGTGGAGGAGTGGTGGGAGGGCCGGCCGGTACGGCTGTGGGTGGCGCGGCGCCTGCACGACTACGCCCATCTGCCGCACGAGAAGGGGCCGGGCGTACGGCCCTGGGTGCTGACGGGCAAGGAGCGGGGCCGCGGCCCGGACAACGAGCCCCTGGTGTCCGACGCCGAGGCGATGTGCTGGATCGACCAGCAGGTCATCGAGGAGGCCCGGGAGGAGGTGGCCCGCCAGGAGAACCCCTGGGGGCCACTGCGCCGCAGCGGCCGCTGAGACACGCAGGCGGGTGAGACATGCGGGCGGGCCCCCGCCCCCCCCGGGGGGGGGGCCCCCCCCCGCGCCCACCAGCACGGCGGCGGGG
>NZ_JBFATS010000016.1:0-197753 GCF_040678435.1 Streptomyces sp. NPDC052682 | reverse complement strand
CCGCGCTCGGCGCGTGCTCGCCACCGGACCACCGCGCTGGGCGCCCGCTCTCGTACCGGCCGCCGGCCGTGGCCGCCCCGAGGCACATCCGCCTGCCACGGGCCGCCGCGCTGAGCTCACACCCACGACAGCCGCCGCGCTGAGTGCCCACCACGACCGGCCGCCGCCGGGCGCCCGCCCGCTACGGGCCGTCGCACCAGATACCCACCCGCAACGGGTCGCCGCGCTGAGCGCCCGTCCGCCACAGCCACCGCCCCGGACGCCCACCCGCTACCGGCCGCCGCCGGACGCGCGCCTTCCGCCGGCCGCTCCTCTAGGTGCCCACCACCACCGGCCCCCGGGCTCTCGCCCGCCCCGGCGCCCCTCCGAGCTCCCACCACCGGCCGCCGACGGGGGGACCGCCCGCCACGGGCCACCGCGCTGGTCACCCACCCACCACCGGGCCGCCCCTCCGGGCGCCCACCACCACCGGCCCCCGCCGGGCGCCCGCCCCCACGGACCGTCACGCCGGACGCCCACCCGCACCCCGCCGCCCCTCCGGGCTCCCACCGCGACCAGCCGCCGGCGTGGCCGCCCTGCCGAGCGCCTCCGGAACCCCCCCCGCCGGCCACCCTCAGAGGCCCGCGGCCCGCAGGGCCGCGCCCAGGACCGTCGGTGCCTCGGCCAGCGACGGCCCGTACCACGTCAGGTGCCGTCCGCTGACGAGCGCGCAGGGCAGTCCGGGGAACGCCTCGGGTCCGTCGCCGGAGGTGAAGCGGTACGGCTCGTCCGGCAGGACGACGACGTCCGGGGCCGCGGCGCGCAGCTCCTCCAGCGGGACCTTCGGGTAGCGGTCGGGGTGCGTGGCGTAGAGGTGGTCGATGCCCAGGCGGGCCAGGACGTCGCCGGCGAACGTGTCGCTGCCCAGGACCATCCACGGGCGGCGCCACACCGGCACGACCGCCGTGGCCCGGGGCACACCGGGTCCCGGCAGCGCCGACCAGGTCTCCTCGGCCTCGTCCAGCCAGCGGGGCCGGGTGCCCGCTCCGCAGGCCGCCAGGACGCGCGCCAGCTCCCGGAAGGCCTGCGGCACGTCGCGGACCTCGGTCACGAGGACCTCGATCCCGGCCTCGCGCAGGGCGGCGAGGTCGGGTGCGCGGTTCTCCTCCTCGTTGGCGATCACCAGGTCGGGGGCGAGGGCGACGACCCGGTCGGTCCTCGGGTTCTTCGTGCCGCCGACGCGGACGACATCGAGGCCGGCCGGGTGCGTGCACCAGTCGGTGGCGCCGACCAGGGCGCCGGGAACGGTGCGGGCGACGGCCTCCGTCAGGGACGGGACCAGGGAGACGACGCGCACGGCGGGGTCACCTGCGCGGCCGGTCCTTGTCGCGGACCGCCTCGATGTGCTCGGCCACCGCGACGATGATCACGCGGGTGTCCGACTCCGTCGCCCGCCAGCGGTGCCGTACGCCGCCGGTGAGGTAGAGGGTGTCGCCACGCCCGAGGCGGTAGGCGCGGCCCTCGGCCTCGATCTCCACCACCCCGTCGGCCACGTACATCAACTGGTCGTTCCGGTACTGGAACTCCCGCCCCGGGTCGTGGTCGCCGGTGAACTCCGAGGCGTGCATCTGGTGGTGGCCGCGCACCAGGGAGCGCACGCGAGGCTGGGGCACCGGCGCCTCGAACGCGGCGTCCTCGGCACGCACGACGTCCACGCTGCACGCCGGGTCGGCGGCGGCGAGGAGTTCCACGGCGGTGGTGCGCAGCGCGTCGGCGACCTTCTCCAGGGAGCTGCGGCTGGGACGGGCCCGCTCGTTCTCGATCTGGCTGAGGAAGGGCACCGAAAGGCCGCTGCGCTCGGCCACGACGGCGAGGGTGAGGTCCAGCGCCCGGCGGCGCCGCCGCACGGCCCCGCCCACCCGTAGGGGCTGCTCTTTGTGGTCGCCCATCGCTCCGGCTCCCTCCCCCGCCTGACGTTCAGATCCATTGTCGGGTTGTCTGCACCCTACGCATGTTCGGCAAACCGTTCCCCGCGCCCGTCACATCGACGACACACGGTGCCCGACCCGACCTGACAGTTTGCGCCAGTGGATCAGCCCTCCGGACACGCCGGGCCCGGATTCCTCCGTCAGGACGAACGCCCTGACCGGCCCGGTGACCATCCCGGGTCGGCGCGCCTTCCCGGTTCCTCTGTTCAATGCGAGCGGGCTTCCCCGTGTTCCCGCGCGGGTCCCGAGGGTGGCTGCGTCACGGGTGTCACCTCCAGCGGCGCCGGACCCGTGGCCGTACCGGTAGCGCTCCGTGGTTGTCCGGATCCGGTCGTGGCGCACCGCCCGGCGTGAGGCGGCGGCGCTGTCAGTGCCGTACGGCATGATGCGGTCCGTGACCGGACGACTGATGCTCCTCGACACCGCCTCCCTGTACTTCCGTGCCTACTTCGGCGTGCCGGACTCGGTCCGGGCCCCGGACGGCACGCCGGTGAACGCCGTGCGCGGGCTGCTCGACTTCATCGACCGCCTGGTCAGGGACCACCACCCGGACCACCTGGTGGCGTGCATGGACGCCGACTGGCGCCCGCACTGGCGTGTGGAGCTGATCCCCTCCTACAAGGCGCACCGCGTCGCCGAGGAGCACGAGACCGGGCCGGACGAGGAGGAGGTGCCCGACACGCTGTCGCCGCAGGTGCCGGTCATCGAGGCCGTCCTGGACGCCCTGGGCATCGCGCGGGTGGGCGTGCCGGGGTACGAGGCGGACGACGTGATCGGCACGTACACGGCGCGGGCCAGGGGGCCGGTCGACATCGTCACCGGCGACCGCGACCTGTACCAGCTGGTCGACGACGCGCGCGGGGTGCGGGTGCTGTACCCGCTGAAGGGCGTGGGCACGCTCCAGCTGACCGATGAGGCCGTGCTGCGTGAGAAGTATGGGGTCGGCGGCAGCGGGTACGCGGATCTGGCGCTGCTGCGGGGTGATCCCAGCGACGGTCTGCCGGGCGTGCCGGGCATCGGTGAGAAGACGGCGGCCAAGCTGCTCGCCGAGTTCGGCGACCTGGCCGGGATCCTGGCCGCGGTCGAGGACCCGCGGACGAAGCTCACGCCGTCGCAGCGCAAGCGGCTGAATGAGGCACGGCCGTATCTCGCGGTCGCCCCGAAGGTCGTCAGGGTCGCGGCCGACGTCCCGCTCCCGGACGTCGACACGACGCTGCCGCGCGCGCCGCGCGACCCGGCGGCACTGCAGGAACTGGGGGCCCGCTGGGGGCTGGGAGGCTCCTTGGAGCGTCTGCTGACGACGCTCACGACGTGACCCCCCAGGGCCGCTCGCCGGACGGGATGTCACGGGGAGAGGGATGCTAGGTTAGGGCAACCTAACCACGGGAACAGGGAGGTCCTCATGGCAGAGCGACCGGGACGCCAGCCACGCAGGGCGCACTCCGCGCAGGTCGTCCGCACCGAGCGGCTGACCCCGCACATGCAGCGCGTGGTGCTCGGCGGCGAGGGCCTCGCCGGCTTCGCGGTGGGCACCTGCACCGACCATTACGTCAAGCTGCTGTTCCCGCCGGTGGGCATGAGATACCCGGAGCGGTTCGACCCGCAGCGGGCCCGTGAGGAGCTGCCGCGCGAGCAGTGGCCGGTGACCCGGACGTACACCGTGCGCCAGTGGGACCCCGAACACCGCGAGCTGACGCTGGACTTCGTGATCCACGGCGACGAGGGGCTGGCCGGTCCGTGGGCGCTGCGCGCCCAGCCGGGCGAGACGATCTGGTTCATGGGTCCCGGCGGGGCCTACGCCCCGGACCCGGGCGCGGACTGGCATCTGCTCGCCGGCGACGAGAGCGCGCTGCCCGCGATCGCCCGTTCCCTGGAGGCCCTGCCGCGCGGTGCCCGGGTGCACGCCTTCGTGGAGATCGCCGGCCCCGAGGAGGAGCAGAAGATCGACTCGGACGCGGAGGTGGTCTGGCTGCACCGCGGGGAGCGCCCCCGCGGCGAGCTGCTCGTGGAGGCCGTACGGAATCTGCAGTTCCCCGAGGGCCGGGTGCACGCCTTCGTGCACGGCGAGGCGCACGCCGTCAAGGAGCTGCGCCGTCTGCTGCGGGTCGAGCGCCAGGTGCCGCGCGAGGACCTGTCGATCTCCGGCTACTGGCGGCTCGGGCACAACGAGGACGGCTGGCAGGCATCCAAGCGGGAGTGGAACGCCCGGATCGAGGCGGAACAGGAGGGCGTGACCCCGCCCTCCTGAAAGCCTCCCGGGGTAGCCGGGCAGCGTACGGCGGACGGCGGCACCGCGTGCGGCGCGGCCCCGCCCCGCCTCGTAGGCTGGCCGGCGATGAGACGTCGTACGCCGCCCCCGCCCGCCCCGCTCCCCCAGCGCCACGGGGTCGACCCGGTACGGGTCCGGCTGCCCGCCGCCGGGCCGTGGGCCACGGTGCGGGAGCACCTGGTTCAGCGGCTCTCCGGCGCCGGGGACGGAGTCGTCGAGGCGATGTTCGACGCGGGGCTCGTCGTCGGGGCGGACGGCCGGGCGGTGCCGCCGGACGCGCCGTACGTTCCGGGCATGTTCGTGTGGTTCCACCGGGACCTGCCCGACGAGGTGCCGGTGCCCTTCCCGCTGGAGGTCGTCCACCGGGACGCGCACATCGTCGTCGCCGACAAGCCGCACTTCCTGGCCACCACCCCGCGCGGCGGCCATGTCGCCGAGACCGCGCTGGCGCGGCTGCGCCGGGAGCTGGGCATCCCCGAGCTCACCGCGGCGCACCGCCTGGACCGGCTCACCGCCGGACTGGTGCTGTTCACCGTGCGGCCCGAGGAGCGCGGCGCCTACCAGACCCTGTTCCGCGACCGGCGGGTGCGCAAGGAGTACGAGGCGGTGGCCCCCTACGATCCCGGACTGACCCTGCCCCGGACGGTGCGCAGCCGGATCGTCAAGGAACGCGGGGTGCTGACCGCCCGGGAGGTCGAGGGCGACCCGAACGCGGTCAGCCGGGTCGAGCTGGCCGAGCACCGGGCCGACGGCCTGGCCCGCTACCGGCTGATCCCCGGCACCGGGCAGACCCACCAGCTGCGCGTGCACATGAACTCCCTCGGCGTGCCGATCCTCGGCGACCCGCTGTACCCCGAGGTGACCGCGCCCGCCCGGGCCGGTGACTTCCGGCGTCCGCTGCAACTGCTGGCGCGGTCACTGGAGTTCACCGACCCGGTCACGGGCGTGACCCACCGGTTCCGCAGCACCCGGGTGCTGCAGGCCTGGGCGTCGTACGACCGGTGGGCCGCCGGTCAGTAGCCGCGCCACCACGACAGGAAGCGCTGCCAGGCACCCTGCGGGCGGGCCGGCTCCGGGACGGCCGCGGGCTGCACCCGCGTCACCGGCTGCGTGTCCGGCTCGACCGGCTCGGCGGGGTCGGACAGGGGCGGCACCGTGCCGATGTGCCAGGTGCTGGGCTTCGGCATGAGCGGTGTGTGATGCGGCTCCTCCTCCACGTCCTGCGGCGGCTGGGGCGCGAACCGGGCGGGCATGGACACCAGGTGCCGGGAGGCGATCGACGACGTCCAGCGCAACTCCTCCTCGCCGCAGTCGAGTTCCAGGTCCGGCAGGCGCAGCAGCAGCGCGTCGACGCCGACGTCGGCGATGGACCGGCCGATGTCCTGGCCGGGGCACTCGTGCGGTCCGCCGCCGAAGGCGAGGTGGGAGCGGTTGCCCATCATGCTGGCGGACAGGTCGGGGCGGACCCGCGGGTCGACGTTGGCCGGGGCGGGCGCGAACAGCAGGCCGTCGCCCTTGCGGATGTGCTGGCCGCCCAGTTCCGTGTCCTGCTTGGCGAAGTAGCCGAGGACGGTGCTGAACGGCGGCTCGTCCCACAGGGACTGCTCCACGGCCTCCGGCACCGTCATGTTGCCGCCGCTGAGCTGGGCGCGGAAACGGTCGTCGGTCAGCACCCTGCGCAGCACGTTGGCCAGCAGGTTGGCGGTCGCCTCGTAGGCGGCGAACAGCACCAGGCGCAGGTGTTCGCGGACCTCCTCGTCGGTCAGCCGCGCCGGGTGGCTGATGAGGTGGCTGGCGAAGTCCTCGGCCGGTTCCAGGCGGCGGCGGGCGGTGAGCCGGCTCAGCGCGTCCATCACGTAGGCGTGGCTGGCGATCGCGGTCCCGGTGCCCTTCAGCGCGTCACGGGCGGCCTCCACCAGACGGTCGTTGTACTCCTCGCGCATGCCGAAGATGTCGCACAGCACGGCCATCGGCAGGTGCTCGGTGAACTGGCTGATGAGATCGGCCTCGCCGGTCTCGCAGAACCGGTTGACGATGATCTGCGTGCTGCGGTTGATGCTGCGCCGCAGGTTGCGGAAGTCGATGGTCGACATGGCGCCCATGACCGCGCCGCGCAGCCGCTTGTGCTCGTCGCCCTCGGCGTGCGCGCAGATCGGCTGCCAGGCGATGTGGGGCATCAGCGGGTGGTCGGGCTTGACCAGGCCGTCCCTGAGCGGCGTCCACAGACGGCTGTCCCGGCAGAACTGGTTCGGGGTGCGTACCATGTGCAGGTTCTCGGCGTGGCCGAGGACGACCCAGATCGGCACGTCGTCGTGGAGCAGCGCGGGCGCCACGGGGCCGTGCTCGGCCCGCAGTTCCTCGTACAGCTCGCTCAGGTCCGCCGCCTCGTGCAGCCGGTACAGCCCACCGGGCCCGACGCCGTGCGCGGGGCAGCCGGGCGGCGGACCGACCCGGGGGGCTTCCGTGTCGGTCAGGGAGTGGGAATCAGGCGTCACAGTGGTCGCTCCGAAACTGAAAGGGAGGTCGGGAAGACGGGGGATACGGGTCAGTTGAGCGCGCCCTGCATGGCGAGCGAGTGCAGGAAGCGCATCAGCGTGAGCAGGACGTCCCGGCTGGAGGCCCGCCGCCGCGCGTCGCACTCCATGATCGGGATGTCCGGGGAGAGGTCGAGGGCGGTGCGCAGCTCCTCGATGGGGTACCGGGGGGCGTCCGGGAAGGTGTTGACGGCGACCACGAACGGAACGCCACGCTCCTCCAGCCGCCCCATGACCTCGAAGCTGACTTCCAGGCGGCGGGTGTCGACCAGCACCACCGCGCCGAGGGCGCCCTCGAACAGGCCGTTCCACAGGAACCAGAACCGCTGCTGACCGGGGGTGCCGAACAGGTACAGCACGAGCTGCTCGGTGATGGTGATACGGCCGAAGTCCATCGCCACGGTGGTGGCCGTCTTGGTGTCCGAGCCGAAGTTGTCGTCGATACCGATGCCGGCCTGGGTCATGGTCTCCTCGGTGGTCAGCGGTTTGATCTCGCTGACCGAGCCGACCATGGTCGTCTTGCCGACCCCGAAGCCGCCCACGATCACGATCTTCGCCGCGGCCTCGGCCGTGTGCGGCAGTTTGTCCGCGGTCCGTGGGCCCGGGAGGGTGTCAGAGCCTTTGAAGTCCATGCATCACCGCTTCGAGGAGGGAACGGTCGGGGAGCGTCTGCCGGACGATCGGGGCGCGCGCCTTCACCAGTTGCGCCGTCAGCATCTCGGTGAGCAGCACGGTCACCACGCTGAACGGCAGGTTCAGGTAGGCCGACAGCTCGGCCACGGACAGCGGGGCGGAGCAGAGCCGGAGCAGCGCCGCCTGTTCCGGCGTGGCGGACGGCGGTGGGTCCTGGACACGCGAGACGATCAGGGTCACCAGGTCGATGGCCGCACGCTCGCCGTCCGGGCCGGTGACCACGTACAGCCGCTCCGGGTTCTTGCGTTCGCCCTCGCCTTCCCTGGCGGGCTGCGGAGCGGGGTCCGGCTGGGGGTAGCGCCTCTGGCGTCGCGGAGGAGTCATACGGTCTGCCCGTTCCGCCGCGGCGGGCTGGTCAGGTGGGAGCCGATGCGGAGGATCAGGTCGCGCATCATGGCGCTCATCCGGCCGGGTTCGCACTGCACGTCGGCGAGCACGGCGAGGAAGGCGTTGGCTCCGGCCTGCATGAGGTAGAAGTAGCCGGCGTCGAACTCGACCATGACGAGCTTCATCTCGCCCTCGCCGTACGGAAGTTCCTGGGACACCGCACCGGCGAGGCTCTGCACGCCGGCGCAGGCCGCGGCGAGCCGGTCGGCGGCGTCGGGTTCACCGCCGTAGCGGGCGATGCGCAGGCCGTCGGCCGAGAGCACCACGATCATCTCGACGCCCGGTACGCCGTCGGCGAGTTGCTTGAGAATCCAGTCGAAGTTGCCTCGCTGCTGGATCACTTGAGGTCCCCCTGGTCATCGGCCTGGGTCGGGGCCGGGTCGTCGTTGATGAGGTAGAGGTACTTGTCCGGATTGGTCAGGAAGTCGGTCGGGTGCACGCCCGGTTCGATGCCCTGCTTGAGGCCCTCCCAGAAGGCCTCCAGGCCCTTTCCGGGGGCGTCGTCGGCCTGCATCTTCGCGATGTCGAACATGGGCTCGGGCTCCGGCTCGGGCTCGGGCTCCGACCAGCCGGAGCGGGCCCTGGCCCGTTCGGCGGCCTCGCGCTCGGCCTTCTCGAACTCGGCCTGCTCGGCGAGCCGCTGGGCCAGCGGGATCTTCATCTTGCTGCGGCGCTGCGGCAGGCCCCCGGCGGTCCACTCGGTGACCACCGGCACGTCGTCGTCCTGCAGCAGGACCGTGTCGGGGATCTTCGGGTTGGTGGGGCGGCGCTTCTTGGGAACGCGCTTGGGGCCCTCGACTCCGTCGATCGGCTTGGGGATGCCGGTGGCGCCGATGCCGTGGGCGAGTCCGACGCCGGGCTCGTCGGTCATCATCTTGCTCGGCACGATGATGACGGCGCGGACGCCGCCGTACGCGGAGGAGCGCAGCGCGACCTGCATGTTGTACGCCGTGCAGAGCCGGCCGACGACGGCGAGGCCCAGCCGCGGGTGCTCACCGAGGTCGTCCAGGGCGGCGCCGGCCTTGGCGCGCTCCAGCATGCCCTCGATCTTGGCGCGGTTCTCCTCGTTGAGGCTGACGCCGGCGTCCTCGATCTCGATGGCGACACCGGTCTGCACCTCGGCGGCGGTGACGTGCACCTTGCTCTGCGGCGGGGAGTAGCGGGTGGCGTTGTCGAGGAGCTCGGCCAGGGCGTGGATGACCGGCTCGACGTAGATGCCCTTGATGTTGACCTTGGCGATGTTGTCCAGCGAGATCCGGCGGTACTCCAGGATCCGGGACATGGCACCGCGCAGCACGCTGTACAGGGCGACGGGCTCGGGCCACTGGCGTCCGGGGCGGCCGCCGCCGAGCACCGAGATGGAGTCGGCGAGGCGGCCGATCAGCGCGTTGCCGTGGTCGATGCGCAGCAGGTCGTCGAAGACCTCGGGGTTGCGGCCGTGGTCCTCCTCCATCTCGCGGAGTTCCTTGGCCTGCTGGTGGACGATCGCCTGGACGCGGCGGGCGACACTGACGAAGGAGCGCGAGTTGGAGTCGCGCAGGGTGACCTCGTAGTCGATGTTCTTCAGCAGCAGCCGCAACACGTCGAGCTGCGGCTTGGACAGGCTCTGGAAGACCGGCCCGAGGCTGCCGAGCTTGCGCATCGCCGCGTCGGGGGAACCCTCGCGGTGCAGCAGCCTGATCGCCCGAGGGACGACCTCCTCGGCGAAGCGGACCGTGTCCTGTTCGTGGGCGGCGATCCGGCCTTCCAGGTACGCGGTGTGACGGGCGTGCTCGGCCTGCGCGTCCCGCAGGAGCCGGCCGCGGCGAACCGCCTCGGCCGCCGTCGCGACGACCAGGAGGGTGGCCAGGCCACCGCACCAGCCGACGGCGGCCCGGGCCGGCGCCGACACCAGGGCGACGGCGGCTCCGGTCGCCGCGGCCATGAGTATGGCGGGCGGCACCAGCACGCGCGCGGGCGAAAGTTCACGGCGACCGGGTGGGGATTGAACACTCACCATGTAGGCCCTCTGAAAAGAATCGGCTGGGGGTCTGGAGCACTTGCAGGGGGGTGCGTCATGGGCACTTGTCTGGATCTTCCGTACACACGGGAACAAGCGCGCGAATTCATCCCAACTCGGCGCGCTGCGGGCGAGCTTAGTCCGACCGGATCAACGCCGTGTCATATTCAGCGAGTGCCGGAAATGGCGTGCGAGGCAGGAGTACGCTCTGGTCTTTTATACGTTAAGAGACCGCTCGAACACGCCACGTAATCGCATACGGGCGTGCGAATCCCAGGCGTCGCCGCAGGTGAACGACGTCCCCTACGGGGCTCTCACCGGCAGACCCGCTCGGATCCTGCCCAGGAAACGCGCCCACGATGCCGGGCGGGAGATACCAACGGGCGCGGGCGCGACCAGTCGTGGTCGCGCCCGCGCCCGCAGAACTGCCGTCAGCCCACCGACGAGTAGGCGACCACCCCGCGCAGCAGCTCGTCAACGGCCTTGCGGGCGGCCTTCGGTACGGTCGAGCCCTCCGCAGGGGCCGCCGCCTGGATCTGCCCGAGCACGTCGATGACCTGCTTGCACCACCGCACGAAGTCGCCGGCCGGCATCTCCGCCTCGCGCAGCACCTCGTCGAGCCCCTTGCCGCTGGCCCACATGTACGCGGCCCAGGCGAACCCGAGGTCGGGCTCACGCTGCCCGACACCCTCGGTCTGGGAGATCCGGAACTCCTCCTCCAGGGCGTCCAGGCGCCCCCAGATCCGCACCATCTCGCCCAGCGCGGCCTTGGCCTTCCCGGACGGCAGCTTCGGCGCCATGGCGTCGTCCCCGACCCGCGCCTCGTACACCAACGCCGAGACGCAGGCGGCCAGTTCGGCCGGGGCGAGCCCCTCCCAGACGCCCGCGCGCAGGCACTCGCTGGCGAGCAGGTCGAGTTCGCCGTACAGCCGCGCCAGCCGCTTGCCGTGCTCGGTGACCTCGTCGCCGCGCAGGTAGTCCAGCTCGGTCAGCAGCGCGACGATGCGGTCGAAGGTGCGGGCGATCGTGTTCGTCCGGCCCTCGATGCGCCGCTCCAGCTGCGAGGTGTCGCGCAGCAGCCGGTGGTAGCGCTCCGCCCACCGGGCGTGGTCCTCGCGGTCGTCGCACCCGTGGCAGGGGTGCGCGCGGATCGCCTTGCGCAGCCGGGCGATCTCCCGGTCGTCGGCCGCCTGCGAGCGGCGCTTGCGCTGCCGTTCGGGCGCGATGTGCCCGGCCTTGCTGCGCAGCGCGGAGGCGAGGTCGCGGCGGGACTGGGGCGAGCGCGGGTTGAAGGACTTGGGGATCCGCATCCGCTCCAGCGGCTCGACCGGCACCGGGAAGTCGATGGACGCCAGACGCTTTACCTGCCGCTCGGCGGTGAGCACGAGCGGGCGCGGCCCGTCGTGCTGTTCCAGGCCGCGGTGGCCGTTGGACCGCCCGGCGGGCAGGCCCGGGTCCAGCACCAGTGCCAGGCCCGCGTACTTGCCGGTGGGCACGTGGATGACGTCACCCGGCTTCAGCTTCTCCAGCGCGACGGCGGCCTCCGCGCGGCGCTGGGCCTGGCCCTGCCGGGCCAGCTCGGTCTCACGGTCCTTCAGCTCGCGGCGCAGCCGCGCGTACTCCTCGAAGTCGCCGAGGTGGCAGGTCATGGAGGCCTTGTAACCGGCCAGCCCCTCCTCGTTGCGCTGCACCTGCCGGGAGATCCCGACGACCGACTTGTCGGCCTGGAACTGCGCGAACGAGGTCTCCAGCAGTTCCCGCGACCGGTGCCGCCCGAACTGCTCGACCAGGTTGACCGCCATGTTGTACGACGGCTTGAAGCTGGACCGCAGCGGGTACGTGCGCGTGCCGGCCAACCCCGCGAGGTGCTCGGGGTTCATGCCGCGCTGCCAGAGCACCACGGCGTGGCCCTCGACGTCGATGCCGCGCCGCCCGGCACGGCCCGTCAGCTGGGTGAACTCGCCGGGCGTGATGTCGGCGTGCTGCTCGCCGTTCCACTTGACGAGCTTCTCCAGCACCACCGAGCGGGCGGGCATGTTGATGCCGAGCGCGAGGGTCTCGGTGGCGAACACCGCCTTGACCAGTCCACGCACGAACAGCTCCTCGACGACCTCCTTGAAGGTCGGCAGCATGCCCGCGTGGTGGGCGGCGATGCCGCGCTCGAGGCCCTCCAGCCACTCGTAGTAGCCAAGGACGTGCAGGTCCTCGCGCGGGATGGCGGACGTGCGCTCCTCGACCAGGGAGCGGACCTGCTCCCGGGCCTCCTCGTCGTTCAGCCGCAGCCCCGCGTACAGGCACTGCTGGACGGCGGCCTCGCAGGCGGCGCGGCTGAAGATGAACGTGATCGCGGGCAGCAGGCCCTCGGCGTCGAGCCGCTCGATGACCTCGGGACGGCTCGGCGTCCACACCCGGGACCGCTGCCGGCGCTCGCGCTCCCGGTCGGCCTCCCGCATGGCCCGCCCGCGCCGCCGGTCCATGAACGACGGGCGGCTGGCCTCCATGCGCGCCATCCGCGTGAGGTCGGGGTTGACGGCCTTGCGGTGCCCCTCGCCCTCCTCGAACAGGTCGTACATCCGGCGCCCGGCCAGCACGTGCTGGAACAGCGGCACCGGCCGGTGCTCGGAGACGATCACCTCGGTGTCACCGCGGACGGTGTCGAGCCAGTCGCCGAACTCCTCGGCGTTGGACACGGTCGCGGAGAGGGAGACCAGGGTCACGGACTCGGGGAGGTGGATGATCACCTCTTCCCACACCGCGCCCCGGAAGCGGTCGGAGAGGTAGTGCACCTCGTCCATGACCACGTAGCCGAGGCCGAGGAGGGTCTGCGAGCCGGCGTACAGCATGTTCCGCAGCACCTCGGTGGTCATCACGACCACCGGGGCGTCGGAGTTGACGCTGTTGTCGCCGGTGAGCAGGCCCACCTTGTCCGTGCCGTAGCGGCGGCACAGGTCGGCGTACTTCTGGTTCGACAGGGCCTTGATGGGTGTCGTGTAGAAGCACTTCTTGCCCTGCTGGAGGGCGAGGTGGACGGCGAACTCGCCGACGATCGTCTTGCCGGAGCCGGTGGGTGCGGCGACCAGTACGCCCTTCCCCGCCTCGAGGGCCTGGCAGGCCTCGATCTGGAAGGGGTCGAGGCCGAAGTCGTACATCTCGCGGAAGGAGGCGAGCGCGGTGGCCTGCTCGGCAGCGCGCCTGCGTGCTGCCGCGTACCGCTCGGCCGGTGAGAGATCCTCTGTCATCGTGCTTTCGAGCGTACCGGGCCGCACTGACAACAGGACGATCATTATCCGGATCGCCCACGTCCGCACCGCAGACGGCTCCCTCCCCGTCCACACGAAGGCGCGCGCCTGCCGGCGCGCACGGCCACGGCTCCGCGGAGGGACCTCCCCCACGGCACACGGCCACCGCACGGGACAGCCACCACGACCAAGGCGGGCGGCGCGACCCGCCACCCCACCGCCCACGGAGGGCGACCTCGACGCGCGCGAGCAGCTGCCGGGCACCGGAGGCGACACCCTCGGCGACGCCGCCTCGCCCGGGTCGAGCAGGAGCGCACCGCCGCAGGGAAACCGACCGTCCGTCCCCACCCCACGAGACAGGAACGCCCCCGCCGCCACACACGCGACCACGGCCCTGACCACCGCACGGCACAGCCGGCCGACCCCTGCCCCCACCCGGGCCCCCATCCGGGCCCCGACACGGTCCCGCCCCACCGCCACCCCTCGACCACGCACCCCCGGCCTCCCGGCAACGCGAAGCGGCCGGGTGCGCCGTGTCGGCGTCCCGGCCGCGGCCTGCGGTGAGGGTAAGGAGGAGGAAGAGGGGAGAGTTCCGCTGCTCAGGTCACGTCGTCGTAGCCGTTGACCCGGTCCTTGGTCGTCTGCTCGGGCAGCGCGGGCGTGGTCACGGGCTCGATCTCGCCGATGTCCTCGGGCGTGAGGTCCAGCTCGGAGGCCTCGTCGTCGGCGGGGCCCTCGGCCTCACGGCGGCGCCGGCGGCGGTCGTTCACCAGGGAGAAGGCGACCGCGCCGAAGTACAGGACCCAGATCGGTCCGGCGAGGGCCAGCATCGACAGGGGGTCGGTGCTCGGTGTGGCGACGGCCGCGAAGACCGTGATGCCCATGATCATGCCCCGCCACCAGCTGAGCATGCGGTTGCCCGTCAGCACACCGGTGAGGTTGAGCATGATCAGCAACAGGGGCAGCTCGAACGAGAGGCCGAAGACGATCACCATGCGCGTGACCAGCTGGAGCAGATCGTCAAGCGGCAGCAGGTTGCTGATACTGCCGTTCGGCGTGAAGTCGATCAGCACCTTCGCAGTGGTGGGCAGCACCGCGTACGCGAAGTAGGCGCCCCCGACGAACAGCGGGGCGCCGGTGAACACGAAGGCGTAGGCGTACTTCTTCTCGTGACGGTGCAGTCCGGGGGCGACGAAGGCCCAGAGCTGGTACAGCCAGATCGGCGAGGCGAGCACGATGCCTGCCGTCAGCGAGACCTGCAGGGCCAGCGTGAAGGGAGCGAGCAGGCCGTTGATCGTGATCCGGGCACACTTCTCGGTGGCCTGGGTCCCGTTGGCGAGTTCCGCGAAGCTCTTGTCGCAACCGATCGAGTCCAGGATCGGCTTCGTCAGGAAGTTGATGATGTCGTTGTAGTAGAAGGCGGCTACGACCGTCACCACGACGATGGCCAGCAGGGCCTTCGCGAGCCGGTTGCGGAGCTCACGAAGGTGCTCCGCGAGGGGCATCCGCCCCTCGGGATCCTTCTCCTTCTTGCGGGCAGGCTTCAGCAACCCACGTTCCCATCTCGTACGGCGGGCCGGAGGTCACCGGCCCTCGGTCAGCGCTTGGTCGTGTCCGTCGGCTCCGTGACGGGGCGCGCGCTCGTCACATCGCCCGGGGCGGCCTGGATGGTGCGCTGCGCCGGGGGCTCCTCGTTGGGCGGACCGGCCGGCGTGGTGGAGGTCTTGCCCTCCTCCTTCATCGCCTTGGCCTCGCTCTTGAGGATGCGCGCGGACTTGCCGAGCGACCGCGCCATGTCCGGAAGCTTCTTCGCGCCGAACAGCAGGATGATGACGACGAGGATGAGAATGATCTCGGGGGCTCCGAGCCTTCCGAACATAAGTCTTTACCTTCTCACCGAGGCGGCTGGGGTGGGGGTGCTGTCCGATCGGTCGGACAAGTGTCCGAACGGTCGTGCTGGCAGCGATCGTAACGCTCAGGGGTAAACGTGGGGCAATCCCCGTGCATCCCCTGTGCGTCCTCCCGTCCGCGGCCCGGGCCTCGTTCTCCGGTCCGCGACCAGCAGCGTACCTGGCGGGACCGGCAGGGTGACAGGGCGAAGTGCCCCAAAGCGCCTGTCCCCCACGTCAACGGGCCGGGGCCCCAGGTGCCTCACAGCACGTCGGCCGAGCGGGCCGCGCTCGCCGCCGCCCGTTCCAGGTCCTCGGCCGCCCGGTTGATGCGGCCCGCGGAGTCCGCGACCTGCCTGCCCAGGCGCTGCGCCTCCACGAAGACCCGTACGGCGAACACCCCGAGCACCAGCAGACCCAGGAACCCCACAGCAACCGCGAACATCGCCCAGAACATGACGCCGAGCCTAGACGCTCGCCGGGGGCGCCCTACACCGTGGAGTGCAGGCGCAGGGTCTTCACACCGCCCCCGGTGAGCAGCTCGACGATCCGTTCCCCGGCCGGCTTGCGGACGGACGCGCCGCACTCGGGGCAGGTGAAGGAGTAGAAGGTGGTACGGCTGGTGGCGCCGATGGCGAGGCGCAGCGCGCCCGCGGTCAGCTCGAAGCGTCCCCGGCAGTTCGGGCAGCCCGCCTTGAACACCACCGGCGAGACGCTTCTCATCCCGGCGAACGCGGACGCCACCGTCATGCCCTGCTCACCGGTCGTCGCCGACTCGCTCACAGCCCTCGCTCCCCTTGCTCCGGTCGTTGCCGTCGTCCGCCCGCGGGAGGTCACCCGTCGGTGCGGCTCACTCGCTCCTGCCGCCCGCCCCACCGTGCACAGGCTGAGCCGCGCGGGACTCCTGCGCCTCGACCCCGTCGTACGCCGCCAGTGCCTCGCGGGCCGCCTGCCGGGCGCTCTGGGCGAGCTCGGGCGGCGAGACGATCCGGCCGTCGCGCCCGAGCCGCAGGGCCAGGCGCTTCAGCGACGCCGGGTCGGGGGTCCGCAGGGTGATACGCAGCCCGCCGTCGGGAAGCTCATCCGCACTGTCGTGCGGGTAGTACTCGGCGACCCAGCGCCCGCCCGGGCCGACCTCCACGACGACCTCCGGGTCTTCGGCCGCCGGCTGCACCAGTCCCTCCGACAGGTCGCGCAGCTCGACCTCCGGCGGCGCGGACGGCTCGTCGAGGATCCGGATCTCGGCGACCCGGTCGAGGCGGAAGGTGCGGCGGGCCTCGGAGCGGCGGCACCAGGCCTCGACGTAGGTGTGGCCGACGCTGACCAGGCGGATCGGGTCGATCTCGCGCTCGGTGACCTCGTCCCGCGCGGGCGAGTAGTAGCGGATCCACAGCCGGCGGCGCTCGGCGATGGCCCGGTCCACGTCCGCGAAGACGCCGCCCTCGGACTCGAAGGTGACCGAGAGGCGCGCGCTGGCGCCCGCCGCCTCGCCGGCCGCCGCCTCCACCTTGGCCGTCGCCCGCAGCAGCGCCTGCCGGTCGCTCTCGCGCAGGCCGGGCAGGGTGGCCACGGCCCGGGCGGCGACGAGCAGGGCGGTGGCCTCGTCGGCGGCGAGCCGCAGGGGCTCGGCCGCCTCTGCCGCGAGGGCGGCGGGGTTGTGCCACCAGATGCGTTCGCCGTCGGTGTCGATGTCCAGCAGGTCACCGCCCCGGAAGCTGGTGCCGCACATGGGCAGCACATCCAGGTCGGAGACCAGTTCGTCCTCGGTGATCCCGAAGGCGCGCGCCACGTCGGCGACCCGGGCCCCGGGGCGCTCCCTCAGATAGGTCACCAGGGAGAGCATCCGCCGGGTCTGGTCGATGGCGTTCACGGGCCTGGCCGGTTTGCCTGCCACTGTCTGCTCCGCTCCCCCTCAGCCCTTGGCCACGGCACGCAGCCGGTCCACCACGTCGGCCCGCAGCTCGGCCGGCTCCAGCACGACCACGTCGGGGCCGAACTCCACCAGCCAGGCGTCCAGGCCGTGCCCGTACGGGATCTCCAACTCGTCCCAGCCGTCGCCGAGTTCCCGGACCGAGGTGGCCTTCGCCCGAAGGGGGTATCCCGCGCCCGAACGCAGCCGGATGCGCGCGGAGCGGTCGGCGGTCTCCCCCGCCCAGCTCGCCACCGTCTCCCGGACGGTGACCACGTCGGGCACGGGCGCCGTGTAGCGCCCGCCGCGCGAGCGCACCTTCCCGGTGATCCGGGACAGCCGGAAGACCCGCTCGGCGCCCCGGTCGCGGTCCCAGCCCGCCAGGTACCAGTGGCCGCGCCAGCACTCCAGCGCCCACGGCTCGACGTGCCGCGGCTCGGGCTGGGCGGCGTTGGCCTTGCGGTACTCGAAGACGACCGGGCGGCGGTCGCGGCACGCCAGCATCAGCGGCTCGAAGGCGGCCTCGTGCACGGGGATGCGCGGCTCCAGCGCGCCGTGCGCCTCGTAGGGGTCGACGTCCTCGGGCAGCCCGGCCGCGCGCAGCTTCTGCAGGGCTCCGCTGGCCGCGCCGGCCAGCCGGGCCTGCTGCCAGACCTTGGCGGCCAGGCCGAGCGCCGCTGCTTCCTCGGCGTCGAGGGTGATGGGCGGCAGGCGGTTGGAGTCGCGGCGGGCCAGGTAGCCGATCTCGCCGTCCAGGCTCTCGACGGTCTCGATCACCAGCCCGAGTTCCCGCAGGTCGTCCTTGTCCCGCTCGAACATGCGGTTGAAGGAGTCGTCGGACCCGGCTTCGAGATAGGCCTCGATGGACTCGCGCAGCTCGCGCTTGCTGAGCGGCCGCCGCGTCCCCAGCAGACACAGCGCCAGGTTCATCAGCCGCTCGGCCTTGGCAATGGCCATCGACGCCCTTCGCCTCCCTATGGTGCTTACGAACGATGACCGTACCGCTCACCCGTGGCGCGGCAAAAGCCGAGGGCCCATGCCGGACAGGCATGGGCCCCAGGTGATCGGGTCTGTTCGGACCGTGCTCAGACGCCGAGCAGGTCGACCACGAAGATGAGGGTCTCACCGGGCTTGATCGCCGGGGTCGGGCTCTGGTTGCCGTAGGCGAGGTGGGCGGGGATGGTCAGCTGGCGGCGGCCGCCGACCTTCATGCCCTGCACGCCGAGGTCCCAGCCCTTGATGACCCGGCCGGCGCCCAGCGGGAAGCGGAACGGGGTGCCCCGGTTCCAGCTGGCGTCGAACTCCTCGCCCGTGCTGAAGGCGACGCCCACGTAGTGGACGGTGACGGTCTGGCCCGCCTGGGCGACCGGGCCGTCGCCCTCCCAGATGTCCTTGATCTCGAGGTCCGCCGGGGGCTCGCCGCCCGGGAAGTCGATCTCGGGCTTGTCGATGCTCACTGCATTCTCTCCTTGTTGTGCGACCGCCGCGTGACCGGTGTCACGGACGGTCCGACAGACGCTCGGTTCAGACAGTTCCGAGGATATCCACGACGAAGACCAGCGTGTTCTTGGCCAGCTCGCTGCCGGGGCTGTTGCCGTAGGCGAGGGACGGCGGGATCACCAGCAGCACCCGGTCGCCGACGTTCTTGCCGACCAGGCCCTGGTCCCAGCCGGGCACGACCGAGCCGGTGCCGATCTGGAAGGCGGTGGCGCCGCCGTGGTCCCAGGAGGAGTCGAACTTCTTGCCGTCCTCCCACTTGACCCCGGTGTACTGGGCGATGAGCCCCTGACCGGCCTCGACCTTCTTGCCGGTGCCCTTGATGAGCACCTGCTGCTCGAGCTTCTTGGGCGCCTTGACGCCCTTGGGGATGGTGATGTCCGCGGCCTTCTGCGACGGCGCCTTCACCTCGGGCAGGCCCTGCTCGGCGGCCGCCTGCGTGCCCTTGGCCTCGGCCTTGGCGTCCACCGTGGCGTCGCCGACCGCGTCGACGACCCAGACGAGTACGTCCTTCTCGCTGATGCCGGAGGCGGTGTTCAGCCCCTGCCCGATCAGGTCGCCCGCAGTGCCCTGCACCAGGATCCGGCTGCCGGCCTTCTTCCCCTTCACGGCGTCCAGGACCTTGGCGGGCAGCTGCTGGCTCTGCTTGCCGACCTGCTCGACGGACTGCCGCCGGGGGGTCTTGGCGTCCGCGGAGGGGGTGGCCCAGGTGCCGCCGAGCGGCTGGTCGCTGCCCCACTTCTCGACGGTCCAGTCGAGCCGGACGAAGTCGGACGCCTTGATCTCGGGCCCCTTGCCCGCCGAGACCGTCTTGATCACGGTCTTGTCGGACGGCTTGCCGTCCTTGGGCACGGAGATCTCGGGCTTGTCCCCGAACGTCCCCTTGATCTGGGCGACGCCCGACGCGGAGTCGCCGCCCTTGTCGTCGTCCGCACCGCACGCGGCGGTGAACAGCAGGGCGGGGACGGCCAGGAGCGCCGCGACACGTCGTTTCGTGGTGTAGTTCATCAGTCCAACTGGGGGTCGGGGGCGAGGGCAATGCCCGCCACTCTACGTCGTGCGCGCCCGCCACCCGCGGATACCGCGACACGCCGTCGCCCGGGCGGATTTCCGCCCGGGCGACATCCGGCCCCTGCCGGTCGGCTCACATGCCGGCGATGAGCTTCTCCACCCGGTCGTCCACCGAGCGGAACGGGTCCTTGCACAACACGGTGCGCTGTGCCTGGTCGTTCAGCTTGAGGTGGACCCAGTCGACGGTGAAGTCCCGGCGCTGTTCCTGGGCCCTGCGGATGAAGTCGCCGCGCAGCCGGGCCCGAGTGGTCTGCGGGGGAACGGACTTGCCCTCGAAGATCTTCAAGTCGTTGCAGATCCGGGCGGCTTGGCCCTTCTTCTCGAGCAGGTAGTACAGGCCACGACGACGGTGGATGTCGTGGTAGGCGAGGTCTATCTGGGCGACCCGCGGATGCGACATGGTCATGTTGTGCTTGGCCCGGTACCGCTCGATGAGCTTGTACTTCATGACCCAGTCGATCTCGGTGCCGATACGGTCGAGGTCCTCCGCCTCGATCGCGTCCAGGGTGCGGCCCCACAGCTCCAGCACCTGCTCCACCGTGCCGGTGCGGATGCCGCGGCGCTCGCAGAAGTCCAGCGCCTTCTCGTAGTACTCGCGCTGCACCTCCAGGGCGGAGGCCTCACGGCCGCTGGCCAGGCGGACCTTGCGGCGGCCGGTGATGTCGTGGCTGACCTCGCGGATCGCCCGGATCGGGTTCTCCAGGGTGAGGTCCCGCATCACCGTGCCCGCCTCGATCATGCGCAGCACCAGGTCGGTCGCGCCGACCTTGAGCAGCATGGTCGTCTCGGACATGTTGGAGTCGCCCACGATGACGTGCAGCCGGCGGTAGCGCTCGGCGTCCGCGTGCGGCTCGTCGCGGGTGTTGATGATCGGCCGGGAGCGGGTCGTCGCCGAGGAGACGCCCTCCCAGATGTGCTCGGCCCGCTGGCTGACGCAGTACACGGCGCCGCGCGGCGTCTGCAGCACCTTGCCGGCACCGCACAGCAGCTGCCTGGTCACCAGGAACGGAATCAGGATGTCCGCGAGCCGCGAGAACTCCCCGTGCCGGGCCACCAGATAGTTCTCGTGGCATCCGTAGGAGTTGCCCGCCGAATCGGTGTTGTTCTTGAAGAGGTAGACGTCGCCCGCGATTCCCTCCTCGTGCAGGCGTCGTTCCGCGTCTACCAGGAGTCCTTCCAGAATGCGCTCGCCGGCCTTGTCGTGGGTGACCAGTTCGATCACGTTGTCACATTCGGGGGTGGCGTATTCCGGATGTGACCCCACGTCGAGATAGAGGCGGGCACCGTTGCGCAGAAAGACATTGCTGCTGCGGCCCCATGACACGACACGGCGGAAGAGGTACCGCGCCACCTCGTCAGGCGACAGGCGGCGCTGTCCCCTGAACGTGCACGTGACGCCGTACTCGTTCTCCAGCCCGAAAATGCGGCGGTCCATGAGTGAACATTACGCCCGATCCCCCGAGCTGAAACGGGGTTCGAGGGCACGGTTCGGATCATTTTCCGAACCGGCGGCAACCACCGCTGTTCGCGCGGGAGCTGCGAGTACCCGTCCTGTCGCCGTCAAAACCAGGAGGGACACGGCTCCCGCGGCCCACGGCACGGCGAATCCCCAGCGGGCTCCGCCGGCCTCGACGACCGGGCCCGCGATCCCCGTACCCGCGGAGTGACCCACCGTGAACGTCGTCACCAGCCAGGAGAACGCCTCGGTGACCGTGCCGCGCGGCGCGTGCCGGTCGACCAGCACGAACGCGCAGGCGATGGACGGTGCGAGGAAGACCCCGGCGAGCACGGTGAGCGCCACCATGGCCACCGCGCCCGGCATCAGCATCAGCGGCAGATAACAGACCGCCAGAAGGGCCACCAGGATCCGCAGTCGCCGCGCGGGCTCACCGGCCCACTGCCGCGCCCCGTAGAAGGTGCCGCCGACGAGCGCGCCGAGCCCCAGGGCGGCCATCAGCCAGCCGTACACCACGTCACCGCCGTGGGTGTCCGCGTACGGCACCGCGGCGACGGTGATGGACCCGAGCGCGATCCCGATGAACAGGAACGCGGCCAGCAGCGCCAGCATCCCCGCCGAGCGCAGGGCGCCCAGCCAGTGCGCCTCGCGCGGCGCCGACCGCCAGGCCCGGGAGGGCGCCGAGACGACCACGGAGAGCGCGCCGAGCACGCCCACGGCGTTCACCACGAGCAGGGCGGCCTGCGCCGACCACAGCGACACGCACAGCGTCACCAGCAGCGGCCCGACGGTGAACATCACCTCCTGGGCCACGGCGTCCATGGCGTACGCCGTGTGCACCTGCTCCTCGCGGCGCAGCACCGAGGGCCACAGGGCCCGCAGTCCGCCCTCCAGGGGCGGCGTGAAGAGCCCGGCGGCGGCCACGGCGGCGTAGGCGACCAGCAGCGGCCCGATCCCCGCCACGGCGAAGACGGCCATCGCCAGGCCTGCGGCGACCGCCGCGGGCAGTTGCACCCGCGGCTGCCCGTGCAGGTCCACCAGCCTGCCCAGCACCGGCTGACCGACGGCGTTGGCGACGCCGTACACGGCCGCGAGAGCGCCGGCGAGGCTGTAGGAGCCTCCCTCCGCGCGCACGAACAGCAGGATCGCGATGGCCGCCGTCGCGTTGGGCAGCCGGCCCACCAGCGTGCCGACGAGCAGCCGGGCGGCGTGCCGCGCCCGGAGGATCTCCAGGTATCCCGTGGCCATCCCCAGCCCCTTCGCTCGTCCGCGCCGCCTTGCGGGGCCCGCGGAGGTTTTACGTATAACGAACGCTTCCATACGTACCATGGCCGCTGTTCGCAGTCCATACGCGTCAGGGATTCCCACGAAGGAGCACGCCCACGGTGGCACGAGGCAGCACCCGACCGACCAGCCGGGACGTCGCCCAGGCCGCCGGCGTCTCCCAGGCAGCGGTCTCCCTGGTGCTGGGCGACAAGTGGCGCGGCCGTGTCTCGGAGGCCACCGCGGAGCGCGTCCGCTCGGCCGCCCGGGACCTGGGCTACCGCCCGAACCTGGCGGCCCGCAATCTGCGCCTGGGCCGCACCCGTACGGTCCTGCTCGTCGTCCCGGCCCTGACCACCGAGTTCTTCGCCGGCGTCTACACGGGTGCGGCCCGGGTGGCCGCCGCCCACGGGTTCGGCGTGGTGCTCTATCCCTCCCCGGAGGGCATCGGCCCGGCCCGCGACCCCTTCGCCTCCGCGCAGGCCGCCCTGGACGGCGTCATCGCCTCCTCCATGGCCGCCGACGCGCTCACCGCGATCCGCGGCGACCAGCTGCCCCTGGTGATGCTGGACAGCGACCCGGAGGGCAGCCTGGGCGCCGCGACGGTCAACCTGGACATCGCCGACGGCGTACGCCAGGTCGCCGAGCACCTGCTCACCCTGGGCCACCGCCGCTTCCTGCACCTGGCGGCGGACGTGCCGTCGTGGACCTTCGAGGTACGCGCGCGGGAGCTGGCCGCCCGGCTCGGCCGGGTGCCGGGGACCTGCGTCCGCACGGCCCGGACGCCCCTCACCCTCCAGGGCGCCGTCACGGCCACGGCGGCCGCGCTCACGGCCCCTGGCCCCCTGCCCACTGCCCTGGTGTGCGACGACGACATCCTCGCGGCCGGCGCCTACAAGGCGATCCGCCGCCTCGGCCTGCGCGTCCCCGACGACATCTCCGTCACCGGCGTCGACGACCTGGCCCTGGCCGGCGCCATCGACCCCGAGCTGACCACGGTCCGCCTGGACGCGGAGCTGTTCGGCGAACGTGGCATGCAGGCCCTGCTCGCCGTCCTGGAGGGCCGCACTCCGCAGGCCGGGGACATCCCGGTCCGGCTCGTCGTACGGGGCTCCACGGCCGCTCCACCAGGCTAGGACGGCAAGGCGCGCGCCCCGGCCGTGAGGCGTGCGACCGGGGCGCGAAGCGTGGCGTGGGAGCGCGCGGCTAGGCGCCGTCGCCCGAGGTCTCCGCCTCCGAGGGCGCCGAACCGCCGCCCGCTTCCAGCAGCCGGGACAGCTGCGCTCCCGTGATGCGCTTGAACTTGCGCTTCTGGGGACGCGTACGGTCCAGCACGGCGACCTCCAGCCGCTCCGCGGGGATCTCCCGCTCGCTGCCGTTGGTGTCGCGGGAGAGGGCCTGCACGGCCAGCTTCAGGGCCTCGGCCAGCGTCATGCCGTCCCGGTGGCGCTGGTCCAGGTAGCTGCTGATCTGCTCGGCGTTGCCGCCCACCGCCACCGAGCCGTGCTCGTCGACGATGGAACCGTCGTGCGGCAGCCGGTAGATCTGGTCGCCCTCCGGCGTCTCGCCGACCTCGGCCACGACCAGCTCGACCTCGTACGGCTTCTCGCCGGCGCTGGAGAAGATCGTGCCCAGCGTCTGGGCGTAGACGTTGGCCAGGCCGCGGGCGGTCACATCGCCCCTGTCGTAGGTGTAGCCCCGCAGGTCGGCGTAGCGCACACCGCCGATGCGCAGGTTCTCGTACTCGTTGTACTTGCCGGCGGCCGCGAAGCCGATCCGGTCGTAGATCTCGCTGAACTTGTGCAGCGCGCGGGACGGGTTCTCCCCGACGAACACGATGCCGTCGGCGTACTGCAGCACGACCAGGCTGCGACCACGGGCGATGCCCTTGCGGGCGTATTCCGCCCGGTCGGCCATGGCCTGCTGGGGTGAGACATAGAACGGCGTCGACACCGGTTATCCGTCCCTTTCTGTGGAAATCACTGGACCACCTGACAACACAAGAGCGCCCGCCGCCTACAGCAGCGCGGCCCGCGGACCGTCGGGCTGCTCCAGACGCCGCTCCAGGACGGAGCGGGCGATCTGCGACGCCTCGTCCTCGGAGAGCCGGCGGAAGCCGTCCTCGGTGATCACGGTGATGATCGGATAGATCCGGCGGGCGACATCGGGACCACCGGTCGCCGAGTCGTCGTCGGCCGCGTCGTACAGCGCCTGGACCACCAGGGTCGTGGCGTCCGACTCGCTCAGGTCGTCGCGGAAGAGCTTCTTCATCGCGCCGCGGGCGAAGATCGAACCGGAGCCGGTGGCCGCGTAGCCCTGCTCCTCGGAACGTCCGCCCGTCACGTCGTACGAGAAGATCCGGCCCTTGCCCCGGTCCACGTCGTACCCCGCGAACAGCGGCACCACGGCCAGGCCCTGCATGGCCATGCCGAGATTGGAGCGGATCATGGTCGACAGGCGGTTGGCCTTGCCCTCCAGCGACAGCTGCATGCCTTCGACCTTCTCGAAGTGCTCGAGCTCCAGCTGGAACAGTTTGACCATCTCCACGGCCAGGCCCGCCGTACCGGCGATGCCCACCGCCGAGTACTCGTCGGCCGGGAACACCTTCTCGATGTCGCGCTGCGCGATGACGTTGCCCATGGTGGCCCGCCGGTCACCGGCGAGCACCACGCCGCCGGGGAAGGTCACGGCGACGATCGTCGTGCCGTGCGGCGCCTCCACGACGCCCTTGACGGGCGGCAGCTTCCGGTTGCCGGGCAGCAGTTCGGGCTGGTGCTCGGAGAGGAAGTCCATGAATGAGGAGGATCCTGGCGTCAGGAAGGCAGCCGGTAGACGCCCGGTGCTACGAGTGTTGGCTTCCACGCGTTTCCTTCCAGGTAGGCCGGCAGCTCGGCGCGCAGCATCGGGATCGTCCCTCAACAGGCCGAGGCCGGAATTGCAGTTGAAGCACAGTACGCCACGGACCCTACCCCTGTCGGGGGAGTGATCCACCTGCGCGGCCGGGGGCCTTTGGGCAGATCACGGGGTGTGTCGTGGGAGGGCTGCGCGCGGCGTGCTCGCAGCCCGCCGCGCGCAGTACCTCAGCCCGGGTCGTCCGTTACGGCCCCGCCTTGGACACCTTCGATGTGAAGGGAGGGCGGGCTTACTGGCCACCCTTCTGAACGAAGGAGCGCACGAAGTCCTCGGCATTCTCCTCGAGGACGTCGTCGATCTCGTCCAGGACGGAGTCCACGTCGTCCGACAGCTTCTCGTGCCGTTCCTTGAGGTCCTCCGACGCCTGCGCCTCAGGCGCCTGCTCCTCGACCTCCTCGGTGGACCGGGTGGCCTTCTGCTGTCCGCCGCCGGTGTCCTTGGTCGCCATATCCCTCACCCCGCTCGGTTCGCCCGACACAGTTGCTCGGTCAAGATCAGACCCTACTCGCCGGGTCTGACAGTGGCCCCGCAGTTTCTCCAACGTACGGGGACCACCTCGATGATTCCCGGACGGGGGGATTTCCACCCTGTCCGGGAGAGGTCTGCCGAGTACCCCCTCAGCCGCCGGACAGGACTCTGACCAGGTCTTCGGCCGTCCGGCAGCGGTCCAGGAGCTCCTTGACGTGATTACGCGTTCCGCGAAGCGGTTCCAGGGTTGGAACGCGCTGCAGGGAGTCCCGGCCCGGCAGGTCGAAGATCACCGAGTCCCAGGAGGCCGCGGCGACGTCGTCGGCGTACTGCTCCAGGCAGCGGCCCCGGAAGTACGCGCGCGTGTCCTCAGGAGGCTGCGTACGCGCCCGCTCGACCTCGGCCTCGTCCAGCAGCCGCTTCATGCGCCCGCGGGCCACCAGACGGTTGTACAGGCCCTTCTCGGGGCGTACGTCGGCGTACTGGAGGTCCACCAGGTGCAGCCGGGCGGCGTCCCAGTCGAGGTTGTCGCGGCGCCGGTAGCCCTCCATCAGCTCCCGCTTGGCGACCCAGTCCAGCTCGCCGGCCAGGCTCATCGGGTCGTTCTCCAGGCGGGTGAGGGTGTCCTCCCAGCGGGACAGGACGTCCTTGGTCTGCTCGTCGGCGTCCTCCCCGAACCGCTCCTCGACGTACTTGCGCGCCAGCTCGTAGTACTCCATCTGCAGCTGCACGGCCGTGAGCGTCCGGCCGCTGCGCAGCGTGACCAGGCGCTTCAGGGACGGGTCGTGCGAGACCTGGTGGAGGGTGCGCACGGGCTGGTCGACGGCCAGGTCCACGGCGATGAAGCCGTCCTCGATCATGGACAGGACCAGGGCGGTCGTGCCGAGCTTGAGGTACGTCGAGATCTCCGAGAGGTTCGCGTCGCCGATGATCACGTGCAGGCGGCGGTACTTCTCGGCGTCCGCGTGCGGCTCGTCGCGGGTGTTGATGATCGGGCGCTTGAGCGTGGTCTCCAGGCCGACCTCGACCTCGAAGTAGTCCGCGCGCTGGCTGAGCTGGAAGCCGTGCTCGTGGCCGTCCTGGCCGATGCCGACGCGACCGGCGCCGGCGAAGACCTGGCGGGAGACGAAGAACGGCGTCAGGTGGCGCACGATGTCCGAGAACGGGGTCTCCCGCTTCATCAGGTAGTTCTCGTGCGTGCCGTAGGACGCGCCCTTGTTGTCGGTGTTGTTCTTGTACAGGTGGATCGGCTGGGCACCGGGAAGCTGCGCGGCCCGCTCCGCCGCCTCCGCCATGATCCGCTCGCCGGCCTTGTCCCACAGGACGGCGTCCCGGGGGTTGGTGACCTCGGGCGCGCTGTACTCCGGATGGGCGTGGTCGACGTAGAGCCGTGCTCCGTTGGTGAGGATCACGTTGGCCAGGCCGATGTCCTCGTCGGTGAGCTGGCTGGCGTCGGCGGCCTCGCGGGCGAGGTCGAAGCCCCGGGCGTCCCGCAGCGGATTCTCCTCCTCGAAGTCCCAGCGGGCCCGGCGGGCCCGGTGCATCGCCGCCGCGTAGGCGTTGACGATCTGGGACGAGGTGAGCATGGCATTGGCGTTGGGGTGGCCGGGGACGGAGATGCCGTACTCCGTCTCGATGCCCATTACTCGCCGTACGGTCATGCGGCCCTCCTTGCCCGGCGGCGCCCTCGGTCGTGGACGCCGCTCAGATACCGCTGGCGCTCGGTGGCGTGTGCGGTGCCCGTCCCCGCACTGCGCGACTCGGCGGTACGAAAGAGCCTAGAACGCCTCTGCGCTGGTGGGGAGATCATTTGCGTCATTGCTGTGCTCCGACTGGCCCCGAAAAAGCAGTCGGCTGCGGGTACCCGCCGAGGGCACCCGCAGCCGCCCTGTCTTTTACAGGTACTGACCGGTGTTCGCCACCGTGTCGATGGAGCGTCCGGTGTCCGCGCCCTGCTTTCCGGTGATGAGCGTACGGATGTAGACGATCCGCTCGCCCTTCTTGCCGGAGATACGGGCCCAGTCGTCCGGGTTGGTGGTGTTGGGCAGGTCCTCGTTCTCCTTGAACTCGTCCACGCAGGCCTGGAGCAGGTGGGAGACGCGCAGGCCCTTCTGGTTCTTCTCGAGGAAGTCCTTGATCGCCATCTTCTTGGCGCGGCCCACGATGTTCTCGATCATGGCGCCGGAATTGAAGTCCTTGAAGTAGAGGACTTCCTTGTCGCCGTTGGCGTAGGTGACCTCCAGGAAGCGGTTCTCCTCGGATTCGGCGTACATGTGTTCCACGGCCGTCTGGATCATGGCCTGGACGCACGCCGCCTTGTCGCCGCCGTGCTCCGCGAGGTCGTCCGCGTGGAGCGGGAGGCGCTCGGTGAGGTACTTCCCGAAGATGTCCTTGGCCGCCTCGGCGTCCGGACGCTCGATCTTGATCTTCACGTCGAGCCGGCCGGGCCGCAGGATGGCGGGGTCGATCATGTCCTCGCGGTTGGAGGCGCCGATCACGACCACGTTCTGCAGGCCCTCCACGCCGTCGATCTCGGCGAGCAGCTGCGGGACGATGGTGTTCTCCACGTCCGAGCTGACACCGGAGCCACGGGTGCGGAAGAGGGACTCCATCTCGTCGAAGAAGACGATCACGGGGGTGCCCTCGCTGGCCTTCTCACGCGCACGCTGGAAGACCAGGCGGATCTGCCGCTCGGTCTCGCCGACGTACTTGTTGAGCAGCTCGGGGCCCTTGATGTTGAGGAAGAAACTCTTGCCGGCGGCCTGGCCGGTCACCTCGGCGACCTTCTTGGCCAGCGAGTTGGCCACGGCCTTGGCGATCAGGGTCTTGCCGCATCCAGGGGGCCCGTACAGCAGGACACCCTTGGGCGGGCGCAGCTCGTGCTCCTTGAACAGGTCGGGGTAGAGGTACGGCAGCTCGACCGCGTCGCGGATCGCCTCGATCTGGTTGCCGAGGCCACCGATCTGCTCGTATCCGATGTCGGGGACCTCTTCGAGGACGAGTTCCTCGACCTCGCTCTTCGGCACGACCTCGTAGACGTAGCCGGAGCGGGGTTCGAGCAGGAGGGCGTCGCCGGGGCGGATGGTGACGTCCAGCAGCGGCTCGGCGAGCCGTACCACCCGCTCCTCGTCGGTGTGCCCGAGCACCAGGGCCCGCTCGCCGTCCTCGAGGATCTCCTTGAGGGTGACGATGTCACCGACGCGCTCGAACTCCATGGCCTCGACCACGTTGAGCGCTTCGTTGAGCATCACTTCCTGGCCGCGCCGGAGCTCGTCGAGCTCCACGCTGGGGCTGACGTTCACCCGGAGCTTGCGGCCCCCGGTGAAGATGTCGGCGGTGCCGTCCTCGTTCGCCTGCAGGAAGACTCCGAAGCCGGCCGGCGGCTGGGCGAGCCGGTCGACCTCCTCCTTGAGGGCCACGATCTGGTCGCGGGCCTCACGGAGCGTGTTGGCGAGTCGTTCGTTCTGGGCGGACACGCCGGCCAGGTTGGTCTGCAGCTCGACGATCCGCTCTTCGAGAATCCTCGTGTGTCGCGGAGAGTCGGCGAGCTTGCGTCGCAGGACGGCGATCTCCTGCTCAAGGTAGGCAATCTGCCCGGCCGGGTCGTCGGACCCGCGTCCCGGGCGGATGCCGCGGTTAATGTCGTCGTCGTGGGCTGCCACGGTCCTCACCTCCTCCAAGGGGAGCTGGACGCTTCCAGACCCTACCTGGGCGGGTGTCGATTGAAACCCCTAGATCAGAAAGACGATCGAGGTGTGTCCGATCTTCACCCTTGCGCTCTCCCTCACGCCAGGGGAATACCCACCGAAGATGATTGGAACCCAGTCGGAGGTAGGGTCGAAGCGTTCAACACCCGTCAGAGCTGGCCGGATTCCCGTACGGCTCGACGCAGGAAACGGCAGGAGAGATGAGCGTGCAGCAGGAGGCAGTGGCCGGCGGCGAGGCACTGGAGGTCTGGATCGACCAGGACCTGTGTACCGGCGACGGCATCTGCGCCCAGTACGCGCCCGAGGTGTTCGAGCTGGACATCGACGGTCTGGCCTACGTCAAGGGCCCGGACGACGAGCTGCTTCAGGACAGGGGAGCGACAACACCCGTGCCCCTGCCGCTCCTCACGGACGTGATCGACTCGGCGAAGGAGTGTCCGGGCGAGTGCATCCATGTGCGCCGCGTTTCGGACAGGACCGAGGTGTACGGCCCAGACGCTGAGTGACTGGATTACTACACAGCGTCATGCCTGTCTTGCTTCTCATACCCCGGGCGGGCGTGCCTCACGCGCTGTGGGCGCCGGCCGGGGTGGACCGGACGAACGCGCCGTTGTGCCAGCGCCACTTCGCGCCGGTCGTCACGTCCGGGCAGCAACGCGGCACGTCCGCCGACGAGTAGCCGAGCAGCGTGGCGGTGACGGCGCCGTCACGTACGGTCAAATCGCTGACGGTGGTGCCGTCCTCGGGGTCGAGCAGGGTGGCCACCACGCGGGGCGCGGCGCTGTCCGCGGCGCGCGTGAGGACGTACACGCCGTCCGGCGGGGTGCCCATGGGGGCGTCGCAGTGGACCGCGGCGACCGTCTCGGGGCGGCCGTCGGCGTCGAGGTCCCCCGATACCCGCTTCGTCACCACGGCCTTGACCGGGCCGCACTGCAGCGGGAACGCCACGTGCGCCGGGTCGGGCGGCGCGAGGTGCGCCGGGGCGCTCTTGGTCTCCGGCCCGGCGCTCTGGGCCGCCGTCGCCGCGCCCGGCTGGAGAACCGAGGAGAGGGCCACGACACCGGCCAGGGCCGTGGCGGTGGCGAGCCAGTGGATCGGGCGGGTGTGGGTGTGGGCGAGCTCCGGGACGGCGGAAGGCTGCACTAGGAGGGTCTCCTGTGAGGGCTGTGCCGGCAGGGGTGCTGGGTGGTGGGGATGGCCAGCATCGTGCCACACGTCACAGGGCGGGGGAACGGCGGGGGGGTGTGAACGTCCCCCCGGCGGGAACACGAGTGGGTTGCGCAACGCAGGTGCGGGCGGCCGCGGGAAGTGCTTCCGGCCGTCAAGAGAAGGGCGCCGTGGCCGAGTTCCCGCCGCACTGCGGAACTCGGCCACGGCGCCCACACGTTGGACGCGGCGGCGGACCGGCTAGCGGCCCGCGCCTCCGGTGGCGTTGGGACCCTCGTAGTCCTCGCCGTAGGCGCCCTTGGCGGGGCGGCGGCGGCGCATCGGGGGTTCGACGCCGTCGGCGAGGCGGCGGGCGGTGAGCAGGAAGCCGGTGTGGCCGATCATCCGGTGGTCCGGGCGGACGGCCAGGCCCTCGATGTGCCAGTTGCGGATCATCGTCTCCCAGGCGGTCGGCTCGTTGAAGCAGCCGATCTCGCGGATGGACTCCACGGTCCGGGCGAGCTGGGTGGTGGTCGCGACGTAGCAGCACAGGATGCCGCCGGGCACCAGGGCCTTGGAGACGGCCTCCAGGCACTCCCAGGGGGCGAGCATGTCCAGGATGACGCGGTCGACGTCGGTGTCGGACAGGTTGTCCTGGAGGTCGCCGACGGTGAGCTGCCAGGCGGGGTGCGGGCCGCCGAAGTAGCGCTCGACGTTCTGCCGGGCGATCTCGGCGAAGTCCTCGCGGCGCTCGTAGGAGTGCAGCATGCCCTGGTCGCCGATGGCGCGCAGCAGGAAGCTGCTGAGCGAGCCGGAGCCGACGCCGGCCTCCACGACGCGGGCGCCGGGGAAGATGTCGGCGAAGGCGAGGATCTGCCCCGCGTCCTTCGGGTACACGACGGCTGCCCCGCGGGGCATGGACAGGACGTAGTCGGGGAGCAGGGGGCGCAGCGCGAGGTAGGCGACGTTCCCGGTGGTGCGGACAACGCTGCCCTCGGGAGCGCCGATCAGTTCGTCGTGCGGGAAGGAACCCTTGTGGGTGTGGAAGTTCTTCCCGGCCTCGAGCGTGAACGTGTAGTGGCGGCCCTTGGGGTCGGTCAGCTGTACCTGGTCCCCGACCTTGAAGGGCCCGCGCCTGCGGGCGGCACCGGTCGGTTCGGACATGTGACCAGCCTACCGGCGATTCGGGGGCCCGCCGACCACCGGGCCGGCCACTAGGACGGTCTGGCCATCGCCTTGACGAAGGCGTGCTCGACGTCGGCCGCGGACAGGACGCCGTAGATCTCGCCGGTCTCCTCGACCACGAGGTACTCGGTGGCCGGGGTCGCGCGCAGCGCCTCCAGCAGCTCCTCCCCCGCCAGCTCCGCCGAGACGCGCATGCCGTCGGTGAGCTCCTGGGCGAGTCCGCCGACCGCGACCCAGGGGCGGCGGTGTTCGGGTACGCCGACGATGGCGGCCTCCCTGACGATCGACAGGGGCGTGCCCTCGGCGTCGACGACCACGAGGGCGCGGGCACCGGCGGCGTTGGCGCGGCGCAGGGCCTCCGAGAGCGGGGTGTCGGTCTCGACGGGGACGGCCCGGCGGGTCAGGGCGCGGGCGCGCAGCTCGGGGAGGTGTTCGCGCAGGCGGGCCATGCGCAGGCTGTTGCCGGCGCCGGTCCAGATGATCGCGGCGAGGATGGCGGCGAGCAGGGCGTCCATGACGGTGTCCATGCCGACGCTGTCCTCGGCGGCGGAGCCGAGGGCTCCGGACTGGGTGAGCAGCGGCAGGCCGAGCAGCACGGTGACGGCGAGGGCACGGCCGACCCAGGCGGCGGCGACCGTCCCGCTCATGGGCTTGCCGGTGATCTTCCAGACGACCGCGCGGAGCATGCGGCCGCCGTCCAGGGGCAGGCCCGGCAGGAGGTTGAAGACGGCCACGATCAGGTTGGAGATCATCAGGCCGGCCAGCAGGACCCCGGGGACGGTGCCGGGCTCGACGGCCTGGAGGGCGGCGTAGAACCCGCCGGCCAGCAGAAGGGAGAGCAGCGGCCCGACGAAGGCGAGCACGAACTCCCGGCCGGGGGTCTCGGCCTCCTTCTCGATCTCCGAGACGCCACCGAAGAACTGCAGCCTGATGCGCCGGACCGGGAGCTTGAAGCGGAGGGCGGCGACCGTGTGGGCCAGCTCGTGCACCAGCACGGAGGCGTAGAAGGCGACCGCGAAGAAGAGGGAGACCAGGTAGCGCAGGGCACCGAGCTCGGGCAGCACGCGGTCGAGCTGCCCGCCGAACACCCAGGTGATCAGGGCGGCGACGAGGAACCAGCTGGGCGCGACGTACACGGGTACCCCGAACGGCCGCCCCATCAGCAGCCCGCCCCGGGGGTCCGGAGGCCGCGGCGCGGGGTTGCGGGGGGCGCCGGAGCGGGCGAGGGTGCGGTGGTGGTCGCCGGGGGCGGTACGGTCGGCGCCCGGTGCGGGCTGCGGACCGTCGGGCCGGGCCTGATGCGGTGTGGGGCCGCCCTGCCCGGGCGGGGTCCGGCCGTCGGCGGACGCGTCGGCGGCTGTCCCGGCGGCGGATCCGCCCGCGGGCTTTTCCGCGTCGGCGTCCGCGGACTCACCCGCGGGGTGTTCCCCGCCGCCGTCGGCGGGCTCGTCCGGACGCTGCCGGTTCGGCCCCGCCTCGTCGCGTGCGCCGGGGGCGGGCCGGGGGTCGCCGTCCTGTCCGGCGCGCAACGGCGGTACGTCCGTGGGCTGTTCGTCCGGTACGGGGCCGGCGGGGCCGGGGTCGGGGTGCGCCGGGCCCGCGGCCCGGGCCGCGGGCCCCGCGTGACGCTCGGCCGACTCGTCGTTGCCGGACCGCGGCTGCCCGCGCCCGCCGCTCTCGTCCACCGGTGTCCCCTCGATCGAAGAAGCCTCTCGGGTCGATGGTATGCGGCCGTCGCGACGCGTTCCGCCCCGGCACCCCTGTGTCACCGTGCGTCGCGGGCGTCCCGGCCGCGGCTGGGTCACTGTCAGTGGCGGGCCGTAAGGTCTTGGGGCATGGAGACGAGCACCGAGGGCGCGCCGGACGCCACCAGCAGCCCCGCCGCGGCGGACCCGCGGACGGCGGCGGCCGGGGGCACGACGACGGCGGCCACCGTGGCCCCGGCCGCCACCCCGGCCCCGACCACGCCCAGCGAGACCGGCCCGGCCGAGACCGCAGCCACCGAAGCCGCGACCACCGGGGCCGTTGCCACCGAGGCCGTCGCCATACCTCCCACCACGCTGTCCCCCTCCCGTGCCGGTGACTTCATGCAGTGCCCGCTGCTGTACCGGTTCCGGGTCATCGACCGGCTCCCGGAGAAGCCCAGCGAGGCGGCGACCCGGGGCACCCTGGTGCACGCGGTCCTGGAGCGGCTCTTCGACGCCCCGGCGGCCGAGCGCACCGCGCCGCGCGCCAAGTCGCTGATCCCCGCACAGTGGGACCGGCTGCGCGAGAGCAGGCCGGAGGTCGTGGAGCTGTTCGCGGACGACCCGGACGGGGAGCGGCTGGCGCGCTGGCTCGCCGAGGCGGAGCAGCTCGTGGAGCGCTGGTTCACGCTGGAGGATCCGAGCAGGCTGGAGCCGGCCGAGCGCGAGCTGTTCGTCGAGGCGGAGCTGGAGTCGGGGCTGCGGCTGCGCGGCATCATCGACCGGGTGGACGTGGCGCCCACGGGCGAGGTGCGGATCGTCGACTACAAGACGGGCAAGGCGCCGCGGCCCGAGTACGCCGAGGGCGCGCTGTTCCAGATGAAGTTCTACGCCCTGGTGGTGTGGCGGCTGAAGAAGGTGGTCCCCCGGCGGCTGCAACTGGTCTACCTCGGCAGCGGTGACGTCCTGACGTACGACCCCGTCCCGGCGGACCTGGAGCGGGTCGAGCGCAAGCTGCTGGCCCTGTGGGAGGCGATCCGGCGGGCGACCGAGACGGGGGACTGGCGGCCGCGGCCCACCAAGCTGTGCGGCTGGTGCGACCACCAGGCGCACTGCCCGGAGTTCGGCGGCACTCCCCCGCCGTACCCGCTCCCCGTGTCCGGGGCCGCGCAAGGCAGAATGGGCCCGGACTAGCGAAGGAGACTTACGTGGCCATCCGCGTCCTACTGGTCGACGACCAGCCGCTGCTGCGTACGGGCTTCCGGATGATCCTGGAGGCCGAGCAGGACATCGCGGTCGTCGGCGAGGCCGGGGACGGCCTCCAGGCCCTGGACCAGGTGCGGGCCCTGCAGCCCGACGTGGTGCTGATGGACATCCGCATGCCGCGGATGGACGGTGTGGAGGCGACCCGGCAGATCACCGGGCCCGGCCGGGACGGTCCCGCGAAGGTGCTGGTGCTGACCACCTTCGACCTCGACGAGTACGTGGTGGAGGCCCTCCGGGCCGGGGCCAGCGGCTTCCTGCTGAAGGACGCCCCGGCCAACGAGCTGGTGCAGGCGATCCGGGTGGTGGCCGCGGGCGAGGCGATGCTCGCGCCCAGCATCACCAGGCGGCTGCTCGACAAGTACGCCACGCATCTGCCCTCCGGCGAGGAGCCGGTGCCGGACACCCTGCACACCCTCACCGACCGTGAGGTGGAAGTGCTGAAGCTGGTGGCGCGCGGCCTGTCCAACGCGGAGATCGCCGCCGACCTGTTCGTCAGCGAGACCACCGTCAAGACACACGTCGGGCACGTGCTGACCAAGCTGGGCCTGCGCGACCGGGTGCAGGCGGCGGTGTACGCGTACGAGAGCGGGCTGGTGCGCCCCGGCGCGCAGTAGCCGGACCCGCACAGCGCGAAGGGCGCCCTCGTCCGCGGAGGAGGGCGCCCTTGACGTCGGTACGGCGGCTCAGCCCTTGCTCAGCTCCCAGAACCGGAAGACGGTCGAGGCGTCGAGGCAGTACTCCAGCCCGTAGACGCTGTCGCGGACGACCGCGTACTGCTTGGCCTGCCAGACCGGCAGGACGGGCAGTTCCCGGGCGACGATGTCCTGGAGGCGGCCGAACTCCTTGTCGGTGGCGGAGCGGTCGCTCTGCGCCGCGGTGCGCGGGATGAGCGTGCCGGTGATCGTGTTGTTGCTGTAGTTGTTGCCCAGCACGTTGCCCTTGCCGAAGAAGGGGGCCGTGAAGTTGTCGGCGTCCGGGTAGTCCGGGATCCAGCCCTTGACGTACACGCCGTACTTGCCGGCGGCGATGTCCTTCTCGTACCGGTCGAAGGGGACGGACTTGACGTCGGCCTCGAACAGCCCGCTGGCGTTGAGCTGGCCGGCGATGCCCTTCAGCACGTCGTCGGTGGCGGGGCCGTAGCGCGACGGGGTCGACCACAGGGTGAGCTTCACCTTGCCGGTGATGCCGTCGGCGCGCAGGGCGGCCTGGGCCTTGGCGGTCGAGGGGCGGGCGCCGTAGATGTCGAAGAAGGCCGTGTTGTGGCCCGCGATACCGGCCGGGATGATCGAGTACAGCGGGGTGGCGGTGCCCTGGTGGACGTTCTTGATGAGGGCCTCGCGGTCGATCAGGTGCGCGATGGCCTTGCGCACGCCGAGCTTTCCGGCCACCGGGTCGTTCATGTTGAAGACCAGGTGCTGGACCTCGGCGCTGCTGCCCTCGACGACCTCGACGCCGGAGCCGTCGTCGGCCTTCTCGATGTCGGCGATGTCCTGCGCGGTCAGACCGCGGTAGGCGATGTCGACGTCCCCGTCCATCAGGGCCTGCTTGAGCGCCGACTGGTCACCGTGGAAGAACTTCAGCGTCACACCGGAGTTCTGCGCCTCGGCGGTGCCCTTGTAATGCTCGTTGACCGAGAAGACGGCCTCGTCCTTGCCGAAGGAGTCGAGCTTGTACGGGCCGGAGCCGACGGCCTGGCCGTCCTTGCGCAGCCCGTCCGCGTCGTACTGGCGGTGGTCGACGATCGAGCCGGCACCGGAGGCGATCTTGCTGGGGAAGGTGGCGTCCGGCGTGTTGAGCCGGAAGACGACGGTGTTGTCGTCGGGGGTCTCGACCTTGTCGAGCGTGGGGAACATGACCGCGGGACCGTCGGGGTCGTTGATCTTCAGCATGCGGTCGAAGGAGAACTTGACGTCCTCCGAGGTGAGCGGGTCACCGTTGCTGAACTTCAGACCCTTCTTCAGCGTGCACGTGAAGACCTTGGTCTGGTTGTCCGTGAAGGAGCACTGCTCGGCGGCCTCGGGCTGCGGCTCGGTGCCGCCCTTGGGGAAGCTGAGCAGCGACTGGAAGACGTTGTTGAACAACAGCCAGGAGCCGGGGTCGTAGCCGGAGGCGGGGTCGGTGGCGAGGACGTCGTCGGACATCCCCATCACGACGGTGGAGCCGTTCCCCCCGGAATCGGCGGACTCCGATCCGCAGCCGGTCAGCAGGCCGGAGGCCAGCCCCGCCACGAGGGGCAGGACCGGCCACTGGTTGCGCATGTTCACGTGTGTGTGCCTTGTCGTCGGTTCTCGAGTAGCCGGAGCCCGTCCCGGGCGCCGGACGCGGAACCCGGGGCCGTGGTCGAAAGGCCCCGGGCGCCAGGGGTCGGTCAGCCGCTCACACCGCGACCGAGCTCCCACAGCTGGAGAGTCGAGGAGGAGTTGAGCGCGTAGGCGGTGCCGGTGACGTCGCTGTTGGTGGCGACGTACTGCTTGCCCTGCCACAGCGGGATCACCGGTACGTCGTTGGCGACGATGTCCTGAATGGCGGTCAGGCTGCCCTCGGCCGAGAGCCGGTCGGCCTCGCGGCGCGACTGCGGGATCAGCTCGTTGCGGATCCGGCTGTTGGCGTACGGCGAGCCGAGGAAGTTGTCCTTGTCGAGGAAGGGCGCGAGGAAGTTGTCCGCGTCCGGGAAGTCCGGGAACCAGCCCATGCCGTAGACGTCGTACTCGCCCTTCTGCTCGGCCGGGCGGAAGGTGGACCAGGGGGCGCCCTGGATGCTGACGTCGAACAGGCCGCTGTCGTTGAGCTGCTTGCGCAGCAGCTCGAACTCCTGCTTGGTCGCCGGGCCGTAGTGGTCGGTGGTGTAGTGCAGGGTCAGCTTGACCGGGGTGGTGATGCCGGCCCGGGCCAGCAGCGCCTTGGCCTTGGGGACGCTCGGGTCGCCGTACTTGTTGAAGAACGAGTTGGAGTGTCCGGTGATGCTGGCCGGGACCAGCGAGTACAGCGGCTCGGCCTGGGAGCCGTACACCTTGGAGACGAGCTCGCCGCGGTTGATGATCTGGGCCATCGCCTGGCGGACGGCCTTGGACTTCACGGTGGGCGCGTCGGTGTTGAAGGCGAGGTAGCGGATCTCCAGGCCGGACATCTCGACGAGGTCGATGTCGCCGCCGGAGTCGCGGGAGAGCCGGTGGATCTGCTCGGGCGACATGCTGCGGGTCATCAGGTCGATGTCGCCCTTCTCGATCGCCTGCCCCATGGCGTCGGCGTCGTCGAAGGAGACCAGCTCGACCTTGTCGTTGTTCACCTGCAACGCCCCCTTGTAACGGGGGTTCTTGGTGAACACGGCCCTGACCAGTTCGTCGCCCTTGGTCTCGGCGTGGAAGGTGTACGGGCCCGAGCCGTCCACGGCGAAGCCGTCGCGCAGCTTGTCCTTGGCGTAGTCGTCGGGGTCGACGATGCCGGCGACGGGGGTCGACAGCTTGTACGGGAACGTCGCGTCGGCGGTCTTGAGGTGGAAGATGACCTCGCGGTCGCCCTGGGTCTCGACGGTGTCGATGGTGGACAGCAGGGCGAACACACCGCTGTCGGCCTTGATCGAGCGGGCCCGGTCGATGGAGTACTTCACGTCGGACGCGGTGACGGAGTCGCCGTTGGCGAACTTCAGCCCGGAGCGCAGGGTGCAGGCGTAGCGCTCGTTGCCGGCATCGGTGAAGCCGCACTTCTCGGCGGCCTCGGGCACGGGCTCGCCCTCGCCGCGCGGCTGGACCATCAGGGTCTGCACGGTCTGGCGCAGGATGTTCCAGGTGCCGACGTCGTAGGCGTACGCCGGGTCGAGGGGCGCGGGGGCGTCCTTCGAGGCGGTGAACCGGTCCGTGGTGCCGACGACGATGGCATCGCCGTCGCTGCTCCCACCGTCGGTACTGCCACAGGCGGCGAGCACCGGCGCGAGCAGGCCGATGACGGCCGGCAGCACCAGAGTCTTGCGGTTCATGCTCGAGTTTCTCCGTCAGCTGTCGACTCCGTGTATCCGGCAAGCATGGGTGGCGCAGCGGATCACGGAGCTGGGGGTGATGTTCTCGCGATGAGATTAGTCCGCGGCGGCAGCAGGGCGTACCGCCACCGAAGTTGAGGCCCCATCACGCAGTGAAACCGGGCGTGGACAGACCGAAAACCCGACAGGGGAAGGATTCGTGCAGCATTCCATGAATCAGGACACAAGGGTGCGCCTACGGCCCTCGTCGGGGGGTGTCCGGCATGCCCGCGACCCTCTGTCGAGCCCCTGAGGGGTGGGGAACGTCACACCGGCGACATGCCGCACGATGCTTGAACTTCGCCCTATTCACCCTTTCACGCTCGTCCGAATTCATTCGGACGCGTGTCGCATTGGGGCGGGCGGCGCATCGGGAATTACGTGCCTAAGGCGGTGCGGCACGCAGGGTGAACACCGGGCGTATTTCCGTCATCACACGCTGATAGGCGCTGATCGGGCGCTGATCAGCCGCTGATCAGGCCGTGCAGGAATGTCAGGTCGATCTCTTCCAGGGAGGACACGACGGTGCGTCCCGGGGCCGGGGCGATGGGGGCCACGGAGGGGACGGCCACGACACGGCAGCCGGCGGCCTCGGCGGCGGCGACACCCGTCGCGGTGTCCTCGACGACGGCGCACCGGGCCGGATCGGCGCCGAGCCCGGCGGCGGCCACCAGGTAGGGGTCGGGGTGGGGCTTGGTGCGCGGCACCTCGTCCCCGGCGACCGTCAGGGCGAAGTGGTGCGCGCCGAGCGAGGTCAGCACCCGGTCGATGATGCGCCGGTGCGAGGCGGAGACCAGGGCGGTGGGGATCTCGTACTCATGCAGCTCGGCCAGCAGCCGGGTGGCTCCCGGCATCAGCGGCAGGGAGCCGTCGATGCGCTCCTCGAAGCCCTTGTTGAGCAGCACGGTCAGTTCGGCGAGGGTGATGTCGGCGCCGGTCGCCTCGATCAGGAAACCCGCGCTGCGGGTCATGGGCCCGCCGACCACGACATGGCGCCAGGAGTCGTCCAGTGTGTGACCGAGGGAGGCGAAGACCTCGACCTCGACGTCCCACCAGAAGCCCTCCGTGTCCACCAGGGTGCCGTCCATGTCGAGGAGCACGGCTTGCAGGGCCGAGCCCTCGGCCGTGCGGGTACCGAGCGCGGGGACAGTACTGGTCATCCACGTACCTCCTCAGGGACGATCAGGCCGGTTCCCAGCGGGGAACCGGCCTGCGGTGGACCGACCAGTCTACGTCGTACCCGGGCGAAACGCCTCGTTGAGCCCGTGTGTCCCTCGGTTTACGGGGTTGGGAGGGGGTTCGTGGCAGGTGGGGGCCGGGGGTGTCGCGTCGGGTTTCGCGCCGAGAGGTTGCGTGGGGCCAGGGGTGGGACGTGCGCCCGGAGCCGGCTCGGCACCCGCTCCGAGGACGCCACGCCGAGGTCCCAGGCCGGTGGGGCACGCCTGCCCCCAGGGCCTCGCGCCAGAGGCCGGGGACGAGGCCCGTACCCAGGGCCAGGCCCCGCGCCATGCGCCCAGGACGCGCGATACGCCCGGCGGGGCTGCACTCCCACGGCCCGGAAGCCGACGCTCCCCGGCCTGGCGGCCAAGACCGCCGAGTCCACTCCGGGGGCCGCGCAGCGTGCACCCGAGACGGCGCGACACTCCTCCCCCGGGAACCCGCGCCACGCACCCGGACCGACACGACGCCCGTCCTGCGCAACCCGGCCGGGCGGCCCATACGGCAAGAACCCACCCCCGAGGGCCGCGCAGCGTCCACCCGAGACGGCGCGACACTCCTCCCCCGGGAACCCGCGCCACGCACCCGGAGGCCGACACGACGCCCGTCCTGCGCAACCCGGCCGGGCGGCCCATACGGCGAGAACCCACCCCCGAGGGTCGCGCAGCGTCCACCCGAGACGGCGCGACACTCCTCCCCCCGGCAGCCCGCACCACGCACCCACGGCCGACACGAAAGCCACCCGTAGCCGGTCGACCCGGCTGCCCGGGCAGCCGGGTCGGTGGGCAGGGGTCAGCGGGCGTTGAAGTACTTTGCCTCCGGGTGGTGGATCACGATGGCGTCCGTGGACTGCTCGGGGTGCAGCTGGAACTCCTCGGAGAGGTGGACGCCGATGCGCTCCGGCTGGAGCAGGTCGGCGATCTTGGCGCGGTCCTCCAGGTCGGGGCAGGCGCCGTAGCCGAGGGAGAAGCGGGCACCCCGGTACTTCAGCTCGAACATGCCCTGCATCTCCTGCGGGTCCTCGCCGGCGAAGCCGAGCTCGGCGCGCACGCGCGCGTGCCAGTACTCGGCGAGCGCCTCGGCCAACTGCACGGACAGCCCGTGCAGTTCGAGGTAGTCGCGGTAGGCGTTGGCCTCGAAGAGACGGGCCGTCTCCTCGCCGATGCGCGAGCCCACGGTGACGACCTGGAGGCCCACGACGTCCGTCTCGCCGGACTCCTCCGGGCGGAAGAAGTCGGCCAGGCACAGCCGCCGGCCGCGCCGCTGGCGCGGGAAGGTGAAGCGGGTCCGCTCGTTGCCGGACTCGTCGAGGATGATCAGGTCGTCGTCCTTGGAGACGCACGGGAAGTAGCCGTAGACCACGGCCGCCTCCAGCAGGTTGTCCGTCTGGAGCCGGTCGAGCAGGCCGCGCAGCCGGGGCCGGCCCTCGGTCTCGACGAGTTCCTCGTACGTCGGTCCCTCACCGGTGCGGGCCTGCTTCAGGCCCCACTGGCCCTTGAACAGGGCGCCTTCGTCCAGCCAGGAGGCGTACTCCTTGAGCTGGACGCCCTTGACGACCCGGGTGCCCCAGAACGGCGGGGTGGGGACGGGGTTGTCGGTGGCCACGTCGGAGCGGGCCGAGCCCTCCTGCGGGCGCTCCTCGATCTCGACGGTGGCCGCCTTGACGCGGCGCTGCCGCAGTTCGGGCAGCTTCGCGCCGGGCACCCCGCGCTTGATGCCGATGAGGGCGTCCATCAGGCGCAGGCCCTCGAACGCGTCGCGGGCGTAGCGGACTTCGCCCTCGTAGATCTCGTGCAGGTCCTGCTCGACGTACGCGCGCGTCAGGGCGGCCCCGCCGAGGATGACCGGGTACTTCGCCGCCAGGCCGCGGGTGTTGAGCTCCTCCAGGTTCTCCTTCATGATCACCGTGGACTTGACCAGGAGCCCCGACATGCCGATGACGTCGGCCTTGTGCTCCTCGGCGGCCTCCAGGATCGCGGAGACCGGCTGCTTGATGCCGAGGTTGACGACGTTGTAGCCGTTGTTGGACAGGATGATGTCGACGAGGTTCTTGCCGATGTCGTGCACGTCGCCGCGCACGGTGGCCAGCACGATCGTGCCCTTGCCGGCCTCGTCGGTCTTCTCCATGTGCGGCTCGAGGTAGGCCACGGCCGTCTTCATCACCTCGGCGGACTGGAGCACGAACGGCAGCTGCATCTGGCCGGAGCCGAACAGCTCGCCGACGACCTTCATGCCGTCCAGGAGGGTGTCGTTGACGATGTCGAGGGCCGGGCGGGTCCGCAGGGCCTCGTCGAGGTCGGCCTCCAGGCCGTTGCGCTCGCCGTCGATGATGCGGCGCTTGAGGCGCTCGTCCAGCGGCAGGGCGGCCAGCTCCTCGGCCCTGCCGGCCTTCAGGGACTTCGCCGTGGCGCCCTCGAACAGCTGCATGAGCTTCTGGAGGGGGTCGTAGCCCTCGCTGCGGCGGTCGTAGATCAGGTCCAGCGCCGTGGTGACCTGCTCCTCGTCGAAGCGGGCGATCGGCAGGATCTTCGACGCGTGCACGATCGCCGAGTCCAGGCCCGCCTTGACGCACTCGTCGAGGAAGACGGAGTTGAGCAGGATGCGGGCGGCCGGGTTGAGGCCGAAGGAGATGTTCGACAGACCGAGGGTGGTCTGGACGTTCGGGTGACGCCTCTTCAGTTCGCGGATCGCCTCGATGGTGGCGATGCCGTCCTTGCGGGACTCCTCCTGGCCCGTACAGATGGTGAAGGTCAGGCAGTCGACGAGGATGTCCTCCTCGCGGATGCCCCAGTTCCCGGTCAGGTCCGCGATCAGCCGTTCGGCGATCTCGACCTTCTTCTCGGGGGTGCGGGCCTGGCCCTCCTCGTCGATGGTCAGCGCGATCAGCGCGGCGCCGTGCTCCTTGGCGAGCTGGGTGACCTTGGCGAAGCGGGACTCGGGGCCGTCGCCGTCCTCGTAGTTCACCGAGTTGATCACCGCGCGGCCGCCGAGCTTCTCCAGGCCGGCGCGGATCACGTCGACCTCGGTGGAGTCCAGCACGATCGGCAGCGTGGAGGCGGTGGCGAAGCGGCCGGCCAGCTCCCGCATGTCGGCGACGCCGTCCCGGCCGACGTAGTCCACGCACAGGTCGAGCATGTGCGCGCCCTCGCGGATCTGCTCGCGGGCCATCTCCACGCAGTCGTCCCAGCGGCCGTCCAGCATGGCCTCGCGGAACTTCTTGGAGCCGTTGGCGTTGGTGCGCTCGCCGATGGCCAGGTAGGAGGTGTCCTGCCGGAACGGCACGCTCTGGTAGAGGGAGGCCGCGCCCGGCTCGGGCTGCGGGGTGCGCTCGGCCGGGGCGGTGCCGCGTACCCGCTCGACCAGCTGACGCAGATGCTCCGGCGTCGTACCGCAGCAGCCGCCGACCAGGTTCAGGCCGTAGTCGCGGACGAAGGTCTCCTGCGCGTCGGCCAGGCCCTGCGGGTCGAGCGGGAAGTGCGCGCCGTCCTTGGTGAGGATGGGCAGCCCCGCGTTCGGCATGCACAGCAGCGGGATGCGGGAGTGCCGCGAGAGGTAGCGCAGGTGCTCGCTCATCTCGGCCGGGCCGGTGGAGCAGTTCAGGCCGATCATGTCGATGCCCAGCGGCTCCAGCGCGGTCAGGGCCGCGCCGATCTCCGAGCCCAGCAGCATGGTGCCGGTCGTCTCGAACGCCATCGAGCACAGCAGGGGTACCTCGACCCCGGTGGCCTCCATGGCGCGGCGGGCGCCCAGGACGGAGGCCTTGGTCTGGAGCAGGTCCTGGGTGGTCTCCACGATCAGCGCGTCGGCGCCGCCGGCCAGCAGGCCCTCGGCGTTGGCCTGGTAGCCGTCGCGGATCGTCGGGTAGTCGATGTGTCCCAGGGTGGGCAGCTTGGTGCCGGGGCCGATCGAGCCGAGCACCCAGCGGGGGCGGCCGTCCCGGGCGGCGTGCTCGTCGGCCACCTCGCGGGCGATGCGGGCGCCGGACTCGGAGAGCTCGTGGATCCGGTCGGCGATGTCGTACTCCACCATGGCGGTGTGGTTGGCGCCGAAGGTGTTGGTCTCCACGCAGTCCACGCCCGCGTCGAAGTACGCGTCGTGCACCGAGCGCACGATGTCCGGCCGCGTGACGTTGAGGACCTCGTTGCAGCCCTCGAGGTTCTGGAAGTCCTCCAGGGTGGGGTCCTGGGCCTGGAGCATGGTGCCCATCGCGCCGTCGGCGACCACCACACGGGTGGCGAGCGCGTCGCGGAGGGCGGACACACGGGTCCGGCTGTCGGTGGAAGGGGTCGGCGGCAACGAGGCCATGTAAGGGGCTCCCTCAGGTGCGACGGCTGTCGGCTATGCGGCCTCCCGGGACCTTCGGCCGCGAGGCGTCCCGCAGCGGCGTCCGTCGAAGGCGCACGGCGCCAGCGTAACCGGGAGTCGGCTCGGATGGGCAGGGCGTCCACGGGCCGGACGCGGATGGCGGACCCGGGCTGCGTCTCCTTCCCACGCTGCCAGCGGACACCGTGGCGAAGGCGGCCCCGGCGCCGTGGCGCGCCTGGGCCCGCGGCGGGGCGAGGTCGTTCGCCGCCACGACGGCGGATCGGCGAGGCTCCGCCGAAGGCGTGACGGATGTACGCCGAGCCGTGGTGGAGGCGCGGGCAGGCGCGACAGAACCGCGGGGATCCGCGGCGCGCACAGGCCAGCCGCCGGCAGATGCGCAACGGATGAGGGAGGCTCCGCCGAATGCGTGACGGATGTACGCCGGCCCGTGGCGGAGGAACGACGGCCAGACGTGCACCGATCCGCAGCAGATGCGCGACCAACCGGCGAGGATTCCGCCGAATGGGCGACGCATGTACGCCAGATGAGCCCCTGTCGCCCAACACGGAGCGACCAACCATTAGCGGGAGGTCGGCAAAGACCGGTAGTGTTCGGCATTGCCGAACGGCGGCAGCGGCGTCGCGCCGTCGGCGGTCGAAGGGGACGGAGGCAGTACGGCGATGGCACGGAACATCCAGTCGCTCGAGCGGGCGGCCGCGATGCTGCGGCTGCTGGCGGGCGGCGAGCGACGGCTCGGCCTGTCGGACATCGCCTCGTCGCTGGGCCTCGCCAAGGGCACCGCCCACGGGATCCTGCGCACGCTCCAGCAGGAGGGCTTCGTCGAGCAGGACGAGACCTCCGGGCGCTACCAGCTGGGCGCCGAACTGCTGCGGCTGGGCACGACGTACCTCGACGTGCACGAGCTGCGGGCGCGCGCCCTGGTGTGGACGGACGACCTGGCCCGCTCCAGCGGCGAGAGCGTCTACCTGGGCGTCCTGCACCAGCAGGGCGTGCTGATCGTGCATCACGTCTTCCGGCCCGACGACAGCCGGCAGGTGCTGGAGATAGGGGCCATGCAGCCGCTGCACTCCACCGCCCTGGGCAAGGTGCTGTCGGCCTACGACCCGGTCGCGCACAGCGAGGCGATCGAGGCCGACCGCAAGGCGTTCACGGACCGGACGATCTGCGAGCTGGACGCGTTCGAGCAGGTCCTGGACCTCACCCGCGCGCGGGGCTACGCGGCGGACGTCGAGGAGACCTGGGAGGGCGTCGCCTCCATCGCCGCGCCCATCCACGACCGGCGGCGCATGCCGGTCGGGGCGGTGGGCATCACCGGCGCGGTCGAGCGGCTGTGCCGCGACGGCGAGCTGCGGCCCGAGCTGATCGCGGCGGTCCGGGACTGTGCCCGCGCGGTGTCGCGGGACCTGGGCGCCGGACGCTTCTAGACCGTCCAGCGAGACGTACGGCAAGGCACCGGGGCGCCGGGACGGCGCTCCGGCCCCCGGCATACCCGGGCGGCCTCCCGGCCACCGCCGCGCACGGATCACCGGCCGCGCAGCATCGGCCCGCGACGATCAATAACGATCGGGCATTCGATAACAGAACTCTTGACGGGCCCGTGACCCCGGAGCAAGACTCCCGTCCATCGGTCGACATTGTCGAACACCTACCGGCAATACGCGCTAGAGTGTGACAACGCCAGGCCGGTTGTACCTCCCCTGGACGAAGGACAAAGGAGTCGCGGGTGTCCAGCTCCGACATCTTCATCGGCGAGACCATCGGTACCGCCATACTCATCCTGCTCGGCGGTGGCGTGTGCGCCGCCGTCACGCTGAAGGCCTCCAAGGCCCGCAACGCCGGCTGGCTCGCGATCACCTTCGGGTGGGGCTTCGCAGTGCTCACGGCGGTGTACACCTCGGCGCCGCTGTCCGGCGCCCACCTCAACCCGGCCGTGACCGTCGCCCTGGCGATCAAGGACGGCGACTGGAGCAACGTTCCGACGTACTTCGCCGGACAGCTGCTCGGCGCCATGATCGGTGCGGCTCTGGTCTGGGTCGCCTACTACGGCCAGTTCCACGCGCACCTCACCGACAAGGAGATCATCGGCGGTCCGGGTGCGCAGGCCACCACCGCCAAGGCGGTCGAGGCCCGGGAGAAGGGCGCGGGTCCCGTGCTCGGCGTCTTCTCCACCGGTCCCGAGGTCCGGGTCGTGTGGCAGAACCTCGCCACGGAGATCATCGGGACGGTCGTGCTGGTCCTCGCCGTGCTCACGCAGGGCCTGAACGACAAGGGCAACGGCCTGGGCACCCTGGGCGCCCTGGTCACCGCGCTCGTGGTCGTCTCGATCGGCCTCTCCCTCGGCGGTCCGACCGGGTACGCCATCAACCCGGCCCGTGACCTCGGACCGCGGATCGTGCACGCCCTGCTGCCGCTGCCCAACAAGGGCGGCTCCGACTGGGGCTACGCCTGGATCCCGGTGGTCGGCCCGCTGATCGGCGGTGCGATCGCCGCAGGCATCTACAACGTCGCCTTCGCCTGAGTGCGCCCCCGTGGCACATTCACGAAACTTTCGGCACGCGCCGTACGTACAGCCCCATAACGACGGATTTCCCAGGAGCACACTGTGACCGACGCCCACGCCGGCCCCTTCATCGCCGCCATCGACCAGGGCACGACCTCGTCCCGCTGCATCGTGTTCGACCGGGACGGCCGGATCGTCTCCGTCGACCAGAAGGAGCACGAGCAGATCTTCCCCAAGCCGGGCTGGGTCGAGCACGACGCCACCGAGATCTGGACCAACGTCCAGGAGGTCGTCGCCGGCGCCATCGAGAAGGCCGGCATCACCCGGGACGACATCAAGGCCATCGGCATCACCAACCAGCGCGAGACCACCGTGCTGTGGGACAGGAACACCGGTGAGCCCGTCCACAACGCCATCGTCTGGCAGGACACCCGCACCGACGCCCTGTGCAGGGAACTCGGCCGCAACGTCGGCCAGGACCGCTTCCGCCGCGAGACCGGCCTTCCCCTGGCCTCCTACTTCGCCGGTCCCAAGGCCCGCTGGCTGCTCGACAACGTCGAGGGCCTCAAGGAGCGCGCCGAGGCGGGCGACATCCTCTTCGGCACCATGGACACCTGGGTCATCTGGAACCTGACCGGCGGGGTCGACGGCGGCAGGCACGTCACGGACGTCACCAACGCCTCCCGCACGCTGCTGATGAACCTCCACACCATGGAGTGGGACGACCGCATCTGCGAGTCCATCGGCGTGCCGCAGCAGATCCTGCCCGAGATCCGCTCCTCCGCCGAGGTCTACGGCGAGATCAAGGGCGGCAGACTGGGCGACCTGCTCGGCGGCATCCCGGTCGCCTCCGCGCTCGGCGACCAGCAGGCGGCCCTGTTCGGCCAGACCTGCTTCGCCGAGGGCGAGACCAAGTCGACGTACGGCACCGGCACCTTCATGGTGATGAACACCGGTGACAAGATCATCAACTCGTACAGCGGCCTGCTGACGACCGTCGGCTACAAGATCGGCGACCAGGACACGGTCTACGCCCTGGAGGGCTCGATCGCCGTCACGGGCTCGCTGGTGCAGTGGATGCGCGACCAGATGGGCCTGATCTCCACCGCGGCCGAGATCGAGACCCTCGCGCTGTCGGTCGAGGACAACGGCGGCGCGTACTTCGTCCCGGCCTTCTCCGGCCTGTTCGCCCCGTACTGGCGCTCCGACGCCCGCGGTGTGATCGCCGGCCTGACCCGGTACGTCACCAAGGCGCACCTCGCGCGTGCCGTCCTGGAGGCCACCGCCTGGCAGACCCGGGAGATCGCGGACGCCATGACGAAGGACTCCGGCGTGCCGCTGGCCACCCTCAAGGTCGACGGCGGCATGACCTCCAACAACCTGCTGATGCAGACGCTCTCGGACGTCCTGGACGCCCCCGTGGTGCGCCCGATGGTCGCCGAGACCACCTGCCTCGGCGCCGCCTACGCCGCCGGTCTCGCCGTCGGCTTCTGGAACAGCACCGACGACCTGCGCGCCAACTGGCGCCGGGCCGCCGAGTGGACCCCCCGCATGGACGCGGAGACCCGCGACCGTGAGTACAAGAACTGGCTCAAGGCCGTCGAGCGGACCATGGGCTGGCTCGAGGACGAGAACTGACGCGAGCTCCGACGAGAGCTCCGACGAGGAGTAAGAACCCGACATGACCAGTCAGTCCACCCTGCAGTCCGTGCCTGCCCTGGGGACGCGCCCGGCCTCCGGCTCCAACCCGAGCCGCGCCGAGACCCGGGAGCAGCTCTCCAAGGCGTCGTACGACCTCCTCGTGATCGGCGGCGGCATCCTGGGCATCTCCACCGCCTGGCACGCCGCGCAGTCCGGTCTCAGGGTGGCCCTGGTCGACGCCGGCGACTTCGCCGGCGCCACCTCCTCCGCCTCCTCCAAGCTGCTCCACGGCGGCCTGCGCTACCTGCAGACCGGCGCGGTGAAGCTGGTGGCGGAGAACCACTTCGAGCGCCGTGCGGTCTCCCGCCAGGTGGCCCCCCACCTGGCGAACCCGCTCACGTTCTACCTCCCCGTGTACAAGGGCGGGCCGCACGGCGCGGCGAAGCTCGGGGCGGGCGTCTTCGCCTACTCCGCGCTGTCGGCCTTCGGTGACGGCGTGGGGCACCTGCTCTCGCCGGCCAAGGCCGCGCAGGACGTGCCCGAGCTGCGCACCGAGAACCTCAAGGCCGTGGCCGTGTACGGCGACGACCAGATGAACGACGCACGGATGGCGCTGATGACGGTCCGGGCGGCCGTCGAGGCGGGCGCGGTCGTGCTCAACCACGCCGAGGTGACCGGCCTGCGCTTCACCCGGGGCCGGGTGACCGGCGCGGAGCTGAAGGACCGGCTCTCGGGCGAGGAGTTCGGCGTCAACGCCCGGCTCGTGCTCAACGCGACCGGCCCCTGGGTCGACCACCTGCGGAAGATGGAGGACCCCAACGCGGCGCCGTCCATCCGCCTGTCCAAGGGCGCGCACCTGGTGCTCAAGCGGACCTCGCCGTGGCGGGCCGCGCTGGCCACCCCGATCGACAAGTACCGCATCACCTTCGCCCTCCCCTGGGAGGACATGCTGCTGCTCGGCACCACCGACGAGGAGTACGAGGGCGACCCGGCGGACGTCGCGGTCAACGACAAGGACATAGCCCAGATCCTCGACGAGGCCGCCTTCTCCGTCCGCGACCGCCAGCTCAAGCGCGACCTGATCACCTACGCCTTCGCGGGCCTGCGCGTGCTGCCGGGCGGCCCCGGCGACACCGCGAAGGCCAAGCGGGAGACGGTGGTCACCGAGGGCCGGGGCGGGATGCTGTCCGTCGCGGGCGGCAAGTGGACCACGTTCCGCCACATCGGCCGTACGGTGATGAAGAAGCTGGAGTCGCTGCCGGGCCACCCCCTGGGTGACGACTTCGAGCCGGTCTCCGCGCTGCCGAAGAAGCTGCCGCTGCCCGGCATCGCCAACCCGCGCGCGGTCGCCCACCGCCTGCTGACCGACCGCCCGGCGCCCGGCCCGCGCATGGCGGCCGACACCGCCAGGCACCTGGCCACGCACTACGGCTCGCTGGCCTTCGACATCGCCCGGCTGGCCAACGAGGACCCGGCACTGGCCGAGCGTGTCCACCCGGACGCGCCGGAGATCTGGGCTCAGGTCGTCTGGGCCCGGGACCACGAGTGGGCCGAGACGGCCGACGACGTGCTGCGCCGCCGCACGACGCTGACGATCCGCGGCCTGGCCACGGACGAGGTCCGCGCGAAGGTGCAGGACCTGCTCGACAAGAAGTAGGTCCCTCCCGCCGAAGGGGCGGCTCCACGCCGACGGAGCCGCCCCTTCGGCGTGCCTCCGTACGGCCGGCGGCTCAGGGCAGCAGCGCCTCACCGAGCCGCCGCCAGTGCGGTACCGCCGACTCACCCGGCCGGATCCCGATCACCTGCACGGCCACGTGGTCGGCGCCGGCCGCGACATGGCCCCGGAGCCGTTCGACGATGCCCTCCAGGTCGCCCCAGAACACCAGGTCGTCGACGAGCCGGTCGCTGCCGCCGTCCGCGATGTCCTCCTCGGTGTAGCCGAGCCGCCGGAACTTGGCGATGTTGTAGGGGGTGGTCAGGTAGGGGTGCAGGTGCTCGCGGGCGATCGCCCGGGCCGTCACGGGGTCGTACTCGAACAGCACCGCGTGCTCGACGGCCAGGAACGCGTCCGGGCCGAGGGCCTGGCGGGCCTGGGCGGTGTGGGCGACGTTGACGTGGTAGGTCTGGGCGCCGGCCGCGCGGTCACGGGCCAGCTCCAGCATCTTCGGGCCGTACGCGGCGAGGATGCGGCGGATCGGGGCCTTGGGGGCCGGGGAGTCGGGGCTCGACTCCAGCGCGTCCAGTTCGTCCAGGTACGCGGCCATGGCCGCCAGCGGCTTCACCCCGGGGCGCGGCCGGCCGCCGAACCCCAGCCCCAGCACGTGCCGGCCGGGGTAGGCGTCGGCCAGCAGCGCGGCCGCGCCGTGCGTCCACCGGGCCTGACGGGACCAGATCTGCGCGATGCCGTTCACGACATGCAGCCGCTCGGTGCCCGCCAGCAGGTACCCGGCGAGGGTGAGCGCCTCGCGCCCGGCCACCTCGGGGAACCAGACCGCGCCCCAGCCCTGCTCCTCCAGCTCCCGCACCGAGGCGCGCACCCGCGCGGCCGGCTGGTGCTCGAAGTCGAAGGTGTAGATGCCGAACGTACCCAGCTCCAAGCCGTCGAGACTGCCCATCGCCTTCGTCTCCTCGTCGTCCACAGTGATCACGCCCTGACAGGATCGTAATATCGCAGAATCTCGATACGACTGCAAGATCAAGGGGTCGCGCTCCCCTCGAGCGCGGGGGTGTTTTGGCGGCGCTCCCGGGGCAGTGATGGGGCACTCCCCCGTCCATGGGGGGCTGCGAGCGCCCCGTTGGCACGCCGTAAGGTTGGGGCGTACGTGAGGGCACGTCGGAAGGAGGCACTGGGTGATCGAGCTCGAGGGGGTTCCCGAGCTGATCGACCCGGTCATGGTGGCCGCGTTCGAGGGCTGGAACGATGCCGGCGACGCCGCCTCCACCGCGGTCGCGCATCTGGACAGGGAGTGGAAGGGCGAGGTGTTCGCGGCGCTCGACGCCGAGGACTACTACGACTTCCAGGTGAACCGCCCCACGGTGTTCATGGAGAACGGCGTCCGCAAGATCACATGGCCCACGACAAGGTTGTCGGTGGTCCGGGTCGGCGGTGACAAGCCGCGCGACCTCGTGCTCGTGCGCGGCATCGAACCCTCCATGCGGTGGCGCTCGTTCTGCAACGAACTGCTCGGCTTCGCGCACGAACTGGGCGTGGAACTGGTGGTCATCCTGGGCGCCCTGCTCGGCGACACCCCGCACACGCGCCCGGTCCCGATCAGCGGGACCACCTCCGACGCGGACCTGGCCCGCCGGATGGACCTGGAGGAGACCAAGTACGAGGGTCCGACCGGCATCGTCGGCGTCCTGCAGGAGGCGTGCACGCACGCGGGTGTGCCGGCCGTGTCGCTGTGGGCGGCGGTGCCGCACTACGTGTCGCAGCCGCCGAACCCCAAGGCCACGCTGGCCCTCCTGAACCGTCTGGAGGACCTGATCGACGTGCGCATCCCGCTGGGCGAGCTGCCCGAGGACGCGCGCGCCTGGCAGGTGGGGGTGGACCAGCTGGCCGCGGAGGACAGCGAGGTCGCCGAGTACGTGCAGACGCTGGAGGAGGCCCGGGACACCGCGGAGCTGCCGGAAGCGTCGGGCGAGGCCATCGCCCGGGAGTTCGAGCGCTATCTGCGGCGCCGGGACGGAGCCGCGGGCCCGCCGCCCGGCGGTCACGCCACCGCCGAGGGCGGCGAGGGCGCACCCGGCGGTCCATATCTGCGGGACAATCCCGGCAGCGGCCGTCCGCGCCCGCCGAAGCCGCCGAAGGCGGGCGGCACGGACGACGACGAGTCGTCGCAGGACTGAGGCCCGGACACGAAAAGGGGCCTGCGCGGTACGGCACCGCGCAGGCCCCTTTCGTCTGTCCGTGGCTCCCGGTCGTGCTCCGCGGAGCCGCGGTCGTGCTCTACAGGGCCACGCCGAGCAGCGCGTCCACCGCCCGCGAGACGATCCCGGGCGCGCCCGGGTCCGTGCCGCCGGTCTGCTGCTGGTGGGCGACCCAGCGGTCCACCGCGGCGAGCGCGGCGGGGGCGTCCAGGTCGTTCGCGAGGGCCTCGCGGATCTCCTCGACGAGCGCCTCGGCGGGCGGCCCGTCGGGCCGGGACACCGCGGCGCGCCAGCGGCCCAGCCGGTCGACGGCGTCCTGGAGGACCTGGTCGGTCCACTCCCAGTCGGAGCGGTAGTGGTGGGCGAGCAGCGCCAGCCGGATGGCGACCGGGTCGACGCCGTCACGGCGCAGCTGCGAGACGAAGACGAGGTTGCCCTTGGACTTGGACATCTTCTCGCCGTTCAGGGCGACCATCCCGGCGTGGACGTACGCCTTGGCCATCGGGAACGCGCCGGTGAGGACCTGGGCGTGGGAGGCGCCCATCTCGTGGTGCGGGAAGGCCAGGTCGGAGCCGCCGCCCTGCACGTCGAAGCCCATGCCGAGGTGGTCAAGGGCGATGGCGACGCACTCGATGTGCCAGCCGGGCCGGCCGCGGCCGAGCGAACCGCCGTCCCAGCTGGGCTCCCCGGGCCGGGCCGCCATCCACAGCATCGGGTCGAGGGGGTTCTTCTTGCCCGGCCGGTCCGGGTCGCCGCCGCGCTCGGCGGACAGCAGCCGCATGGCCGCGGCGTCCAGGTGGGAGACCTTGCCGAAGTGCGGGTCGGACTCGACGGAGAAGTAGATGTCGCCCTCGAGCTCGTAGGCGGCGCCGAGGTCGCGCAGCCGCTCGACGAGCGGGACGATGCCGGGTATCGCCTCGACGGCGCCTATGTAGTGCTGGGGCGGCAGCATCCGCAGCGCCGTCATGTCCTCACGGAAGAGGGCCGTCTCCTTCTCGGCGAGGGCGGCCCAGTCGATGCTGTCCCGCTGGGCCCGCTCCAGGAGCGGGTCGTCGACGTCGGTGACGTTCTGGACGTAGTGAACCTGCCGCTTGGTGTCGAGCCACACGCGCTGCACGAGGTCGAACGCGGTGTAGGTCGCCGCGTGTCCCATGTGGGTGGCGTCGTACGGGGTGATGCCGCAGACGTAGAGACGTGCGACGGGACCGGGGTCGAGGGTGACCGGACCGCCGGTCGCGGTGTCGTGGATCCTCAGGTCGCGGCCCTGACCAGGCAGGGCGGGGACCTCGGAAGCGGGCCAGGCATGCATGTACATGAGCCTAACCGGACGGAAGTTCCGCATACGAACCGGAGCGGACCGGATGGCCGGGAAGGCCCTCTTGCGCCCGGCCGCCCGGTGTGCAGCTAGACGGGCGGCCAGGGGATCGCCGGCCACTCCCCGCTCGGCTCCGGGTGCCTGCCGGTCGCCAGCAGGGTGTCGACCCGCGCGCGCGTGGCGTCCCGTTCCGCCGCGGTGATCAGCCCGGCGAGGCGCCCGGCGAGCGCGCCGCCCTCCGTCAGCTCCTTCCTCAGGCCCGTCAGGACGTCGACGGCCTCCTCGGTGAGCGGCTCCCCCGCCCAGCCCCACAGCAGGGTGCGCAGCTTGTTCTCGACGTGGAAGGTGACCCCGTGGTCGATGCCGTACAGCCGTCCGTCCCCGGCGGACAGCAGGTGCCCGCCCTTGCGGTCGGCGTTGTTGATCACGGCGTCGAGCACCGCCAGGCGCCGCAGCCGGGCGTCGTCGGCGTGCACCAGCAGCGCGGTACGGCCCTCGCCGACCTCGGCGAAGCCGATCGCCTTCCAGCCGGGCCCGGGCTCCTCCCCGTCCACGAGGGCGAGCAGCCCGTCGTCCGCGGTGGCCTCGATCCACAGCTGGCACATGCCCTCGCCGTACGGCCCGTCCCGCAGCACGGTGGGCGGGACCAGGCCCCAGCCGGTCGCCTCGGACACCTCGTACGCGGCGACCTCCCGCTGGGCGAGGGTGCCGTCGGGGAAGTCCCACAGGGGCCGCTCCCCCGCGACCGGCTTGTAGACGCAGGCGGCCTCGCGGCCGTCGTGGGTCACCGTGCAGTACAGGGCCGCGTTGGAAGCCTCCCGGATGCGTCCGCGCACGGTCAGCTCACCGTGCGCAAGCAGGGCGGCGTCGGCCGTCACGCTCCGCGGCGGTATCCGTTCTGGCGCGGACATACGTGTCCTTCCGGGTCGAGCGGGAGGCTGCACAGCGGGCACGGCGGCCGCCCGGCGTTGACGACGTCCAGGGCGCGCTTGGCGAAGGCCCGGGCCTGCGCGCCGGTGAGTCTGACCCGCAGCATCGGGGGCCCGTTCTCCTCGTCCTGCAGCAGCCGCTCCTCCGCCTCGGCGAGGTCCTCCTCGGAGTCGGCGTCGAGCTCGACAAGGGCCTGCGCCTCGACGATCATGCGCTGCTCCTCGCCGTCCCAGGCCAGCGCCATGGTGCCGACGCGGAACTCCTCCTCGATGGGGGTGTCCAGGGGGGCGGTGTCGTTGATCTCCGCCGGTGCGACGGCGGGCACGGCGGCGCTGCCGCCACTGCGGCGTACGACCTCGTCGAGCAGCTCTTCCATGCGCTCGGCGAGCGCGGCGACCTGGGTCTTCTCCAGGGCCACGCTGGTCACCCGGGAGCCGGCGGAGGCCTGGAGGAAGAACGTACGGCGCCCTGGCAGTCCGACCGTACCGGCCACGAAACGGTCCGGTTGGTCGTAGAGGAACACCTGACGGGACACGTCCTGTCTCCATTGAGTCGAGGGACGGAGGGAATCGGTGGGTGGGGCGAACTGCTGCGACCGCTTCACCCTACTGCGCGAGACGATCACGGTGCGCCCGCACCACCCCCTACCGGGGCCTCGTCGCCCGGCGTCTCCTCGCGCGGCACCAGGGAGGCGAAGTCACCGGTGTCGCCGAGGCGGACGAGGAAGGGACGCAGTCGTGTGTAGCGGATCACGGTGATGGAACACGGTTCGACGGAGATCCGCTGGAAGAGGTCGAGATGCAGCCCGAGGGCGTCCGCGACGAGCGACTTGATGATGTCGCCGTGCGAGCACATGAGGTAGACGGCGCCGGCGCCGTGGTCGCGCTCCACGCGCGCGTTCCACTCGCGCACGGCCTCGGCGGCCCGCGTCTGCATCGCGCGCATCGACTCGCCGCCGGGGAACGCCGCCGCGGAGGGGTGCGCCTGCACCACCTCCATCAGCGGTTCGTCGTTCAGCTCGGCGAGCTTGCGGCCGGACCAGTCGCCGTAGTGGCACTCCCCGATGCGCTCGTCGGTGTGCGCGGTGAGGTGGGGGCGGGCGTCCAGCAGCGGCCGGATCGTCTCCTGGCAGCGTTGCAGCGGGCTGGTGACGACCTCGGCGAGCGGCACTTCGGCGAGCCGCCCGGGCAGGGCGGCGGCCTGCGCGGCCCCGCGTTCGTCGAGGGCGACGCCGGGCGTCCAGCCGGCGAGCAGTCCCTCGGTGTTGGCGGTGGAACGTCCGTGCCGGACCAGGATCAGCGTGGGCATGCCGCCCAGCGTAGGCGCACGCGCGCGTGCGGGGGCGTTGAAGGGGCAGGAGTTCCAGGACCGGTGAGCGAGTGACAGGAGTGTGCGTTCGTGATCGTCGACTGTGCCGTCTACCGTGACGGTCACCGGACCGAAGGCCCCGGGGACTTCTCCGACGCGCTGGGCGAGGCACGGGCGGCGGGCGGCTTCGTGTGGATCGGGCTGCACGAGCCGACGGAGGCGGAGTTCGACCACGTCACCCAGGAGTTCGCCCTGCACCCGCTGGCCGTGGAGGACGCCCTGAAGGCCCACCAGCGGCCCAAGCTGGAGATCTACGACGACTCCCTCTTCCTGGTCCTCAAGCCGGTGGTGTACGACCCGGGCAGCGACGCCGTCTCCACCGGCGAGATCATGATCTTCCTCGGCGACTCGTTCGTGGTGACCGTCCGGCACGGCGAGGGAGCTCCGCTGGCGGCCGTACGCCACCGCCTGGAGAAGGAGCCGGAGCTGCTGGGCAAGGGACCGACCGCGGTGCTGTACGCGATCGCCGACGCCGCCGTCGACCACTACCTGGACGTGGCGACCGAGTTGCAGACCGACCTGGAGGAGCTGGAGGCGGAGGTCTTCTCCCCGGAGGACGGCGGCTCGCGGCACACCGCGTCGAGGATCTACAACTTCAAACGGCAGATCCTGGAGTTCCGGCGGGCGACCGGGCCGCTGGCCCTGCCGATGAGCCGGCTGGCGGGCACCGCTCCGACCGGTGTGGTGGTGCCGTTCGTGGACGAGAAGGCCCGCCCCTTCTTCCGGGACGTCAGTGACCACCTCACGCGCGTGAACGAGTCGGTGGAGGGGCTGGACCGGCTGGTCTCCGACATCCTCTCCGCGCATCTGGCGCAGATGAGCGTCCGGCAGAACGACGACATGCGGAAGATCTCGGCGTGGGCGGCGATGGCCGCGATCCCCACGATGATCGCCGGGATCTACGGCATGAACTTCGAGCACATGCCGGAACTGCACTGGGTGTGGTCGTACCCGGTGCTGATCGTGGTGATGGGCGTCCTGGAGGTGCTGGTGTTCCGGATGTTCAAGCGACGCGGGTGGCTGTGACCCGGGCGTTGCCCGGTCAGGCGAGCTCGGCTGCGGCGGTGGCCGGGCCGCCGAGGGCGTTGCGGCGCTCGGGCATGCGCAGGCTCACCATGCGGCGCCAGCCGCCGAGCCGTTCGTACCCGTACACGGCGTGGATGCCCGCGGCCAGCACCGCGGACCTCAGCCGGGACCAGCCGAGGATGCGGCCCATGTGGGCCATGACCGCGAGGCCGACGTCCCGGTAGACGCGGATCTCGGCGAGCGCGCAGGCGCGCAGGGTGCGCTGGATGGCCCGGCCGTGTCCGGCGCGCGCGAAGCGCAGCAGCTCCTCGTGGCAGTAGGCCAGGTGGTTGTCCTCGTCCTGCGAGATCTGCCGGACCGCGCGGCCGATGCCGGGGTGGTCGCCGAAGTGCTTGCGGAGCAGGTCCATCTGCTCCGAGGCGCGCTGTTCGGTGACCCGGCTGTGCGCGAGGTAGGTGACGATGTCCTGGACCGTGAGCGGCTCGTCCCGCCGGAGCCGGTCGTGGGCGAGGCCGATGCCGCGGCGCTCCAGGAGCATGGTGTAGTCGGTCTCGGGCGGCACGGGCACGGGCTGCAGGCCCCGCTTCTTCAGCAGGGCGTGGAAGATGCGGCCGTGCTTGTCCTCGTCGGCGCCGTGCCGGGCGATCTTGGGGGCGAGGTCCCGCTCGGTGCCGGGGACGAGCGCGGCGATGCGGGCGTTCTCCCAGCCGCCCTGGGCCTCGCCGCCGGCCGCGATGGAGCAGAACAGGGCGAAGGACTCGTCGTTGTCGAGGATCTCCTGGAACAGACTCTTGGCCGAAAGCATCGTTGGCACCTCTCCGCAGGCTTCGCAGGATCCGCGGGTTCCGCCGGGCTCCGCGAAGAACGAGTCAACGGCCGCGGGAGAGGTGCTGCAACAGGTGTGCCGGGCGCCTGGGCCGAACGGAGGACGGCGGGGGCGTCGCGGGACGTGCGCGGACGTGACCGTGCGGCGGGGGGCGTAACCGTGCCGGGGGGGGCGTAACCGTGCGGAGCCCGGCGCGTTGTTCCGCGTGACGGCCGTGGCGGGGAAGACCCCCGAGCCCCCACCACGGCCGTGAAGTTTCCGTCCCGGTCCTTGGGTCACGCCAGTCCGGCGCGCTCCAGGGCCTCGGTGCCGGCGCGGAGGGAGGCGATCCGCTCCTCCAGGGTGAAGCCCGCGGGAGCGAGGCTCAACGTGGTCACGCCGGCCTCCGCGTAGGCCTTCATCCGGTCCGCGATCCGGTCGACGGAGCCCAGCAGCGTGGTCTTGTCGATCAGGTCGTGCGGGACGGCGGCCGCGGCTGCCTGCTTGTCGCCGGACAGGTACTTCTCCTGGATCTCGGCGGCCTCCTTCTCGTATCCCATGCGCCGGGCGAGCTGGTTGTAGAAGTTCTGCTTCGGGCTGCCCATGCCGCCGACGTACAGCGCGGTGTACGGGCGGAAGGTGTCGGCGAGTGCGGCGATGTCCTGGTCGTCGCCGACGGCGAGCGGGAGGGTCGGGCAGACGTCGAACCCGTCGAGGGTCTTGCCGGCCTTCTCGCGGCCGGCGCGCAGGTGCTTGATCGCGGTGTCCTCGAGGTGCTCGGCGGAGGGGAAGATCAGCAGGGCGCCGTCGGCGATCTCGCCGGTCTGCTCGAGGTTCTTCGGGCCGATCGCGGCGATGTACAGCGGGATGTGCTCGCGCTGCGGGTGCACGGTGAGCTTGATGGGCTTGCCGGGACCGCCGGGCAGCGGCAGGGTCCAGTGCTCACCCTCGTAGGTGAGCCGCTCGCGGGTCATCGCCTTGCGGATGATCTCGACGTACTCGCGGGTGCGCGACAGCGGCTTGTCGAACTTGACGCCGTACCAGCCCTCGGAGACCTGCGGGCCCGAGACGCCGAGGCCGAGGCGGAAGCGGCCGCCGGAGAGGGAGTCCAGGGTGGCGGCGGTCATCGCCGTCATGGCCGGCTGGCGGGCCGGGATCTGGAAGATGGCCGAGCCGACGTCGATGCGCTCGGTCTGGGCGGCGACCCAGGCCAGGACGGTGGCCGCGTCGGAGCCGTAGGCCTCGGCGGCCCAGCAGACGGCGTACCCGAGGCGGTCGGCCTCCTGCGCGACGGCGAGATTGTCCGCGTCCATTCCGGCGCCCCAGTAGCCGAGGTTGATACCGAGCTGCATGGCCGACTCCCCTTACCGATCAGTAACGTCCTTGTCGGAGACCTTAGCGTGCGGGGGTCCGCGACGGTGAGAGCGGGCACGCGGCCCGCACATCCGCTGTCCACAGGCCCCCACACCGCAGGTTCCGGCCAGTAATCTCCACGTTCATGGAGCAGAGGCATCTCGGCCGTACCGGCCTGCGCGTGTCCCGCATCGGTCTCGGCACTCTGACATGGGGCCGGGACACCGACGAGCACGACGCCGCGGACCTGCTGAAGACGTTCTGGGAGGCGGGCGGGAACCTCGTCGACACCGCGGACGTGTACGGCGACGGAGAGGCCGAGTACCTGCTCGGAAAACTCATGGACGGGCTGGTGCCGCGGCGGGACCTCGTCATCTCGACCAAGGCGGGCAGCGTGCCGGACCCCGACCGGCGCTTCGACGGCTCACGCGGCCATCTGCTCTCCGCGCTGGACGCCTCCCTGTCCCGGCTGGGCACGGACCACGTCGACGTGTGGCATGTGCACGCCTTCGACCCGTACACCCCGCTGGAGGAGACCCTCCAGGCGCTCGACCTGGCCGTCAGCAGCGGCCGCGCCCGCTACGCCGGTGTCTCCAACTTCTGCGGCTGGCAGCTGGCGAAGGCGGCGACCTGGCAGCTGGCGGCGCCGGGCACCCGGACCCGGCTGGCGAGCACGCAGATGGAGTACTCGCTGCTGCAGCGCGGTGTGGAACGGGAGGTGCTGCCCGCCGCGCTGGACCTGGGGGTCGGGCTGCTGCCGTCGTCGCCGCTGGGGCGCGGGGTGCTGACGGGCAAGTACCGGGACGCGACCCCGCCGGACTCCCGGGGCGCCTCGGAGCATCTCGCGCCGTTCGTCGCCCCCTACCTCGACGACACCGCGAGCCGGATCGTGGACGCCGTGACGACGGCGGCGGACGGCCTGGCAGTCACCCCGCTGCAGGTGGCCCTCGCCTGGGTCCGGGACCGGCCCGGGGTGGCCGCGCCGATCGTCGGCGCGCGCACCGCGCAGCAGCTCACGGCGGCATTGTCAGTGGAGGCCCTTAGTCTTCCTGACGAGATCTGCCGGGCGCTCGACGACGTGTCGGCGCCCGTGCACCGCTATCCCGATCACGACTGGAGCACGCTGTGAGCACGGAGCCCGAGCCGGCTGAGGACGCCGTGGACGCCCAGCCGGAGGCGCCCGCCGCCGAGGCGGAGGGCGACGCCCCGCGGACCGAGGGCGCGGAGGGTACGGCAGACGGTGAGGCCGGGGCCGGGCAGCTGTCCGAGGCCGAGGCCGAGCTGCTGGCCCAGCGGCTGGAGCGGGAGCGCATCGAGCGGCGCAAGGCCGAGAAGCAGGGGCCGATCGAGAGCGGGACGAAGCTGAGCGGCAAGGCCGCCGAGCTGCTCGCCGCCGTACGGGCCGTGGAGAGCGGGGAGAAGCCGGCGCGCGCGGTGTTCGCGGAGCCGGAGCCCGCGCCGCCCCGCCCCGCGCCGGAGCCGGAACGCCGGCCGCGGCCCGTGCCCGCCGAGGCCGCCCCGGCTCCCTCGGCTCAGGCCGTTCAGGCCGTCCGGGGCGTGCTCGCCCAGGCGGGCGCGCCCGAGACGCTCGCACCGCAGGTCGTCGCGGTGCTCGGGGAGGGCGCCGCGGAGCTGCTGCGGGCCGACCCCTGGCAGGTGCTGCGGGTGACCGGGGTGCGGCCCGAGCAGGCCGACGGATTCGCGCGGGCGCTGCTCGGCCCGGAGTGCGGGCCCGGGGACGAGCGGCGCGGCCGGGCGGTCACCGTCTGGCTCCTGGAGCAGGCCGCGCTGGCAGGGCACACCGCGCTGGAGATGCCGGCGCTCACCGCCGCCCTGGCCCAGCGGGGCGTGCCGGACCCGGAGATCGCCGTGCAGAACGCGATCACCGAGGGAGAGGTCCTGGTCTTCCAGGACGCGCTGGACGAGCCGGGCGCCCAGGGACCCCAGCAGGACGAGGACGAGGACGACGCGGAGCGGCCGGTGCGCGTCCTGGTCGGTCTGGAGCGGTACGCCCTCGCCGAGGAGAGCCTCGCCGACGCGCTGGCCCGGCTGGTCAACTCCGCGCCGAAGCAGGACGGCTCCGGGGAGGACTGGGAGCGGGCCGCGTCTTCTGCCGAGGGGTCGGCCGGTGAGCTGATCCGCGCGGTGGCGTCCCACGCCCTGGTGCTGCACACCGGCGGCGAGGCCGCCCTGGCCGAACCGGCCGCCCTGCTGCACGCGGCCGGGGGCGCCGGTCTGCGGGCCTGGGCCGCCGCGCACAGCCCGATCGGCCGTGACCGTTTCGCGGCCCTGCTGCGGCTCCCCGGGCCGGACGGCGGCCCGCAGCCTCCCGTCGCCACGGTCACCGGCCTGCTGTCCGGGGCCGAGGGGCCGGGGCGGGACGCCGACGGGGCGCTCGACCTCGACCTGCTCATCGTGCTGGACGCCCCGCAGCTGGACGTGGAGGCGGCGGCACTCGTCACGGAGTCGCTGCCGGACGGGGCGCGCCTGGTGCTGTCCGGGGACCCGAACGTGCTGGGCTCGGTGGGCCCCGGGCGGGTGTTCGCGGACCTGCTGGCGGCGCGGGCCTGCCCGCAGATCGCTTCCCGGCGCCCGGATCCCGGCCCGCTGGGCGAGCTGGTCTCCGGGATCGGCGTGGGTGAGCTGAACCAGGTCGAGGCCCCCGGCAAGGAGGTCGTGATCGTGCCGGTGCGGGACGCGGGCGAGGCCGTGCACCGGACCGTGCAGCTGGTGGCCGACTCGGTGCCGCGGGCGCTCGGCGTCCCGGCCGAGGAGACGCAGGTGATCACACCGGGCCACGGCGGTGCCGCCGGGACGCGGGTGCTGAACGCGGCGTTGAAGGAGCGGCTGAACCCGGGCCCCGGGCGGTTCGGCGGCTTCGACCCGGGCGACCGGATCGCCTACTCCCCCGCTCCGGGCCGGATGCTGCCGGGCCGGGTCGTGAAGGCGGACGCGGAGGGGCTGCACCTGTCGTGTGCGGGCGAGGCCGTCGTCGTGCCGAAGGAGCGGGTGGAGAGTGTCGTCCGGCACGGGTGGGCGCTGACCGCGCACCAGGCGGTGGGCTGCCGGTGGCCGGCCGTGGTGGTGGTGCTGCCCGGCGATGCCGCGCAGGCGCTCAGCCGTCCCTGGGTGTACACGGCGTTCGGGCGGGCCGACCGGCACCTGTCCGTCGTCCACGGTGTGGACCAGGCGCTGCCCCGGGCCGTCGCGGAGGTCCCGGCCAAGCCCCGGACGACCCGGCTGCCGGTGCTGCTGGCCCCGCAGGTCCCGGCGGCGGACTGAGTCCGGTTCCGGAAACGGCGACGGCGGTGGCCACGGGTGCTTGCCGTGCCCACCGCCGTCGTGACGGCTCGCTCAGCGGTCCGCGTCGAGCGGCTCCAGGTCCTCGTCCTCGTCTTCGTCCTCGTCTTCGTCTTCGTCCAGATCCGGGTCCAGCTCGTCCTCGAGATCCTCGTCGTCCAGGTCGTGGTCGGCGTCGTCGTCGAAGACCGCGCTGACGTCGAAGCGGCACACGATCCGCTGCGGGTCGATCTGCTCGAACGGCGCCTCCAGCCACTCGCCGGGCTCCGCCGGTTCGTCCGCCGCCGTCACCCAGAGCGTGGAGTCGCCCTCCTCCAGGCCGAACTCCTTGTGCCGGGAGGCGATCTCGTCCGGTTCGAACTCGCCGAACAGCAGGCCGAGCGCCCCGTGCACCGTGCCGGAGGCGCCCGTGCCCGTGTCCTCGTCGGCCGCCTCGATCCGCTGTGCCTGTGCCAGCAGCCGCTGCGGTTCCGCCACGGAGTAGTCACGGCGGATCAGCACGCTCAGCGCGTTCGGTTCCTCGGGGCCCGTGTAGGGCGGCAGCGCGTCCTCCGCGCCGGGGATCTCGAAGGGCGTGACCTCGTCGTAGCGGTCGTAGAGCAGTTCGTCGTACGCCTCTGCGGCCGCGGCCAGCTGGTTGAAGGCCTCGTAGACGGCCGGGTCGTCCTCCCCCGACCGGCGTTCGACCGCCGCCAGGTGACGGTCGAGCGCGGTCTTGACCGCCTCGGCGGCGGCGCGTACCTCGGCAGCGGTGGGCTGCGCAGCATCAGACATAGTGCAGACGCTATCCGTACCTGGCCCCAGACCGCACAATAGATGCGATGCCGGAATACGAATTTGTCGACGTGTACGTGCCTCGCGGGGTCTCCCGCAAGGAGACGGCACGTCTGCTGACGGACCACGCAGAGTACGGAAACTGGGAGTTGTACCGCCTCAGCCTGTTGCGTGACGGCAGCCGCAGGGTGCGGTTGCGGCGGCGGATCATCCGCCAGGTGCGCGCCACATGGTGAGGTGACCACGACGGAGCGGGCCCCGCGGCAGCGGGGCCCGCTCCGTCTTCGGGGCTGTCACGCCGAGGCCCGTGCCTTGCGGTAGAGGACCGCCCCGGCCAGCAGCGCTCCCGCGCCGACCGGCAGGACAAGGCCCATCGGCAGGTCGCTGCCGGTGTGCGCGAGCTGTGCGGCGGCGTGGGACCGGCCGACGGCCTGGGCTCCGGGCGTGCTGCCGTGCGCGGAGCCGCCCGGGGTGGTGCCGTCCGCCCCTCCGGGCGGGGTGCCGGGGGTGCCGGGAGTGCCGGGCTCGCCCGGGGTACCGGGGGTGCCGGGCTCCCCAGGGTTGCCCGGGGTGCCGGGACCACCGGGCTCGCCCGGGTTGCCCGGAGTGCCGGGCTCACCCGGGTTACCAGGGTTGCCCGGGTTGCCCGACTCACCGGGGTTGCCTGGGTTGCCCGGGTTGCCCGGCTCACCGGGGTTGCCTGGGTTGCCCGGGTTTCCGGGGCCACCCGGGTTTCCGGGGTTCTCATGGCCACCGCCCGGCGGGGTGGTGTCGTGGCCGCCGGAGCCGCCGTTCGCGCAGTCGTTGCCGACGGCGGCGTTGCCGATGCCGATGACGTTGACGCTGTTGCCGCAGACGTTCACCGGCGCGTGGACCGGGGCCTCGACGTGGTTGCCGGAGCCGACCCCCGGCGAGTCACTGGCGTGACCGCCGGAGTGCGCGCCGCCGTGGCCGCCGGATTCACCGTGTCCCCCCGACGACGACCCACCGCCCTGGTTGGCGCACGAGTTGCCCACCGAGGGGTTGAGCACGCCGACCACGTTGACGGTGTTGCCGCAGACGTTCACGGGCGCGTGCACCGGTGCCTGCACCGAGTTCCCGGACAGCACACCGGGCGACCCGGAAGCGGAGCCGTGCGCGCCTGCGCCGCCGGTCGCGTGGGCGGCGCCGCCCGCGGCGGCGATCACACCGGTCGCGGCGGCCACGGTCATCAGGCCCTTGCGGGTGACCTGTCGCATGTTCTGAATTCCCTGCCTTAGACCTTCTCGCCGGAATCCCACCCGATGAGGCATTCCGGCACCGACATTCCGAGTTTTCGACGTCGCGACGTTTCGATTTTTCGACGTGTGGACGTTTCGACGTGCGAGGGCTGTGCGAAAGACCGGTCGGCCCCGGAGCGCATGGCACGCGCTCCGGGGCCGACGGGCTCAACCCACGAGGGCCCGGGCCCTAGAGGGCGAGGCACAACGTCACTGGTTGATGCAGGTGTTGCCGAAGGCGGGGTTCAGCAGCCCGATCACGGAAACCGTGTTGCCACAGACGTTCACCGGGACGTGAACAGGAACCTGAACAACGTTGCCGGACAGGACGCCCGGGGAGTGCACGGCAGAACCCTGCGCGCCCGCGTCGGCGACGGCCATGCCCGCGCCCGCGAGAACCAGACCACCGGTGGCAGCCGCAGCGGCGACGACCTTCTTGATCATTATTCCTCCTTGTTGGCAATGCGATCCCAATGTGCGGATCACATGACGAGTAACGAGGAGGGAGTAATGAGGCTACGAGCGTATGGTCGCATTCACTCGTTGTCGGGCAGTGCCGTACGCGTGGCCGATTACCGAGCCGTTATCCGTGGCCAAGACAGGCGGCCGTGGGGTTCAGGAGGCGTCGAGGAAACGGTCGAGCACCCGCACACCGAACTTCAGGCCCTCCACCGGCACCCGCTCGTCGACGCCGTGGAACATGCCCGCGAAGTCCAGCTCCGGCGGCAGCTTCAGCGGCGCGAAGCCGAAGCAGCGGATGCCGAGGTCGTCGAAGGACTTGGCGTCGGTGCCGCCGGAGAGCATGTAGGGCACGGCCCGGGCGATCGGGTCCTCGGCGCTCAGCGCGCTCTGCATGGCGTCGACGAGCCTGCCGTCGAAGGTGGTCTCCAGGGCCTTGTCGGCGTGCACGTCCTCGCGCTTCACGCGCGGGCCGAGGATCCGGTCGAGGTCGGCGAGGAACTCCTCCTCGTAGCCGGGCAGGAACCGCCCGTCGACGTGGGCGGTGGCCTGGCCGGGGATGACGTTGACCTTGTAGCCGGCGCCGAGCATGGTGGGCGCGGCCGAGTTGCGCAGGGTCGTGCCGATCATGCGCGCGATGCCGCCGAGCTTGGCGAGGGTCTCGTCCATGTTCTCGGGGTCGAGCTCGGTGCCGAGCGCGTCGGAGAGCTCGTCGAGGAAGGCCCGTACGGTCTTGGTCACCCGCACCGGCCAGGTGTGCCGGCCGAGCCGGGCCACCGCCTCGCACAGCTCGGTGATGGCGTTGTCGGTGTTGGTCATCGAGCCGTGGCCGGCGGTGCCCTCGACGGTGAGCCGCATCCAGTGCATGCCCTTCTCGGCGGTCTCGACGAGGTAGAGGCGCAGCTTCTCGTTGACGGTGAAGGAGAACCCGCCGACCTCGCCGATCGCCTCGGTGACGCCCTCGAAGAGCTCGGGGTGCTCCCGTACGAGGTACTTGGCGCCGTAGGTGCCGCCGGCCTCCTCGTCGGCGAGGAAGGCGAGCACGATGTCGCGCGGCGGCTTGCGGCCGCTGCGCAGCCGGTCGCGGACGACCGCCAGGGTCATCGCGTCCATGTCCTTCATGTCGACGGCCCCGCGGCCCCACACGCACCCGTCGGCGATCTCGCCGGAGAAGGGGTGGTGGGTCCAGTCGTCCGCGTTGGCCGGCACGACGTCGGTGTGCCCGTGGATGAGCAGCGCGGGCCGGGAGGGGTCCTCCCCCTCGATGCGGGCCACGGTGGAGGCCCGTCCCTGGTGCGACTCGAAGATCTTCGGCTCGAGTCCCACCTCGGCGAGCTTCTCGGCGACGTACTCGGCCGCCTTGCGCTCGCCCGGACCCGAGTGGTCGCCGTAGTTGCTGGTGTCGATCCGGATCAGCTCGCGGCAGAGGTCCACGACCTCGTCCTCGCCGGTGACGCTCCTGGCCGTGCCCGTCTCGCTCACGTGCTTCCTCCCGCTGTCCCTGCTGGTGGGTCCTCCTCATCCTCCCTCGCCCCGCCGCGCGTGCCCAAGACCGGTCCCGGCCCGTCACACGCCGTTCACGTGGTCGCGCCGGGGGGTGGGGGTGATCGGCCACCCCGGAAAGCCTGGTAATGTTTACGTCGTCGCCGCGAGGAGAATCCGCGCGACAGACACCTTGTCCGGGTGGCGGAATGGCAGACGCGCTAGCTTGAGGTGCTAGTGCCCTTTATCGGGCGTGGGGGTTCAAGTCCCCCCTCGGACACACGATGCGTGAGGGCCGCGACCGCGAGGTCGCGGCCCTCACGCGTTACCGCGGAGGTGACCATGACCAGGCGTGCCTGCCCGTGCGGGCTTCCGGAGCCGTACGAATCCTGCTGTGGCCGGTTCCACCCCGTCGGGGCCGCCGCCGCTCCCACCGCGGAAGCCCTGATGCGGTCGCGCTACAGCGCCTTCGTGAAGGGGGACGCGGCGTATCTGCTGCGGACCTGGCATCCGCGCACCCGGCCCGCGCGGCTGGAGCTCGATCCGCGGATGCGGTGGACCGGGCTGGAGATCCTGGAGACCACCGACGGGTCGGCCTTCCACGCCACCGGGACCGTGACCTTCCGGGCGTCGTACCGGGGCGGCTCGCTGCACGAGCGGAGCCGGTTCGAGCGGGTGGACGGGGCGTGGGTGTACATCGACGGGGAGTTCCTTCAGTAGCCGCCTCAGGGCGCGAGGAACAGCCGCCTCAGGGCGCGAGGACGTCCAGTTCCTGGAGCGCGCCCACGGTGATCTCGCGGGTGAGCTGCTCCGCGCGGACCGCGTCGCGCGCGCGGACCGCCTCGGCGACCTGGACGTGCAGGGTGACGGCGGCCGGGTCGGGGTCGTCGAACATCACGTCGTGGTGGGTCCGGCCGGCCAGGACCTCGGCGACGACGTCGCCGAGGCGGGCGAACATCTCGTTGCCGGACGCGGTGAGGATCACCCGGTGGAAGGCCACGTCGTGCACGAGGTACTGCTCCAGCCGGTGGCCGCGGGAGTTGGCGACCAGCCCGAGCGCGCACTCGGTGAGCCGGGCGCACTGCTCGGCCGTGGCGTTCTTCGCCGCCAGGCCCGCCGCGACCGGTTCGATCGCGGAGCGCAGCACCGTGAGGGAGCGCAGCTGCTGGGGGCGGTCCTTGCCCGCCAGGCGCCAGCGGATGACCTGAGGGTCGTACACGTTCCACTCGGTCCTGGGCAGGACCGTGACGCCGACGCGGCGGCGGGACTCGACCAGGTGCATGGACTCCAGGACGCGGACCGCCTCCCGCATCACGGAGCGTGACACGTCGAAGCGCTGCGCGAGTTCGTCGGTGCGCAGCACACTGCCCGGCGGGAACTCGCCCGCGGTGATCGCGGGGCCCAGGGCGTCCAGGACGCGGCCGTGCAGCCCCCGGCCCGGTGTGGTCATGCACTCAGAGTACGGGGTAGATCACCGGGCCAAAAAGTCAGACTTATTTGTCACGGCCTCTTGAATTGGTCGTACCTAATGGGTTTCAGTGACGTCGACATCACGTGTCGACGAAGACAGCGGACAGTGAGGCAGCGATGAAGACCCCCCAGGTCGTCGTGGTGATGGGCGTCGCGGGCACCGGCAAGACCACCGTCGGTTCCCTGCTCGCCGCCCGGCTCGGCGTTCCCTACGCCGAGGGCGACGACTTCCACCCGCCGGCCAACATCGCCAAGATGTCGGCCGGTACGCCCCTGACCGACGAGGACCGGTGGCCCTGGCTCGACGCCCTCGGCGACTGGGCGCGGCGGCGGGCCGGGCTCGGCGGGGTGGTGAGCTGCTCGGCGCTGAAGCGGTCGTACCGCGACCGGCTGCGAGCCGCCGCGCCCGGTGTGGTCTTCGTGCACCTCACCGGTGACCGCGCGCTGATCGAGGACCGGATGTCGCACCGGCAGGGGCACTTCATGCCCACGGCGCTGCTCGACTCCCAGTTCGCCGCGCTCCAGCCGCTCCAGGCGGACGAGGCGGGGGTCGCGGTGGACGTCTCGGGCAGCCCCGAGGAGATCACCGAGCGGGCGGTGCACGCCCTGGAGGCCCTGCCCGCCCCGTAGCCCCGCCGGTTCCGCACGTCCCCGGGGCGCCCCCACCGCCCCGGGCCCCCTCCCCTGTCCCCGTACACCCAAAAGGGAACCCACCGTGACCAGACTCAGCGTCGAGATGCTGGCAGCGGACGCACCCGAGCCGATCACCTCGGCCGGACACGCTCAGCTGGGCATCGCCGTCCTGGCGGGCATCGCCGTCATCGTCCTGCTCATCACCGTGTTCCGGCTGCACGCCTTCCTGGCGCTGACCCTCGGGTCACTGGCCCTGGGCGCGTGCGCCGGGGCGCCGCTGGACAAGGTCCTCACCAGCTTCAGCACCGGGCTCGGCGCCACGGTCGCCGGTGTGGGCGTGCTCATCGCGCTCGGCGCGATCCTCGGCAAGATGCTCGCCGACTCCGGAGGCGCCGACCAGATCGTCGACACCATCCTCGCCAAGGCGGGCGGCCGGTCGATGCCGTGGGCGATGGTGCTGATCGCCTCCGTGATCGGGCTGCCGCTGTTCTTCGAGGTCGGCATCGTGCTGCTGATCCCGGTGGTGCTGATGGTCGCCAAGCGCGGCAACTACTCGCTGATGCGCATCGGCATACCCGCGCTGGCGGGCCTGTCCGTGATGCACGGACTCGTGCCGCCGCACCCCGGCCCGCTGGTCGCCATCGACGCGGTCAAGGCCGACCTGGGCGTGACGCTGGCGCTGGGCGTCCTGGTCGCCGTCCCGACCGTGATCATCGCCGGTCCGCTCTTCTCGCGGTACGCGGCCCGGTGGGTGGACGTCCCGGCCCCCGAGCGCATGATCCCGCAGCGGGCCTCCGAGGAGCTGGACAGGCGGCCCGGGTTCGGCGCCACGCTGTTCACGGTCCTGCTGCCGGTGATCCTGATGCTGGCCAAGGCGCTGGTGGACATCGTCGTCGACGACCCCGAGACGCTGGTGCAGCGCGTCTTCGACGTCGTCGGCGCGCCGATGATCGCCCTGCTCGCCGCCGTGCTCGTCGGCATCGTCACGCTGCTGCGGCCGGCCGGGTACACCAAGGAGCGCGTCTCGCCGCTCGTCGAGAAGAGCCTCGGGCCGATCGCGGGCATCCTGCTGATCGTCGGCGCGGGCGGCGGGTTCAAGCAGACGCTGATCGACTCCGGCGTCGGGCAGATGGTGCTGGACATCTCCCGGGACTGGTCGATCCCCGCGCTGCTGCTGGCCTGGCTGATCGCGGTGGCGATCCGGCTGGCGACCGGGTCGGCGACGGTGGCGACCGTCTCCGCGGCCGGTCTGGTCGCCCCCCTCGCGGCCGACATGTCGACGACCCACGCCGCCCTGCTGGTGCTGGCCATCGGCGCGGGCTCGCTCTTCCTCAGCCACGTCAACGACGCCGGGTTCTGGCTGGTGAAGGAGTACTTCGGACTCAGCGTCGGCCAGAACCTGAAGACCTGGTCGGTGATGGAGTGCGTCATCTCCGTCGTCGCCGGTGGCGTGGTCCTGCTGCTGTCCCTGGTGATCTAGGAGGGTACGACGATGACGGCTCACCCTCTCTTCGACATCAGCGGCCGCACGGCCCTGGTGACCGGCTCCAGCCGGGGTATCGGACTCGCCCTCGCCCGTGGCCTGGCGGAGGCCGGCTGCACGGTCGTCCTCAACGGACGGGACCGGGACCGTCTGGCGAAGGCCGCCGCCGAACTCCCCGGCGACCGGGTGCACACGGCCGCGTTCGACGTCACCGACGGTCCCTCCGTACGGCAGGGGATCGCGGACGTCGAGGAGCGGGTGGGCCCGCTCGACATCCTGGTCAACAACGCGGGCATGCAACTGCGGGCGCCGCTGCTGGAGTTCACGGACTCCGACTGGCACCGGATCGTGGGCACCAACCTCACCAGCGCCTTCCTGGTCGGGCGGGAGGCGGCCCGCCGGATGACCGGACGCGGCCACGGCAAGATCATCAACATCTGCTCGCTGCAGAGCGAGGTGGCCCGCCCCGGCATCGCGCCCTACGCCGCCACCAAGGGCGCGCTGAAGATGCTCACCAAGGGCATGTGCGCCGACTGGGGTCCGCGCGGGGTGCAGGTCAACGGGCTCGGCCCGGGGTACGTCGAGACCGAACTGACCCGGCCCCTGGTGGAGGACGCGGAGTTCAGCGCGTGGGTGCGGGGGCGCACCCCGGCCGGGCGCTGGGGCCGCCCCGAGGACCTGGTGGGCGGGCTGCTGTTCCTCGCCTCGCCCGCGGCGGACTTCGTCAGCGGGCAGGTGCTGTACGTCGACGGCGGCATGACGAGCGTGCTGTGAACTCCCGGGAGACGGTGATGCGGGCCTGTGTGATCCACGGCCGGGGCGACCTGAGGGTCGAGGAGCTGCCCGTCCCCGCCCCCGGACCCGGGCTGGTCCTGGTGGCCGTGCGCTACGGCGGGGTGTGCGGGTCCGACCTGCACTACTGGCGGCACGGCGGGGTCGGCGACTTCCGGCTGCGGGAGCCGATGGTGCTCGGGCACGAGGTGGCCGGGACGGTCGTCTCGTACGGTGACGGGGCGTCAGGTCCGGCGGTGGGTACGGCGGTCGCCGTGCACCCGGCCACGCCCTGCGGGGTGTGCCCGGAGTGCGCGGCCGGGCGGCGCAACGTGTGCCGCGATGCGCGGTACCTGGGCAGCGCGGCCCGCTTTCCGCACGTGCAGGGCGGGTTCGCGGCTCATGTGGCCGTCCCCGCCGCGCAGGTGAGGAGCCTGCCGCCACGGGCTGGAGCTGCGCCGGGCCGTGCTCGCGGAGCCCCTGTCCGTCGCGCTGCACGCGGTGCGGCGGGCCGGGGCGGTGGCCGGGCGGCATGTGCTGGTCACCGGGGCCGGGCCCATCGGGTGCCTGGTGGTGGCGGCGGCGAAGGCGGCCGGGGCGGGGCGGGTGACCGTCACGGACCTGGTGCCCGAAGCGCTGGCGTACGCGCGGGCGGCCGGGGCCGACGCGGTCGTACGGGCCGACGATCCGCACGACGCCGGGTGGCCGGACGAGGTGGACGTGGCCGTCGAGGCCTCCGGGGTGGCGGCGGGGCTGGACGCCTGTCTGCGGCGGGTGCGGCGCGGCGGGGCCGTCGTGCAGCTCGGCATGCTGCCGCCGGGGCAGAGCGCGTTCGCCGGGAACCTGGTGGTGAGCCGGGAGATCGAGCTGCGCGGGGCGTTCCGCTTCGACGCGGAGTTCGACGAGGCGCTTGAACTGCTCGCGGCCGAGCCGGTCTTCGACGGGCTGGTCAGCGCGGTGGTGCCGGTGCGGGAGGCCCAGTCGGCTTTCACGCTCGCGGCGGACCGCAGCCGGGCGTGCAAGGTGGTGCTGGACTTCGCGGTCCCCTGAGGCGTTCGTCTCCGCGGCGGGTCTGCGCTCCGCTCGGCTGGATGCTGACGGGCCTGGTCGGCGTCGGCCTGGTCTCGGGTGTGACCGTCACGGGTCCTGGTCGCTTTGTTCTGGTGTCCGCCTTGCTGGTCACGGCGTTCGGGGGCTGCTCGTGCCGCGCAGCCCGGGGTCACGCTGCCGCTCGCGCTCCGGCACCACTTCGCCGCAGCTGTGGGAGAAACAGGGCCGTGGTGCGCGGTCAGGGGCGCCACAGCGGGTGCTCCCGTCGGGCCCACGTGCGGCTGACCGTGCCGGTGCGCAGGCCGCGGCGGGCCTCCGGGTCGCCCAGGGCCATGCCGATGTGGCCGGCGAGGACGATGCCGATGGTCAGGGCCAGCCAGTCGTGGACGAATGTGGCGCTGGTACGCCACAGCAGCGGGGTGAGGTGGGTGAACCACATGATCAGGCCCGTGCCGAGCATCACCAGCGTGGCACCGGCGATCCAGGCGGCGTAGATCTTCTGGCCGGCGTTGAACTTGCCCGCCGGGCGGGAGGCGGGCCGTTTGTCGCGGCGCAGGGCGGCGCGCAGCCACAGGCGGTCGTGCGGGCCGAAGCGGTTGAGCCGGCCGAGGTCGGCGCGGAACGCGCGAGAGGCCAGTCCGGCGAGGGCGGGCACGGGCAGGGCGAGGCCGGCCCACTCGTGCACGGTGACCACCAGGGCCCGGCGGCCGACGAGTTCGGCGAGCTGGGGGACGTACAGGCAGGCCGCCGTCAGCACGCACACGCCCATCAGGGCGGCCGTGGTGCGGTGCACCCACCGTTCGGCCGGGCTGAAGCGCCGTACGCGGGTGGTGGGCGGCGGGGTGTCGACGTCCAGGGTCATCGTCGGCTCGTGGGCTCGTCGTCGCGTCCGTTGGAGCGGCCCACCCAGGCGTCCACGTCGTAGCCGCGCTCCTCCCAGTAGCCCGGGCGGACGTCCTCGGTGACGGTGATGCCGGAGAGCCACTTGGCGGACTTGTAGAAGTACATGGGGGCCACGTAGAGGCGGACCGGGCCGCCGTGGCTGTGCCCGAGGGACTTGTCCTGCATGCGCAGGGCGACCAGGACGTCCGCGCGGCGGGCCTGGTCGAGGGTGAGGCTCTCGGTGTAGGTGCCGTCGAAGCAGGTGAAGCGGACCGCCTTCGCGGTGGGGCGTGGGCCGGCCGCGTCCAGCAGCCGGGACAGGCGTACGCCCTCGAAGGGCGTGCCGGGGACCCGCCAGCCGGTGACGCACTGGACGTCCCGGACCAGGCGGGTCTGCGGCAGGGCCGACAGGTCGGCCAGCGTGTAGGTCCTCGGGTGGTCGACGAGGCCGTCCACCGTCAAGCGGTAGGTGCGGGCGTTTTTGTGCGGGACGGAGGTGGCGACCGAGTAGTAGCGGAAGCCGCCGCCGTTGGGGAGCAGGCCCGTCAGCCCGGTGGGGTCCTTGTCGGCGGCCCCGGCGAGGAGCGACTCCAGGCCGCGTTGCAGGGAGGGTGCGGCGACCACGCCGAGGGCGCCCAGCCCGAGGGTGCCGAGCAGGACGCGGCGGCCGACGGGGGTGCCGCCCTCCTCGGGCGCGCCCGGGGGCTCCTCGGGTGCGTGCGGGTGCTCGGCGGGTCGTTCGTCGTTCACGCTCCCATTCGAGCACCCGCGGGCCCGGCTGGGCCAGGGTTCGCGGATGCTCGTCGCCTCCCACGGGAACCTCAGGGGGTCTCGTGCGCCGCCTTCTCCAGCTGGAACGCCTCGTTGCCGAGGCCGATGCGGGCGTGCGCCCCGGGCCTGCGGGCACGCATGACCAGGCCCTGGATCAGGCCGACGGCCAGCGCGAGGGCGATGACGCCGGGCAGGAGCCGGCTCAGCGCCGAGTCGGGGCCCGCGCCGATCAGGACGTCGAAGTCCTTGACGGTGTAGACCACGATGAACAGCCGCGCGACCACGGAGAGCCCGGAGGCGACGAGCCGCCAGGCCTGGGCGCCGGCCGCGCCGCGGCGGACGAAGAAGACGACGACGGAGACCGAGGCCGCGGCCATCAGCACGGCGACGCCGAGTGCGCCGAGGTTGCCCATCCAGGTGAACAGGCGCAGCACGGGCGCGGTCGGGTCACCGGCCGGCTTGTCGTCCGTGACGGCGAAGGCGGCCACCACCAGCAGGGACACGGCCGTCTGCAGCAGCGAGCCGGTGCCGGGCGCGCCGCTGGTGCTGCTGGTGCGGCCGAACGCGGCGGGCAGCAGCCCTTCGCGGCCCATGGCGAAGGCGTACCGGGCGACGACGTTGTGGAAGCTGAGCATCGCGGCGAACATGCCGGTCACGAACAGCACGTGCAGCACGTCCGTGAAGGTGTCGCCGAGCAGGTCCCCGGTGAGGAAGAACAGCAGGCCCGCGCTCTGCTTCTGCGCGGTGCCGACGATCGCCGACGGGCCGGTGGCGACGGTCAGCGCCCAGCAGCTGATCGTGTAGAAGACCGCGATGCCGCCGATGGCCAGGAACATCACGCGGGGCACCAGGACGTGCGGCCTGCTGGTCTCCTCGGCGTAGACGGGGGCCTGCTCGAAGCCGAGGAAGGCCGCGACGCAGAAGCACAGGGCGGTGCCGACGCCGGCGCCGGTGAGGGTGTCCGGGTCGAACGCGTGCAGCGACAGGCCCTGGGGGCCGGGGTCGGCGAGGGCGGCGACGTCGAAGACGACGACGAGCGCGACCTCGATGAGCAGCAGGACGCCGAGCACGCGCGCGTTGAGGTCGATCTTCAGCCAGCCGAGGGCGCCGACGGCGAGCACGGCCAGCAGGGCCGGTATCCACCAGGCGAGGTCGATCTCCAGGTAGGTGGCGAGCAGCCCGGACACCTCGAAGCCGAAGATGCCGTAGATGCCGACCTGGAGGGCGTTGTAGGCGACGAGCGCGACCATGGCCGCGCCGGCGCCGGCGGTGCCGCCGAGGCCGCGGGAGATGTACGCGTAGAAGGCGCCCGCGTTGTGGACGTGCCGGCTCATCTCGGCGTATCCGACGCTGAACAGGGCGAGGACGGCGGCGAGGATCACGAACAGCAGCGGCTGGCCGACGATGCCCATCACCCCGAATGTGGTGGGCATGACACCCGCGACCACCATGAGGGGAGCCGTCGCGGCGAGCACGGACAGCAGCAGGCCGACCGTGCCGAGCCGGTCGGCGCGCAGGGCCCGGTCCTGGCCCTTGAACGTGCTGATCCCGCCTCCGGGGGCGGTGGGCGCTGCTCTGCCGGTGCTCGCTTCGTCCGTCGTCATCTGGATGTGTCCTTTCGGAAGGGTCGGGAGGGGCCTCACACCGTGCCGAGCGCGGCGGCGCGGGCGGCGCGGAAGGCGGCGTGCGGGTCGCGGTCCGGGTAGCACCAGGGCGCCGGGGTGGCATGGTCGCCGATGCGGTGGAACAGGGCGGCGGCCTCGGCGCCCCGCCCCTCGCAGACCTTGGCGTGGGCGAGATAGTTCAGGTCGACCAGGCGGCGCGGATGGCCTTCGTGCTCCCACTCCAGCCACCAGTCGAACGCGGCCTTCATCACCTGGCGGGCGCGGCGGCCGGCCCAGTGGCCGGAGGCGGCCGGGTCGGCGGGTTCGTGCCCGGCGGCGGCCAGCACGCGGTAGCGCTCGGCGTGGGCGACGACCGGCAGGATGGCGAGCGGGGAGTCGGCGGGGGCCTGTTCGGCGGCCCAGTTGGCGAAGTCGTACACCTCGTGCAGCGGGTCCGGTCCGATGCCGGCGCGGCGCTCGGCGAGCCGGGCGACCATCAGGTGGTGGGCGTGATGGTGGTCGGCGTGCCGGGCGCGGACCTCCTCGAAGAGCCGGACCACGTCCTCGTCGGCGCCCAGGGCACGCTCCAGCAGGAGCAGGCCGAGCCAGGGGGTGGGGTCGGCGGGGGCGAGCCGGGCGGCGCGGTGGCAGGCCTCGCGGGCGCGCGGCGGCTTCTGCTTGCCGCGCAGGGCGCGCCGGACCTCGGCGAGAGCGAGCAGGACGGCGGCGTCGGCGGACTCCGGCTCGGCGAGCAGCCACTCCTTGGCCCAGGCGGCGCAGTAGGTCTCGCGGGCCAGGACGGTGATGCGGTGGCCCCGGCGATCCCAGTCGTCACCGGTGCGCGCCAGCAGCGAGCGGGCGGTCTGCCACCGGCCCTGTGCGAGGGCGGAGCGCGCGTCGACGAGGGCGGCGTCGTCGAGGGCCTCGTCGAGGGCCTGGGCCGCGCGTCTTCGGCCACGGCCGAGGGGAGGCGGGGGTGGGGACACCGCGGAACATCCTCACGCGTTCACTCGTGGTGCGGTTCACGGCGCGGTCGGCGGGGGCGGAGGTGTGCGCGAGGCCATGAACTGATCACGCACAGCAAACCGGGAGCCAACAGTCTGCGTCAAGGGCGAGCGGCGTGTTACACGCGTCAAGTAGCGTGACTTCTGGGGGACTTGTGGCCACGGTGGCCGGTAGACGACGGAGCTGCGGCACGGACACGCATACCCCCCGGGGTATTTCGCCCGTTTAACCCCACTTAATTCTTTTCGCTCTTTTGTGGCGTACGTCATAGCGTGGGCCCCGGCTCGCCGCTCACGATGGCTGGACGTGCGGTCGCGCCCTGCCGGGTCCCGCGGCCCGGCCCCGATCATCGAAGGTACGCGGCGTGTCGTTTCTGGTTCTGCTTCTCGCGGTGAGTGCTGCGTGCTGTCTGGGCTTCGGGTTCGTTCTCCAGCAGAACGCCGCCCAGCGGGCCCCGCTGAACGACTTCCTCTCCCCCAGGCTGCTGCTGGACCTGATGCGGGTGCCGCGCTGGCTCGGGGGCATCGGGCTCATGGTGGCCGGCATGGCGCTCGGGGCGATGGCGCTCGGGCAGGGCGAGGTGTCCCTGGTCGAACCGCTGCTGGCGACGAACCTCCTCTTCGCGCTCGCGCTGTCGCGCCGGCAGACCCGGCAGCCGCTCGGCCGGCAGGGCTGGGCGGGGCTCGCCCTGCTCGCGGGCGGAGTGAGCGTGTTCATCGTGGCGGGGCAGCCGCACGGCGGCAGCGCCCCGGGCGATCCGCTGCGCCCCTGGCTGATCATCGGCCCCATGGTCGGGCTCGGCCTGCTGCTCACGGCGTACGCGAAGCGCTCCCGGCTGCGCTCCGGCCCGGTGCTGCTGGCACTGGCCGCCGGGCTGCTGTACGGCGTGCAGGACGCGCTGACCCGGCTCAGCGGGCAGCGCTTCGCCTCCGGCGGCTTCGCTGAGCTGCTCACGGGCTGGCAGCCGTACGCCGTCCTGGCGCTCGGCGTCACCGGGCTGCTGCTGGTGCAGAGCGCCTTCGAGACGGCCCCGCTGCGGATGTCCCTGCCCGCGCTGACCGCGGCCCAGCCCATCGCGGGAATCATCTGCGGCGTCGGTTTCCTGGGCGACCGCCTGCGCACCGACGCGGTCGCGCTGACCTGGGAGGCCGGCGGGCTGGCGGCGGTGATCGTGGGCATCGTGCTGCTGGGTCTGCATCCGGCGATGCCCCAGGGCACGGCGGCCCGGCCCCGGACGGCCGAAGCGGTGCCGGCGCTTCAGCCGCAGTGAGGGCGGGGCCGCGCGACAGGGGCCGCTGTGGGAGGCCCGGGGCGTGATCCCCGAAAGCCGGCCCCCTGCTTGGATGGGTGCATGAGCGCTGACGAGATGCTCGACATCGTCGACGAGCACGACCGGGTGGTCGCGCGGTCGCCGCGGGGTGAGGCCTACGCCAAGGGCCTGCGGCACCGCTGCGTGTTCATCCAGGTCCGGGACGCCGAGGGCCGGATCTTCGTGCACCGCCGTACGCCCACCAAGCTGGTCTTCCCCTCCCTGTACGACATGTTCGTCGGCGGAGTGGTCGGCGCGGGCGAGCCCTACGACGAGGCCGCCCTGCGCGAGGCCGAGGAGGAGCTCGGGGTGAGCGGTCTGCCGCGCCCCGAGTACCTGTTCAAGTTCCTGTACGACGACGGCGCGGGGCGGAGCTGGTGGTCCGCGGTGTACGAGGTCCGCTGCGCGCTGCCCGTCCGGCCGCAGGCCGAGGAGGTCGCCTGGTACGACTTCCTGCCCGAGGACGAGGTGGAACGCCGGCTGCGCGACTGGGAGTGGGTGCCGGACGGCCTCGCGGCGTACGAGCGGCTCAGGGCGTACCGGACGCGGGGCTGAGCAGGGCACTGCGCAGCGGGCGCTCGGCAGGGGGCGCCCTGCCCGGACCGTGGCGGCCGGTCCTGACAGCGACCCGTGGGACGGCCCCGGGTAGGGTCCTGCGCGTGAGCGAGTTCGTGCGGAACGTCCGGTTGTGGTTCGCCCCCGAGGAGGTCCGGCGGGAGGGGCAGACTCCCGACTACCGCTTCTCGCTGGCGAACGAACGCACCTTCCTGGCCTGGCTGCGCACCGCGCTCGCGCTGATCGGCGGCGGGTTCGCCGTGGACCAGTTCCTGCCGGACCTGCGCTGGGGCTGGCGGGTGGGCCTCGCGCTCGCCCTGCTCGCCGCGGGTGTGCTGTGCTCGCTGCGGGCGGTCAACCACTGGGTGCGCTGCGAGCGGGCCATGCGCCGGGGCGAGGACCTGCCGGCGTCCCGGTTCCCGGCGCTGCTGGGCCTGGTCGTGGCGGTGGTGGCCGTCGCCATGGTGCTGGTCGTGCTGGTCGGGTGGGAGGGGTGAGCGCCCGGGCCGCGCAGGACCGGGACCCCGGGCTCCAGCCCGAGCGGACCCGGCTGGCGTGGCGGCGTACGACCCTGTCGGGCACCGTCTGCGCGGTGCTCGCGGCGAAGAGCGCGCTGCACGGCGGCGCGTCGGCGGCCGGGGTCACCGCGTCCGCGCTGAGCTGCCTGCTGTGGCTGGGCCTGCTGGGCGTCGCGCACCGCCGGCTGCGCGGGCTCACGGTGCCGGGCGTGCCCGCGCGGCTCGTGCCCCGGCAGGCCGTCGCGGCCGCGCTGTGCACGGTGGCGACGGCCGTGTGCGGGGCGGCGCTCGTCCTGCACGGCTCCCGGCCCTGAGCCTCAGGCCTCTGACCTGCGGGCGGCTTGCGGGCCTATCGTGGCTCCGATCACGTTTGCTCGCCCCACTGGACGACATACCGACCGGTCGGCATCATGTGTCGGGTACTGGTCCCCTCCCGGAGGAGCGACGATGAGCCCCGACCACCCGCCAGGACTCGATCTCGACCGGCTGCACGGCCTGCTGGAGCGCGAGCGGCCCGGCCTGGTGACCGGCCCGCTGTCCGGCCGGCTGATCGAGGGCGGGCGGTCCAACCTCACCTACGCGGTCACCGACGGCACCTCCCGGTGGGTCGTACGGCGGCCGCCGCTCGGGCACGTCCTGGCCACCGCGCACGACATGAAGCGCGAGCACCGGGTGATCAGCGCGCTGCACCCGACGGCCGTGCCGGTGCCGCGGCCGGTGCTGCTGTGCGAGGACGAGGAGGTGCTGGGGGCGCCGTTCTACGTCATGGAGTTCGTCGAGGGCATCCCGTACCGCACCGCCGGCCAGCTCGCCCCGCTCGGCCCGCGGCGCACCCGGCAGGCCGTGCTGAACCTGGTGGACACGCTCGTCGAGCTGCACGCGGTGGACCCGCAGGAGGTGGGACTCGGCGACTTCGGCCGCCCGGAGGGCTTCCTGGACCGGCAGCTGCGGCGCTGGGGCAAGCAGCTGGCCGCCTCCCGCAACCGCGAGCTGGCCGGCATCGACGAGCTGCACGCGGCTCTGGGGCGGGAGCTGCCCCGCTCCCCCGCACCGGCGGTCGTGCACGGCGACTACCGGCTGGACAACGTCCTGATCGGTGCGGACGACGAGATCAAGGCGATCCTCGACTGGGAGATGTCCACGCTGGGCGATCCGCTCACCGACCTGGGCCTGCTGGTGATGTACAGCATGCCGCTGGGCATGCCCGACTCGCCCGTCTCCACGACCGCCGAGGCGCCCGGGCACCCGGCGCCGTCGGAACTCATCGAGCGGTACGCCGCGCGCTCGGGGCGCGACGTCTGCGCGGTCTCCTGGTACACGGCGTTCGCGTGGTTCAAGCTCGCCGTGATCCTGGAGGGCATCCACTACCGCTACACGCTGGGCCAGACGGTCGGCCGCGGCTTCGACCGCATCGGCGACCTCGTCCCCGTCTTCATCGAGCACGGTCTGACCACTCTTCACCAAGGCCTCCAGGAGGGCTGAGCCATGGACTTCGCGTTCGACGCGCGCACCGAGGAACTGCGCGCCAAGCTGCTGGCCTTCATGGACGAGTACGTCTATCCGGCCGAGTCCGTCGCCCACGAGCAGCGCGCCGCCCTGGCCTCGCCGTGGGACACCGTCCCGGTCGTGGAGGACCTGAAGGCCGAGGCCCGCAGGCAGGGCCTGTGGAACCTGTTCCTGCCGGACGCCGAGTACGGCGCGGGGCTCACCAACCTCCAGTACGCGCCGCTCGCCGAGATCATGGGCCGTTCCCCGCAGCTGGCCCCCACCGCGACCAACTGCGCGGCGCCCGACACCGGGAACATGGAGGTGCTGGCGCTCTTCGGTGACGAGCAGCAGAAGAAGCAGTGGCTGGAGCCGTTGCTGGCCGGGGAGATCCGCTCGGCGTTCGCGATGACCGAGCCGGAGGTGGCCTCCTCGGACGCCACCAACATCACCACCCGGATCGAGCGGGCCTCCGACGGGTCGGACGAGTACGTCATCACCGGCCGCAAGTGGTACATCTCCGGGGCCATGCACCCCGACTGCAAGATCTTCATCGTCATGGGCAAGACGGACCCGGACGGGCCGGACCCGCGCCGCCAGCAGTCGATGGTGCTGGTGCCCCGTGACACGCCGGGCGTCACGGTCAAGCGGCCCATGCAGGTTTTCGGCTACCAGGACGAGTACCACGGCGGCCACGCCGAGGTGGTCTTCGACCACGCGCGCGTGCCGGTGTCGAACCTCGTCGGCGAGGAGGGCGGCGGTTTCGCCATCGCCCAGGCGCGGCTCGGTCCCGGGCGGATCCACCACTGCATGCGGCTGATCGGCATGGCAGAGCGGGCGATCGAGCTGATGTGCCGGCGCGCCGTGTCCCGTACGGCCTTCGGCCGGCCGCTGGCCGAGCAGGGCGTGATCCACAACTGGATCGCGGACGCGCGCGTGGCCGTGGAGCAGCTGCGGCTGCTGGTGCTGAAGACGGCCTGGATGATGGACACCGTCGGCAACAAGGGCGCCCACACGGAGATCCAGGCCATCAAGATCGCCACGCCGCGTACGGTCGTCGGGATCCTGGACAAGGCGATCCAGCTGCACGGCGCCGGGGGCGTCAGTCAGGACTTCCCGCTGGCCGAGCTGTACGCCAGCGCGCGGACGCTGATGATCGCCGACGGGCCGGACGAGGTGCACCAGCGGTCGCTGGCCCGGCGGGAGCTGAAGAAGTACCTGTAGGGAGCGAGTGGAGGGGCGGTCGCCACGGTGACCGCCCCTTCTCGTCGCCCGGGAGAGCCGCGCTACGGCCGCAGCGCCCGCAGCAGCAGGTCCGCGAGGTGGTCGGCGACCTGCTGGGGGGTGAGGGGGCCGTCGGGGCGGTACCAGGTGGACAGGTGGTGGACGGAGCCGAAGTGGTAGTCCACCACCAGGTCGGCCGGGGTGGCCCGGGAGAAGACGCCCGCCTCCTGGCCCTCCTCGATCAGGGCGCGGAAGCGTTCGTGGTAGCGGCGGCGCTCGGCGCGGACCTGCTTGTTCTTCTCGGGGCTGAGGTGGTGCATGGACCGCCAGAAGATCGACGCGTCGTCGAGGTTCTCGATGGTCGTCACCACGACGTCCGCCGCCGCGTCCCGCAGCCGCTTGTCCACCGGCTCGTCGGACGCCGCGACGGCGTCCAGGCGCTCCTGCTGGAGGCGCAGCACACGCGCGTACACCTCGTGCAGCAGGTCGTCCTTGGAGCCGAAGTAGTGGTAGAGCGCCCCCTTGGTGACGCCGGCCGCCTCGACGATCTCCTGGACCGAAGTCCGGTCGTACCCCTGCTCGGCGAAGAGCCGGGTGGCGGCGGCCAGGAGCCGCTGGGGCACGGGAGTGCCGTCACCGTCCGTCGTCCTGGGCACTGCCGCCACCTGCCTTTCCGTTCTGCTGCTCAGTTGTCGTGCGGGAGTGAACGCAGTTCCCGACGGAGGATCTTCCCACTCGCCGTTTTCGGCAAGTCCGGCAGGATCTCCACCTGACGCGGGTACTTGTAGGCGGCCAGTCTCTCCTTGCAGTAGGCGGCGAGCGTACCGGGGTCCGCCTCGGCGCCCGGACGCAGGCTGATGTAGGCCTTCACGGTCTCGCCGCGGTACCCGTCGGGCACCCCGACGACGGCCGCCTCGCGCACCGCCGGGTGGGTGTACAGCACGTCCTCGACCTCGCGCGGCCACACCTTGAAGCCGGACGCGTTGATCATGTCCTTCTTGCGGTCGACGACGTACAGCCAGCCCCGCTCGTCCATGAACCCGATGTCGCCCGTACGCAGCTCACCGTCCGGGAACGTCTCGGCGGTCGCGTCGGGGCGCCGCCAGTAGCCGGGCACGACCTGCGGGCCGCGGACGACGATCTCGCCCTGCTCGCCGAAGGGCACCTCGGCGCCCTCGTCGTCCACGATCCGCACGACCGTGTCCGGACCGGGCAGGCCGACCGCCAGCGTCCCGGACACCGGGTCCACGGGCGCCCGAAGGTGCGGTGGGACGGAGGCGCAGGGGGCGGTGCACTCGGTCAGCCCGTAGCCGTTGCGCAGGTACGGGCCGAAGCCGGCCTGGAACTTCTCGACCAGGGCGGGCGGCAGCGGAGCGCCGCCGGAGGAGATCACCCGGAAGGAGGAGAAGTGGTCACGGGTGACGGAGGGGTGGGCGGCCAGCGCCATGAAGGCGGTCGAGGGGCCGACGGTGTAGTGCGGCCGGTGCTCGGCGAAGGCGTCCAACACCACGCCCGCCTCGAAGCGGTACGTCAGCACGAGCGTGCCCGCGCTGTTCAGGCAGGCGCCGAACTGGCAGACCATGCCGGTGATGTGGAACAGCGGCGCCAGCGCGTAGTACACGGGCGCCTCGGGCAGGCCGAGCCCGGTCCGCTGCCGCTCGGCGTTGTACATGATGTTGCCGTGCGTGTTGGTGGCGCCCTTGGGCGTGCCGCTGGTGCCGGAGGTGTAGCTGATCAGGGCGATGTCGGACGGGCCCGGCGCGCGGCCCGCGGGCGCCGGGTGGCCCGCGCGGGCCACGGTCGCGAGGTCGTCGGCGTCGGCGGCCCGCCCGAGCCGCTCGAAGCCCAGCACACGCGTGTCGTCGCGGCTCTGGAAGTCCCGCTCGCAGCCGGTCAGCGCGATCCGCACCGGCGACTGCGCCGCCGTCTCGCGCAGGTACGACTCCCACGCCCGCTCGGAGCACACCAGCGCGGTCACCTCGCCGTCCCGCAGGACGTGCGCCATCTCCCCCGCCTTGTACATCGGGTTGACGGGGACGACGATCCCGCCGGCCTTCCACGCGCCGAGCACGGCGAGCACGAACAGCGGGGAGTTCTGCAGCAGCACCGCGACCCGGTCGCCGCGCCGCAGGCCCCGCGCGGCGAGGTACCCGGCGACGGAGTCGCTGAGCTCGTCCACCTCCCGGTAGGTCAGGCGCCCGTCGAAGTAGGCGAGGAAGGTGCGCTCCGGGGCCTCGGCCGTGGCCCGGCGCAGGGCGTCCACGAGTGAGCCGGCGGGGCTGATCGGGGCCTTCTGTGCGTCGCTCAGCAGGGCCAGCCAGGGCCGGGCGGCGTAACGGGACTCGGTCACCGGGTGGCCTCCCACTGCTGCTGGATGCGGTTCATGCCGCCCAGCCAGCGGTCGGGGTCGGCGGCCCGGGCCTGGTAGTACCCGGCGACCTCGGGGTGCGGCAGGATCAGGAAACGGTCCTCCTCGATGCCCCGGAACAGGGCGTCGGCCACGTCCTCCGGCTCGATCGCGGTCGGCTGGAGCACCAGGTCACCCGCGCTGCCGGTCGCGGCCAGCATGTCGGTGCGGACCCCCTGCGGGCAGATGGCGTGCACCTTCAGGCCACGGTGGCGGTACGTCAGCGACAGCCACTCGGCGAAGGCGTACGCGCCGTGCTTGGTGACCGCGTACGGCGCGGCGCCGATCATGGTGAGCAGACCGGCGGCGGACACGGTGGAGACGAACCGGCCGCTGCCGCGCTCCAGCCAGGCGGGCAGCAACTCGTGGGCGGCACGGACGTGGGCCATGACGTTGACGTCCCAGGACGTGGCCCAGGCCCGCTCGTCGAGCGGCTTTCCGGCCTCCCCGCCCTCGAAGGCGACGCCCGCGTTGGCGCAGTACACGTCGACCGTGCCGCCGAGCGCCTCCCGGGCCTTGGGGACGATCGCGGAGGCGTCGCCCGGCACCGCCAGGCCGCCGATCTCCTCGGCGACCGCCTCGGCCCGGCCGGCGTCCAGGTCGTTGACGACGACCCGGGCTCCCTCGGCGGCGAAGCGGCGGGCCAGCGCGGCCCCGATGCCGCCTCCCGCCCCGGTCACGACCACTCCCGCACCCTGCACGGCTCCCACCACGGTCTCCTTCGACGACGACGCGACTGGACTCTGCCGCGTCAGACTAACCGGTCGGTATGTCACGCGGAAGGGTGGCGCAAGGCGGCCGGTCCACTGTGTTCCGCGTGTCCCGGGCGCACGCTAGCGTGCGGGAGCATGCCATTCGCCCCCGGGAGACGGAGGTCACCGCATGAAGCTGTCCAGACGCGGCCTGCTCGCCACCACGGCCGGGGTGGCGGCCTCGGCCGCACCGGCGCGGGCGGCAACCGGGCAGGCGGCACCGGCCCGGGGCGGCCGCCGGCTGCGGACCGGGTTCGAACGCCTGGCCGCGGACGGTTACGCCCTGCTGCGCGGGCAGCGGGTGGGCATCGTCACCAACCCGACCGGTGTCACCCGGGACGTACGCCACATCGTCGACGTGATGCACGCCGACCGGCGTGTGGAGCTGACCGCCGTGTTCGGCCCCGAGCACGGCTTCCGGGGCACGGCGCAGGCGGGCGGCTCCGAGGGGCGGTACGAGGACCCGGCGACCGGGCTGCCCGTCTACGACACCTACCTCAAGAGCGGCCGGCCGCTCGCCGACGTCTTCACCGCCTCCGGCGTGGACACCGTCGTCTTCGACATCCAGGACGTCGGCGCGCGCTTCTACACGTACATCTGGACGCTGTACGACTGCATGGAGGCCGCGCAGCTCGCGGGCAAGCGCTTCGTGGTGCTGGACCGGCCGAACCCGGTGACCGGCCGGGCGGCCCTCGGCCCGGTGCTGCACAAGGAGTTCGCGACCTTCGTCGGGCGGCAGCCAATCTCCCAGGCGCACGGCATGACCGTCGCCGAGCTGGCGCGGCTGTTCGACGGGGAGTTCCTGACCGCGCCGGTGGAGCTGGCAACCGTACGGATGACGGGCTGGCGGCGCTCGGACTTCTACGACGCCGCCGGGCTGCCCTGGGTGCCCCCGAGCCCCAACATGCCGACGCCGGACACGGCGCTCGTGTACGCCGGGACGTGCCTGTTCGAGGGCACGAACCTGTCGGAGGGGCGCGGCACGACCCGGCCGTTCGAACTGCTGGGCGCGGAGGGCGTCGACGGGCGCTGGGCCGCCGCCGCGAACGGCCTCGCCCTGCCCGGAGTGCGCTTCCGGGAGGCGTACTTCGCGCCCACCTTCTCCAAGTTCCAGGGCAGGACGGTCGGGGGCGTGCAGATCCATGTGCATGACCGGGCCGCCTTCGACCCCGTGCGGACCGGCATCGCGCTGCTGGTGACGGCCCGGCAGGTGTGGAGCGGCTTCGCATGGCGCCCGGACCACTGGATCGACAAGCTCACCGGCTCCCCGCGGGTGCGCACGATGATCGACGCGGGGGCCGGCACCGACGAGGTGGTGGCGGGCTGGCGGGAGGAACTGACGGCGTTCCGACGGGTGCGGGAGCGGTACCTGCTGTACCGGTGAGCGAGCTGCGCCCCCTGGTCGGCCCCTCCTGCCGGCGGGAGGATGCGGCGGGGCCTGTCTCCTCACCTGGGCTTGACCAGCCGGTGCCGGCGGCGGGCTCCAGTCGGTGGCCCGCCGCCGGTGTGCCGGTGTGGCTACCGGTGGGAGGTGAACTCCACGACCTGCTGGTAGGTCGGGCGGTTCTGCCAGCTGGTCTTGCCGTGTTTGATGCCGCCGAGCGTGCGGTGGACGATCGAGTCGGCGCACCACTGGTCGCCCGCCGCGCACTGGTCGTCGCCCGGGTAGACCTGGGAGGGCGTCCTGGCCGCCGCCTCCTTCAGGGTGCCGAGCAGGACGTCCCGGCAGCCGCCGAGGCTGCCGCCGCCGCAGTACGTCCGTGCCAGCGGCCCCTTCACCGGCTCACCGAGCACCGCGCGGATGTCCTTGTCGACATAGCTCCACCAGCCGTACTGGAAGGAGCTTCCGGCGTGCGAGCCGGTCGGGCCGTGCGCGGCCGACGGGGACTCGTCGATCGGCAGGTTGGCGGTGAAGGCGGTGTACAGGTCGCTGCCGAGACCCGGTTCGAACTCGGCGCGGACCAGCAGCGGCCACCAGGCGTCCAGGATCCGGATGGCGTCGGCGTGGGCGTACGTCTTCGACCCCGGCGCGGTCTCCGTGCGCTTGGCGCCGGCCGCGACCCAGGCCTGGAGCTTGTCGGCCGCCGCCTTCGCCGCCGGGTCGGTCACCGCCGAACCGGTGAGCACCTTGAGCAGCTTGGGCAGTACGTCCTCGGCGCGCAGGTCGGCGAGCCCGGCGTCGGCCATCGCCTTCACCAGCGAGACCCGGGTGACCCCGCCCGCCGCGACCAGCTTCTTCACCCGGTCTTCCAGCAGGTTGCCGCGGTGCACGGACCCGTTGCCCCAGGGCGCGGTCGTGTAGTCCCTGGCCTGCTTGTTGTTCCAGGAGATGTAGTAGTCCTGGTCGATGGAGTGGGGGTGGGCCGAGGGCGGGGTGTAGGCGGCGGTGTTGGTCGCGGGGTCCCAGTCGCGCCACTCGTAGGCGGGCCGCGCCCAGACCGGGAACTCGGCGTCGACGCCGGTGGCGCGCACCGGGTTGTCGCCGCTGTTGTAGTACGCGGTGTGCCGGGAGTCGGCGTAGAACCAGTTGAAGGTGTAGTTGATGTGCTGCACCGCGCGCTGGAAGTCCTCGGGACCCTTGACGTAGTCCGGGTCGTTCAGCATCTGGAAGCCGATGATGGAGTCGGCCTCGTGCAGGTAGGAGGAGCGCAGGGTGGTGTAGGCGACCTTCTTGCCGCCGACGCTCGCGCGGTACTCGACGGGCCCGTACTTGGTGCGCCAGACGCGCATGGTGTACGAGCCGGCCGCGGTGCCGTCCGCGGTGGTCGGCTTCCAGGCGTTCTTCTGCTCGACCTTCTCCATGGGCGTGCAGACACCGCGGTACAGGTAGTGGTAGTCGTCCTGGCACAGTTCGACGGCGTAGGTGTCGATGATGTCCTGGCCGGACGTCGTGGCGCTCCAGGCGTAGTCCTGACCCCGGCCGAGTTCGACGTAGAAGCTCAGTCCCGCGAAGGAGGCGCCGCGGGCGCTGATGCCCGGCCCCTGGATCTCCTGGAGCAGCAGCAGCTGGGGCGCGAAGTAGCCGGTCTGCGGGCCGAACACGGCGACCGGGTGGCCACTGGCGGTGTGCTTGCCGCTGACCACCAGCGCGTTGGACATGCCGCGTTTCGCCGAGGACACCGCCGCCTTGGCCGCCGTGCGCGAGGCGCCGGCCGCGCCGGGCGCGGCCGCGCTGCCGGTGCGGTCGTACACCAGCGGCTCCTGCTCGACCGAGCCGGGGTCGGGCAGGGCCAGGCCCTGCGGGTTCTCGGGCCGGGTGGCGTAGGGGAAGCTGCCGTCGTGGACGGTGAGCACGGCCTCGGGGTCGTTGCGCTCGCGGAAGGACTCCCAGACCTTGGTGCCTTCGGCAACTCCGTACTTCTCCTGGGCGGCCAGCAGGGAGACCGCGTTGTTCACCTCCCCGCCGCCGCCGGAGCCGAACAGCGCGCCGACGACCGAGCCGAGGGCGACCAGGTCGGTGATCTTGAAGTGCTCGATCTTCCCCGCGTTGGTGATCGAGTCCTTGTGCCCGGTCAGGACGTACTCGCCGGGGAAGTACCGTCCGCTGTCGGAGGCGTCGATGTAGGCGTTGATGCCGTCGAGGTAGGCCTTGGCGTCGGCGAGGGCGAGCTTGCCTCGCTCGCCGTTCACGGCGACGGCGTTGTCGATCTGCGCCTGGAGGTCGGCCTCGGTGTACGGGGCGTTGCGCCAGAACTGCTGCTCCAGGCCCTGGTTGGAGGGAGCGCCGCCGGCGAAGGAGGTCAACTGGCCGCGGCCGACGTGCCGGAAGACGTCCATCAGCCACAGCCGGTCCTGGGCCACCGCGTAGCCGGCGCCGAACTCCGTGCCGTACCGGGTGGTACCGGTGATGTGCGGGACGCCCGTCTTCTTGTCGCGGACGATCGTCACGTCGCCGCGGCCGGCGGGCTTCAGGGTGGAGGCGACCTGGTCGGCGGGGACCCCGAAGGAGGAGTCGTTGAAGAAGGTGTTGATCTTGTCGCTGGTGAGGGCGGGATAGCCCGTGGCAAGGCCCGCGTACGGGCCGAGCTGGTCGGAGGCGTGCTCGGGCAGGGTGCCGAACGCCTGGTTGAGGAGGATCTGGGCGAGGGTGGCGTTGCCGTTCTGACCGGGCGGCAGGATGTCGGAACACTGGCCGCCGCAGTGGTCGTCGGCGGCCGTGGCCTTCACTTCCGCGGGCTCTGCGGCCGTCGCCGGGGAGAGCGGCGACAAAAGACCGGCAACGAGAGCGCATATGGCCGCGCTCTTCAGGAACCCGGGGATTCCCCGGGGAGTTCTCAGTGTGTCGAGGGCGGTGCGTGGGGTGCGCCAAGGCATGGGGGGCTCCTCCCGACAGGGGTGGGCGGGATGTTACCGCCGGTAGCCCCGCGATTGAAGATGAACGAGCGTCACTTTTGGGAGTCACCACAGCAGACACAGGCACAACGGCAGTTGGCTCGAGAAGCCCCACGGCCCGCTGATGGGGGCCATCGGAAAAAGGATGGAGCCGATTCGCTTGTCGATACGTCTATTCGGCGACGTCCGTACAACGACGCCGAAGTGACCGGATGACAGGTGCAGGTGTGACGGAGGTGCAGGACGATGGCCGGTTTCCGGAGTCTGGCGAGACAGGTCCGAGACCCACGGTGCGATCTGGCGCTACGGCGCTACTCACTGCGCAAATGCCTGGAGCGGTTCGCCCCTTACGGGCACAGGGCGACCTGGGACCACCTCTGCTCCCGGGCGGGGTTCGGCCCCGAGGACCGCTCTCCTGACCCAGCGCGGCTCGTGGCCGCGCTGGAGGAACTGGAGGAGGCGCGGGCGGTGTGGCTGGCCTACGAGGTCGAGTTCGCCGAGCGCCGCAAGAAGGAGAAGCACGACGGGCTGCGCAGGCCGGGCAGTGTGGACGACTGGCACCGCATGACCTGGGGCGGTTTCGGTGTGGCGTGGTGCGACGATCCGGCGGTCCATCCCCGTGAACCGCTGGCCGAGGTGCTGCGCCGGCTGATCGCCGCGCTGGAGCGCGAGCCGGGCTCGTCCTGCCCCGTGTGCCAGGGGGAACGGCTCGTGTGGAAGCACGGCCTGGACCACGAACCCTCGTCGGGCCCGGTCTGCACCGACTGCGGCATCCTGGTGCCGCTCCCGGTGCTCACGCCCGATGCCGTGGCGGACGCCCGGCGGACGAGGATGCTGGTGTCGGCCTGAGGGAGCACGACGGGGGTGCGCAGGGGATGCCGCACCCCCCTTCGACACGGCGGTTTCGACACGGCGAAGGCGACGGCGACCGGGACACAGGGTGCGTTGTCGGTGGGGGCTGGCACCATCAGGGCATGGTGCAGGTGTGTCTGAACGGGTCCCGGGGAGCGGCCGACGGGGTGGCCGTGCCGCTGACCCCTGAGGCGTTGGCCGACGCGGCGGCGCAGGCCGTCGCGGCCGGGGCGACGGACATCCACGTCCATCCCAAGACGCCGTGCGGTCAGGACACGCTGTCGGCGCCCGTGCTGGCCGCGACGCTCGAGGCGATACGGGCACGGGTGTCCGTGCCGGTCGGCGTGACCACGGGCGCCTGGGCCGAACCGGACCCGGCGGCCCGGGCGGAGCGGATCCGCACCTGGACGGTGCTGCCCGACCACGCCTCGGTCAACTGGCACGAGGCGGGCGCCGAGCAGGTGGCCGCCGCGCTCCTCGCCCGCGGTGTGGGCGTGGAGGCCGGCATCTGGTCGGGCACCGACGGGGTGGAGCGTTTCACCGCCTCGCCTCTGGCCCCGAAGGTGCTGCGGGTCCTGGCGGAGGTGACGGACCAGGACGCCGGCACGGCCGAGGACTCGGCGCGAGCGCTGCTGTCCGCCCTCGGTACCGCGCGGGGCCGGCCGGTGCTGCTGCACGGGGACAACGGCGGTGCCTGGCCGGTGCTGCGCCTGGCCGGGCGGCTGCGGCTGGCGACCCGGATCGGCCTGGAGGACACGCTGTTCCTGCCGGACGGCAGACCGGCCGCGTCCAACGCGCAGCTGGTGGCGGCAGGGCTGGCCGAGTACCGGCGGGCACGGTAGCAGCGACTAATTCGCTCGCTCCAGCCCTTTCCGCTGCGGACAGTTGGGGGCGATGAAACACACCTGAGGAACCGAGGAGTCCCCATGTCGACGCTGCGCGTCACCGCCGAAGTGCTGGCCGTCCACGAGCATCCCAACGCCGACGCCCTCGAACTGGCCCAGGTGGGCCTGTACCGGGCCGTCGTCGCCAAGGGCGCGTACCGCACCGGCGAGGCCGCCGTCTACATCCCCGAGCAGGCCGTGCTCCCGGCCGGACTGATCGAGGAACTGGGGCTGACCGGCCGTCTGGCGGGCAGCGACCACAACCGGGTCAAGGCGGTGCGGCTGCGCGGCGAGCTGTCCCAGGGCATCGTGTGCCGGCCGAAGGCGCTCGCGGACGTCGATCTCGCGCGGGCGGCGCAGGACGGCACGGACTTCGCGGAACGGCTCGGCATCACCAAGTGGGTGCCGCCGATCCCGCCGACGATGAGCGGCGAGGTGGAGTCCGCGCCGGAGCTGCTGCCCTGGGTCGACATCGAGAACATCCAGCGCTACCCGGACATCTTCACGCCCGGTGAGCCGGTCGTCCTCACCGAGAAGCTGCACGGCTCGGCGTGCCTGCTGACGTATGTCGCCGAGGAGGAGCGGGTGTACGTGTCGTCCAAGGGGTTCGGGGCCAAGTCCCTGGCGCTGAGGGAGGATCCACGGAACCTGTACTGGCGGGCGGTGCGCGGACACGGAGTGGCCGAGGCGGCGGCCCGGCTCGCCGCACGGCTGGGCGCGCGGCGGGTCGGGATCTTCGGCGAGGTGTACGGGGCTGGCGTCCAGGACCTGACCTACGGCGCGGACGGGCGCCGGGACACGCTGGGGTACGCCGTGTTCGACGTGTCCGCCGAGATCGACGGCCGGGTGCGGTGGCTGGACGCGGCGGAACTGCTCGAACGACAGCTGCCGTTGGTGCCGCGGCTGTACGAGGGGCCGTACGACATCGACCGGGTGCTGGCGGTCGCCAGCGGGCGCGAGACGGTGTCCGGGCGGGAGCTGCATCTGCGGGAGGGTGTGGTGATACGGCCCGTTGCCGAGCGGTACAGCGCGGTGGTGGGGGGCCGGGCGATCGCCAAGGCGGTCAGCCCCGCGTACCTGGTGAGGAAGGGCGGCACGGAGTACGAGTGAGCAGCACGGCGTGACTGCCGTCGGCTGAGCAGCGTCTGCGCCGCCGCCCGCTTGCCTGCCGCCCGGCGCGGGGCCGGTGCCGGGCGGGTGCGGCATGACTGCCGCCGGCTTGGCTGGGTGCACTACGCCGCCTGCTCCTTGGCCCCGGCGTCCCCGCCGGGGCCAGACGGGTGTGCGGCCCGGGCGCCGCGAGATGCCGCCGCGCCCACCCGGGCGACATCACCGCCACGGCTCAGCCGCATGCACGGCACCACCGCTCCCAGCGTCGACTGCGCGCACCACTGCCGCCCGCATACCCGAAACCCGGCGCCCCCGCCGAAGCCGGACGGGTGCGCGGCCCGGGCGCCGTGAGATGCCGCCGCGCCCACCCGGGCGGCATCACCGCCACGGCCCAGCCGCATGCACGGCACCACCGCTCCCGGCGTCGACTGCGCGCACCACGCCGCCCTCATACGGCGCCGCCGCCGAAGCGGCGTGACTGCCGTCGGCTCAGCTCGCGCACCGGGGCACCGTTCCCCCGGCCCCTGCGTCCCCGCCGAGGCCGGGCCGGTGCGACCGCTCGGGCCGTCCCAGCGGCACGGCGGCTCGGTGGCTGCTCCTACAGAAAGGCAGGCCGTGCTAGCGGCGTCGGGTGTTCGGTGGGCGGCGGGCCGGGTTCTCGGTCATCAGGCGGGAACCCGTCAGGCGGTCGCCGAAGACGTCGTCCGGGTTGGACAGGACGCAGGTGTCCAGGGACAGGCAGCCGCAGCCGATGCAGTCGGTGAGGTGGTCACGGAGGCGGTTCAGCTGTCTGATGCGTTCGTCGAGCTCGGCCCGCCAGGTCTCCGACAGGCGGCTCCAGTCCTCGCGGGTGGGAGTCCGCTCCTCGGGGAGCTGGGCGAGCGCCTCGCGGATCGTCGCCAGCGGGATGCCGACCCGTTGCGCCGCCCGGATGAAGGCGACCCGGCGCAGCGTGTCACGGGTGTAGCGGCGCTGGTTGCCCGCGGTGCGGCGGCTGCTGATCAGGCCCTTGGACTCGTAGAAGTGCAGGGCGGAGACGGCGGCACCGCTGCGCGCGGACAGCTGGCCGACCGTGAGCTCGTGGATCTTCTCTGGAATCTGGGGCACTCCTCGAACCCTACCGAGCCCCTCCGGCGCCGGGTCCGTTGACATGACCCTCGCCCCCTAGCATGCTAAGCAGTCGCTTAGACATCTGCGACGAGAGGCCGGGACATGGCAGAGCCGAGGATCTTCACGTCCGTCGACGACCTGAAGGCGGCGGTGGGCGAGCAGCTGGGGCACACGGACTGGCTGGAGATCGACCAGAAGCGGATCGACCTGTTCGCCGAGGCCACCGGTGACCACCAGTGGATCCACGTCGACCCGGAGAAGGCGGCCGCGGGACCCTTCGGGACCACCATCGCGCACGGGTACCTGACCCTGTCGCTGCTGCCGCTGTTCGGGCCGCAGCTCATCCAGGTCGAGGGCGTGAAGATGGGCGTCAACTACGGCACCAACAAGGTCCGTTTCCCCGCCCCCGTGCCGGTCGGCTCCCGGCTGCGCGCCACCGCGAGGATCGCCGGCGTCGAGGACGTGCCCGGCGGCGTCCAGGTCACGGTCGCCTTCACCGTGGAGCGGGAGGGCGGCGACAAGCCGGTGTGCGTGGCCGAGTCGGTGGCGCGGTACTACCTGTGATCTCCGCCTGAGGGCGCCGGAGGCTGCTTCGCCCCGACCATCCGCAGCACGAGGTCGGCGTAGAGCGCGCCGACCTCGTCGGGCGTCCAGGGGCCGTCGACGTTGAACCAGCGGGCCACGTCGATGCAGAGGGAGAGCACGGCGAGGGTCGTACCGCGCATGTCGAGGACGTCGAACTCGCCGGACGCCGCGCCCTCCTCGATGAGGCCGCGCACCACGGCGTCGCACTGCCGGCGCAGCGCCACGATCTCCGCGCGGGCGTCCGGTCCGAGCGAGTCCAGTTCGTACTGCACGACCCGCGCGGTGGTGCGGCCGCCGGCGTGCCAGCGGACGAAGGAGCTCACCGCGTCGGCGAGCCGCTCGGTGGCGCTGCCCTCGCCCCGGGCCGCCGTGCGCAGGATCTCGAGCGCCTTCTCGTGGCCGATCCTGCTGATGCGGTGCAGCAGCTCTTCCTTGGTCTTGTAGTGGATGTAGAGCGCGGCCGGGCTCATCCCGGCCCGGCCCGCGATGTCCCGGGTCGTCGTGGCGTGGTAGCCGCGCTCCGCGAAGGCCTCCACGGCGGCGATCAGCAACCGCCGGGCCGCGTCGGGCGTGACCTCACCCCACGGCTGCGCCTCACCGCCGGCCGTCTCCTCCGCCGTACTCATCGCTCACCCCTCATCACGGTCAGGGGTAACACCATACCGCCGAAGCTGAGCGGGCGCTTAGCGTGCCCGCTCACAGGCCCCTGGCCGACGCGGGCGGCTCAGAGCTTCTCGTACGGGCCGTAGGGCCGCACCGCCGCCTCCTGACGGTCCCGGATCACCTTGGCGAGAGTGAAGGCGGAGGTGACCAGATACAGGACCGCGATGGCGAGGAACGCCCGCACCCAGGCGTCGGCGTTCAGTTTGAAGATGCCGATGGCGGTGGCGGCCATGGCGACGGAGAACGAGGCGACGGCCTGGCCGTAGAAGGCGGCCGTGTTCTGCTGCTTGACCGGTGTGTCACTCATGGGGACCAGGGTCGGGCGCCCGAGCGCCGGCCGCATCCGCCGTCGTACTCAGGGGGATACTCAGAAGGCAGGTGCTCAGAACGCCGAGACCCCCGTCAGCGCCCGCCCGATGACCAGTTTCTGGATCTGGCTGGTGCCCTCGTACAGGGTCATCACCCGGGCGTCGCGCAGCAGTTTGCCCGCCGGGTACTCGTCGATGTAGCCGTAGCCGCCGAACACCTGCAGGGCGTTGTTCGCGGCCCGGACGGCCGCCTCCGAGGCGAAGAGCTTGGCCTTGGAGGACTCCACGGCGAAGGGCTGCCCCCGGTCGACGAGGTCGGCGACCCGCCAGGTCAGCAGCCGGGCGGCGTCGACGTCCACGGCGATGTCGCTGAGCAGCTCCTGCACCAGCTGGTGGTGGGCGATGGTCTTCCCGAACTGCTCGCGCTCACCCGCGTACCGGACCGCCGCGTCCAGGGCGGCCTGGGCTATGCCGACACAGCCCGCCGCGACCGACATACGGCCCTTGGCGAGTGCCGACATGGCGACGGAGAAGCCCTTGCCCTCCTCGCCCAGCAGCGCGGAGGCGGGTACCCGGACGTCCTCCAGCACCAGCTCGGCGGTGGCCTGGCCGCGCAGCCCGAGCTTGCCGTGGACCGGGCGGCGGGTCAGGCCGGGGGTGCCGGCCGGGACGAGGAAGGCGGAGACGCCCCGGTGGCCGGGTGCGTCGGTCGAGCGGGCGAAGAGCAGGACGACGTCGGCCCAGGTGCCGTTGGTGATGAACATCTTGGTGCCGTTGAGGACGTAGTCGCCGCCGTCGCGGACCGCCCGGGTGGCGAGGCTTCCCGCGTCGGAGCCGGTACTGGGCTCGGTCAGACCGAAGCAGCCGACCAGGTCGCCCGAGGTGAGCCCGGGCAGCCACTGGCGTTTCTGCTCCTCGCTCCCCCAGGCGGCGACGGTCTTGGCCACCAGCCCGAGGGAGACGGACACGATCCCGCGCACCGACGAGTCGCCCCGGCCGAGCTCCTCCGTCACCAGGCAGTACGCCAGGTGGTCGCCGCCGGAGCCGCCGTAGCGCTCGTCGATCGTCAGCCCCAGGAACCCGAGCTCGCCGAGCTTCTTCACGAGCGCGCGGTCGACCTCCTCGGCGCGGTCCCAGGCGGCGGCGTACGGGGCGACCTCCCGCGCCACGAAGTCCCGGGCGAGCTGCCGGACAGCCGTCTGCTCCTCGCTGAGCTCAAGGTTCACCACGGGCCACCCCACTGAGAGCCGTACGCGCGGGCCATTTAATTAGCACCGCTAGTTTCCAGTCGCAGCCCTACTATGTGCGCCATGGCCCGACCGCGCAAGCCCCTGCTCAGCACCGACCGCATCGTCGCCGCGGCGCGGGATCTCGTGGACCGGGAGGGCCTCGCGGCGGTCTCCACCCGCCGGCTCGCCGCCGAACTGGGCGTGAGCGGGCCCTCCCTGTACAACCACTTCCGCACCAAGGACGAGATCCTGGAGGCGGTCGCCGACTCGGTCAGCGCCCAGGTCGACCTGTCGATGTTCGAGGACGGGCGGGACTGGCGGGCCGCGCTGCACGACTGGGCCGTCTCCTACCGGGCGGCCCTGCGCGACCATCCGAACATCGTCCCGGTCCTGGCCCGCGGCCCCGGCCGCCGCCCGGCCGCGCTGCGCCTCGCCGACGCCGTGTACGGCGCGATGGTCGAGGCGGGCTGGCCGCCCGCGCAGGCCACCTCCATCGGCGCGCTGATGCGGTACTTCATCATGGGTTCCGCGCTCGGCTCCTTCGCCGGGGGCTTCGTGGACGACGCGAGCGCCTACGACCCCGCCGACTACCCGCACCTCGGCCAGGCCCACCTCCTCGCCGAGCAGCAGGAGAAGATCGACGAGCGGGCCTTCGAGACGGGGCTGACGGCGCTGCTGGACGGCCTGGCGCGGCAGTACGAGCAGGTGCGCGGCGCCGCGTAGGCACGGTTCGGCGGCTGCCGAACCGTCCGCGGCCCATCCTGGAGCCATGACGACGAGGGATCCCCGGGCGGCCGGGCTGGCGCGGCTCGCCGCCCTGATGGCCGACGAGACGCGGGCCGCGTGTGTGCTGGCCCTGCTCGACGGGCGCGCTTGGACCGCGGGCGAACTGGCCCGGCACGCGGGCGTGGCCGCCTCGACCCTGAGCGAGCACCTGGACAAGCTCGTGGCGGGCGGAGTGCTCGCCGAGGAACGCCAGGGCCGGCACCGGTACGTCCGGCTGGCCGGAGCCGGGGTCGCCCAGCTGGTGGAGGACCTGGCCGCGCGGGTCGGGCCGGAGACGGCCGCGGGGCCGCGCAGCCTGCGGGAGGCGAGCGCCGGTTCCGCGCTGGCCCGGGGCCGCACCTGCTACGACCATCTCGCCGGGCGGCTCGGCATCGCGGTGACCGACGCGCTGACGGACCGGGGGCTGCTGGTGCGGGACACCGGGTTCGCGCTCACCGACGCGGGCCTGGCGTGGTTCGCGGCGGCCGGCATCTCCCTCGACCGGCGCGGCCGGCGTCCGCTGGTGCGGGCCTGCCTGGACTGGACCGAGCGCCGCCCGCACCTCGCGGGTACGGCGGGCGCGGCCCTGTGCCGGCACGCGCTGGACGCCGGGTGGTGCGAGCGCATCGGGTCCGGCCGGGCCGTGCGGCTGACGCCGGCGGGCGAGCACGCCCTGACGGAGCTGCTCGGCATCGAGACGGCCGGCCTGCGGTAGACCCGGAGCCGGGCCGGGAGGGCGGCCTCCGCGGTCAGCCCTCGCCCAGGCGCCGCGCCGTCCGCCCCGGTCCCCGGCCCGGGAGCCGGCCTCGGCGGGCGCTGCACGATCCGCCCGGGAGCCGGCCTTTTGCAGCCCTCGCCCGTCAGCGCGACAGCGCCCGCTGAGCCGATGAGCCCACTGAGCCGATGAGCCCACTGAGCCCTGTAAGAGCCCCTGTCCCAGCCCGAGCCGCACCGCACGCCCCCGTCACCGGATCGTGCACAAACGACGTCCGATATCCGCGTGCCCCCATTCCACCGACCCCCTAGCGTCTGGAGCATGATGCGCACCCCTCTGTCCCGCCGTACCGGCCTGCGCGCCGCCGGTGCCGCCGCGGTCACCGTCGTGTTGTGGGCCTCCGCCTTCGTCTCGATCCGCAGTGCGGGGGCCGCGTACTCGCCGGGGGCGCTGGCGCTCGGGCGGCTGCTGGCCGGGGCGGTGGCGCTGGGGGCGATCTGTCTCGTCCGGCGGGAGGGCCGGCCGCCGAGGGCGGCCTGGCGTGGCATCGCGGTATCGGGGGTGCTGTGGTTCGGCTTCTACATGGTCGCCCTGAACTGGGGCGAGCAGCAGGTGGACGCCGGAACGGCCGCCCTGATCGTGAACCTCGGGCCGATCCTCATCGCCCTGCTCGGCGCGCGGCTGCTCGGTGACGCCGTGCCGCCGCGGCTGCTGGCGGGGATGGCGGTGTCGTTCGCGGGCGCGGTGACCGTGGGGCTGTCGATGTCGGGCGAGGGCGGCGCCTCGGTGCTCGGGGTGGTGCTGTGCCTGTTGGCGGCGGTCGCCTACGCGGGCGGGGTGGTGGCGCAGAAGCCCGCGCTGGCGACGGCGAGCGCCCTGCAGGTGACGACGTACGGGTGTCTGGCCGGGGCGGTGGTGTGCCTGCCGTTCGCCGGGCAGCTCGTGCGGGAGGCCGCCGACGCCCCGGTGTCCGCGACGCTGAACATGGTGTACCTCGGGGTGTTCCCGACCGCGCTCGCCTTCACCACCTGGGCGTACGCCCTGGCCCGGACGACCGCCGGCCGGATGGGCGCGACCACCTACGCGGTGCCGGCCCTGGTCGTCGGGATGTCGTGGCTGGTGCTCGGTGAGGTGCCGGGCCCGCTCACCCTGGCGGGCGGTGCCCTGTGTCTGGCGGGCGTGGCGGTGTCCCGGTCGCGGGCGGCGGGCCGGACCGTGGCCCGGGGAGCGGTTCCCGAGCCACGGCCAAAGCGGGCGGCGGACTCAGTCCGCTGAGCCGGTTCCCGGCGTGGACCGCTGCTGGGCACGGGCCCGGCCGGCAAGGACCTTGATCGACACCAGGGCGATCACCGAGAGCGCGATGATGTACCCGGCGACGGCCATCGAGGTGCCCGTGGCCTCCAGCAGCAGCACCATCAGGAACGGCGCGAGCCCGCCGCCGCACACGGCCGCGATCTGGTAGCCGAGGGAGGCGCCGGTGTAGCGCATCTCGGGCGTGAACAGCTCGGCGAACAGCGCGGCTTGAGGGCCGTACATGATGCTCAGGAAGCAGCTGGCGACGAACGTGCCGACCGCCAGCCACAGCAGCGATCCGGTGTCGATCAGCAGGAACATCGGTACGGCCCACAGCGCGATGCCGGCCGCGCCGAGCGCGTAGATCCGGATGCGGCCGATCCGGTCGGACAGGGCGGCGGCGGCCGGGATCAGCACCAGCTGGGTGAGGCTGACGCAGAGCGAGACGGTGAGCACCGCGCCCTTGGCCATGCCGAGTTCGCGGGTGGTGTAGTCGAGGACGCCGGTGATGAGGATGTAGAAGGTCGCGGTGTTCACGGCGAAGGAGCCGCCGGCGAGGAAGACCGTGCCGAGGTGGCCGCGCAGGATCGTGCGCAGCGGTGAGCTCTGCTCGCTCTTCTCCCGCTGCGCCAGCGCCTGTTCGGCCGCCCGGAACTCGGGCGTCTCCTCGACGCGCGTGTGGATGTACCAGGCGAGGACCAGGACGAACAGGCCGGCCACGAACGGCACGCGCCAGCCCCAGGCCGCGAACTGGGAGTCGCCGGTGAGGGCGCCGGCGAGCAGGAACACCGTGTTGGCGGTGACCACGCCGATGGGCACGCCGAGTTGGACGACGCTGCCGTACAGGCCGCGTTTGCCCTCGGGGGCGTACTCGGTGGCCAGCAGCATCGCGCCGCCCCACTGGGCGCCGACCGCGACGCCCTGGGCGACACGGAAGAGCACCAGCAGGACGGGGGCGGTGACGCCGATGGTCTCGTACGTCGGCAGCACGCCGATGCCGGTGGTGGCCAGGCCCATCAGGGTGAGCGCGAGGACCAGCATCGGCTTGCGGCCGCGCCGGTCGCCGAGGTGCCCGGCGACGATGCCGCCGAGCGGGCGGGCGAGGAAGCCGACGGCGAAGGTGGCGAAGGCGGCGAGGACTCCGGCCGTGGAGCTGCCGGCCGGGAAGTACAGGTCGCCGAGGACGAGCGCGGCGGCGATGCCGAAGACGAAGTAGTCGTACCACTCCACCGCGGAGGCGAGAGCGGCTGCCGTGGCGACGCGGCGGCGGTTGCCTGCGGCGGGGGCGGTGCTGGTGAGCGGTCGAGCGGAAGGTGCCGTGTCCATGGGCTGCACGCTCCGGTGGGTGCGGGGACGAAACCGGGGGGTGGCTCGGGTTCCGGGAACGTACTGACCGGACGGTATGGCCGTCAACGGGTTGCGCGCCCACAGTTTTTCCCCGCGCGGGTGGGTCCGGGCCCGGGCATGCCGGTGGCCCGGCCCTGTGCGCAGGGCCGGGTCGTCGCGTCGGCGGGCCGGAAGGGGAGCGGGCTAGAAGACCACCAGCGCCCGTCCGCCCTTGCCCGCGAGCATGTTCTCGAAGGCCGCCGGGATGCCCTCCAGGGCGATCCGTTCCGTCACCAGGGCGCCGAGGTCAAGGCGGCCCGCGCGGACGTGCTCGGCCAGCACCGGCAGGTCGCGGGCGGGGTCGGTGTTGCCGTACACGCAGCCGGACAGGGTCCTGCCCCAGTGGAAGATCTCCAGGGCGTTGAAGGTGACCTGCTGGTCCTTGCCGCCGATGCCGACGACCGTGGTACGGCCGCCGCGGCGGGTGGCGTCCCAGGCGGCCCGGATGGTGCTCGCGCGGCCGACGCACTCGACGGCGACGTCGACACCCTCCTTGCCGGTGAGGGCGCGGATCTCGCGGGGGGTGGTGTCCGAGGCGACCAGGTAGTCGGTGGCCCCGGCGGCCCGGGCCAGTTCCTCCTTCTGAGGGGAGACGTCGACGGCGATGATCGTCGAGGCTCCGGCGATACGGGCCGCCTGGAGCGTGGCCAGGCCCACCCCGCCGGCCCCGAACACGGCGACCCGCTCGCCGGGCCGGACCCTGGCGGAGTGGTGGACGGCTCCGTAGCCGGTCAGCACGGCACAGCCGAGCAGGGCGGCGTCGGTGAGCGGCACGCCGTCCGGCAGGGGCAGCACGCAGGAGGCGGCGACCACCGTCTCCTCGGCGAACGCGGCGACGTTCAGGCCGGGGTGGAGGTCGGTGCCGTCGTCGGCGCGGCGGGCGTGGACGCCGGCCGCGCCGTTGAGGGCGTGGGCGCACAGCCAGACCTCGCCGCGCCCGCAGGCGGGGCAAGCGCCGCAGGACGGGGCCCAGTTGAGGACGACGGCGTCGCCGGGCGCGACGTGGGTGACGCCGTCGCCGACGGCGAGGACGGTGCCGGCGCCCTCGTGGCCGAGGACCGCGGGGGCCGGCAGGCGCATGGTGCCGTTGGACAGGGACAGGTCGGAGTGGCAGACCCCGGCGGCGGCGAGCCGGATGCGGACCTGCCCGGGTCCGGGGTCGGGCAGCTCGATGCCGGTGATCTCCAGCGGGGAGCCGACGGCGGGCAGGACGGCGGCGCGGACAGCCATGGCGTACGGAACTCCTCTAGAACTGGAGGGACTTGGTCTGGAGGTACTCGGTCAGGCCGTGCACGCCGAGTTCCCGGCCGACGCCCGACTGCTTGTAGCCGCCGAAGGGGGCGAGGGGGTTGAAGCGGCCGCCGTTGATGTCGACCTGGCCGGTGTCCATGCGGCGGGCGAACGCCACCGCCTCGGCCTCGTCCCCGGCCCAGACGGCGCCGGCGAGGCCGTACACCGTGCCGTTGGCGATGCGCAGGGCGTCCTCCTCGTCCTCGTACCGCAGGATCGACAGGACCGGGCCGAAGATCTCCTCCTGCGCGATGGTCATCTCGGGCGTGACGTCGGCGAAGACAGTCGGGCTGACGTAGTAGCCCTTCTCGCGCGGCGCCTCGGGGCCGCCGGCGACCAGGCGGGCGCCCTCGGCGACGCCCTGGTCGATGTAGCCGCGCACCCGGGCTTGCTGCCGGGCGTTGACGAGCGGCCCGATGCGGTCGCCGTACTTGGCGGCGGCGGTGGCGGCCAGCTCGACGGCCTGCTCGTACTGGTCGCGGTGGACCAGCATCCGGGTCCAGGCGCTGCACGTCTGGCCGGAGTTGGACATCACGTTGGCGACGCCGACGTTGACCGCCCGGGCGAGGTCGGCGCTGGGGAGGATGACGTTGGCGGACTTGCCGCCCAGTTCCAGGGCGACCTTCTTGACGGCCCCGGCGGCGAGGGCGCCGATGCGGCGGCCGACGGCGGTGGAGCCGGTGAAGGACACCAGGTCGACGTCCGGGTGCTCGGCGAGCGCCTGGCCGGCGACCGGGCCGAGGCCGGTGACCAGGTTGAACACGCCCGCCGGGAGGCCGGCCTCGTGCACCGCCTCGGCGAACAGCTGGGCGACCAGCGGGGTGTCCTCGGCGGGCTTGACCACGACCGTGCAGCCGGCGGCGAGGGCTGGCGCGACCTTGGCGACGATCTGGTGGAGAGGGTAGTTCCAGGGGGTGATCGCGGCGACCACGCCGACCGGCTCGTGGAAGACGGTCGAGTTGCCGGTCTTCTCCTCGAAGGCGTACGTCGCCGCGAGTTCGGCGTAGGAGCCCGCCACGGCGATCGGCACGGCGGCGTGCACGTTCTGCGAGAACTTCAGGGGCGAGCCCAGTTCGGCGGTGACGGTCTCGGCGATCTCGTCCGCGCGGGCGGCGAGGCCGTCCCGCAGCGCGGCCAGCCGCGCGGCCCGCTCGGCGGGCGGCGTAGCGGCCCAGCCCCGCAGGGCGGCCCGGGCGGCCCGTACGGCGGCGTCGACGTCCTCGGCGGTGCCCGCGGGGACGGTGGCGATCACCTGCTCGTCGGCCGGGTTGACGACCTCGATCACGTCCTGGCCGGCGGCGGGGCGCCAGCCGCCGTCGATGTACATGCCGTCGTGTGCCTTCATCGTGCCTTCCTCCGGGGCGTGCTGCGGCGTCGTCCGACACACAAACTAGCGGCGTTAGTTTTAGTGCGCCAGAGCGGTACGCCGACGTCCCGGTCATCACAGCACAGGCATGGAACGGCCCGGCTGTGCCGCTGCTCACTCCCCGGCCGGACAGCCGCCCGGAGGTCTCGCGCGCCCGGAGCAGACCTTCACCCGGGCAGCCCCGGGTCGTCCGGTCCGCTCCCTGGCCGCTCCCTGGCCAGGAGCAACCGCTCCAGGTCGTCGAAGCGGGCGTGCAGGGCGCGGACGGCCTCGCCGCTCATGTGCCGCGCGGCCTGTTCGGCACGGGCCAGGCGTCGGCGGCGCTGCTCCTCCCGGCCGACGAACCAGGTCGCCAGAGCGGCGGTGCCGATGCCGTACGTGGTGATGCCGATGACCATCACCACGGCGCCGATGACGCGGCCCCACAACGTCACCGGGTAGAAATCCCCGTAGCCCACCGTGGTCGCCGTCTCGACCGACCACCACAGGGCCCGGGGATACGTCGTCAGGTTCGCGTCGGGGGCACCGTGCTCGGCGGCCACCACGGCCCAGGAGCCGGCCAGTGCCGTCAGCCCCAGCACGGCCGTGGCGGCCCACGCGGCCCGCAGGTGGAGCGAGCGGCCCTGACGGCCGAGCAGCACGTCGATCGCCCTGGTCAGAAATCCGGGCAGCACGGTCACTCCCTGTCGTCCCCGGCCCTCGCGCCGGCCGACGGCAGCGGCCGGGGCGCACCGCTCAGGACACGGCAGCCCTGCGCGGGCCGGTCGTCGGTGTATCGGGGCATGGGCCCAGTGTCGGCTCCCGGGCGTGCAGCGGCATGCCCGGGCGGCCGTCGGGGGAGCGGACGCGGGACGGGCGGCCGTGCGGTCTCAGTGCTGGATCGCCACCTTGGCGGCGACGATGAGCAGACCGAGCGCCAGGTTGACCGAACCGGCCGACACCACCGCGCGGCGAGACGCCCCGGCCCTGAGGACCGCGGCGCTGGCCCAGAAGACCTGCTGGACGACGGCGACGCCGAGCCCCAGCCAGGCCGCACCGTCCAGTCCCAGGCCGAACAGGGGGCTGACCGCGACGGCCAGAGCCGGGGCCACGGCCGCCTGCGCGATCGGCCACTCGTGGACGCAGACCCGGGCGATACCCGACCACGTCAGCGGCCGGTGCGGGAGCAGCTCGCCGACCAGGGCGGAGTAGGTGTGCGCGGCCCAGAACACGAGGCCGGTGCACAGCAGGAGCAGCACCAGTTCCACACGCGCGTACGGGCCGGCGGCGCTGGTGCCGGCGACCACGGAGGCGGCCAGCAGCGACCCGTAGACCGCGCCCGCGAAGGACGGATCGGCCGGGCCGGGCGACGGCCCGGCATCCGGTTCACCCAGGGACGTCCGCTCTGTCATGTTCCTATGGTCATCACAGGGACGATGTCATCGCCCGCGCAACCGAATGGCGGATCGCGGCCGGTCGCCGGGATGCCGAGCCACCGATGCGGTGCCAGCCTCGGTGCTGAGTCGGAGGCCGTGCCAGAGCCGCCGACGGGACGATGCCCGCACCGCACCTGAGGAGCGCCGTATGACCGGCCACGCGACCGAATCGGACCACCGCGCCCGCCCCGCCACGCCCCCCTGGGCGACGGACAGCCCGTGGGCCACGGGGTGGACCGCCGCCGCGGCGGCTCTGATGATCTTCGGTGGGATCATGGGAGTCTTCCAGGGCATCGCCGCCCTGGCACAGGACGACGTGTTCGTCGCCACACCGGACTTCACCTACCAGTTCAGCCTCACCGGCTGGGGCTGGCTGCACCTGATCCTCGGCATCGTGGTGGCGCTCGCCGGCTGTGCGCTGCTCACGGGCGCCCTGTGGGCCCGGGTCGTGGGGATCGTGCTGGCCGGCCTCGGCATGGTGGCCAACTTCGTGTGGCTGCCGCACGCACCGGTGTGGGCCGTGGTGCTGATCATCGTTCACGGTTTCATCATCTGGGCGCTGTGCATGCCCCGCTCCCGCGTCCAGGCGTAGGACGGGACGGCGTCACCGGCACGGGACGACGGTGAGCCAAGGTATGGCCGCCCTGCTCCCGGTGGTGTTCGCGCTGCTGGCCGCGTGCAGCGACGCCCTCGCCACCGTGCTGCAACGCCGCGCGGCCCTGACCGTGCCCCGGTCCGAGGGGTTCCGTCCCGGGCTGGTCCTGGACCTGCTGCGCCGCCCCCTGTGGCTCGGGGGGATCCTGGCCGTCGTCGCCGCGGGGGTCTGCCAGGCGGCGGCGCTCGCCACCGGGCCGCTCACGCTCGTGCAGCCGCTGTTCGTCCTCGAACTGCCGCTCGCGCTGCTGTTCGCCTCGGCCATCGGCGGCAGGCGGCTGCCCGGCGCCCTGCTGCTGGCCGCGTCCCTGGTCGTCGCCGGACTGGGAACGGCGCTCGTGTCGGCCTCGCCCGACGGCAACCGCACGCACGTGGCCCTCGACCGCTGGCTGCCCGTGCTGGCCACGTGCGCCGCCGCGGTCCTCGTCCTGGCGGCGGCGGGGCTGAGAAGACCTCCGGGCCCGGCTCGCGCCGGCTGCCTCGGCGCGGCCACCGCGGTCTGCTTCGCGGTGACGGCCGGTCTGATGAAGACGGCGACGCACATCCTCGCCGAGGACGGCATCGGCGCGTTCCTCACCGCCTGGCAGACGTACGGCTTCGCCGTGGCGGGCGTCTGCGCCGTGCTGCTGCTGGAACACGCCATGCAGGGCGGGCCGTTGGTGGCGTCGCAGCCCGCGCTCACCCTCGGTGACGCCACGGTGAGCTTTCTGCTCGGCGTCGTGGTGTACGAGGAACACGTGCGGACCGGCTGGTGGCTGCTGCCGGAACTGCTCGGCATCGGGCTGGTCGCCGCGGGGGTGGTCGCCCTCGCCAGGGGGGAGGGCCCGGCGCTGGAGGAGCCGGCGCCCGGCCCTGCCTCGAACGCCGCTCCCCCGGTTCAGTGACCGGTGCCGGCCCGGTGCCGGCGCGACGGCTCGGGGACCGTCGCCGACTCGGGCGGGTCACCCGGCGCGCGCAGGCCTGTGGCCGCCGACAGCAACAGCAGGGCCCCCAGCATCACGAACGGGGCCGCCACGCCCGCGAGGCCCGCGACCAGGCCCGCGGCCGCCGGGGCCGCGACCTGGCCGAGGCGGTTGCCGGTCAGGCGCAGGGCGAGGGCCGTGGAGCGGGCGCCGTCGGGTGCCGCCCGGACCACCGTGGTCATGGACAGCGGCTGGCCGACGCCCAGGCAGAAACCCAGGGCGGCGAGGATCACGGCCAGCGCCCACACCGGCACCGGCAGCGCGATGCCCGCGCAGAGCAGGGCCGCCAGCAGGCAGGTGAGCGTCAGCAGCCAGGGGCGGCCGAGCAGCCTCAGCAGGGGCGTCAGGACCAGGCGGCACGCGATGGTCGCCGCCGCCCGGAGGCTGAGCAGGAGGCCGATGACGGACGGGGCGATGCCCCGGTGCTCGCCGACCACCGGCAGGTAGGCGGTGAGGATGTCGGTCGCGGACAGCACGGAGAGGCTGATGAGGATGCCCGCGGGGACGCCCCGGGCGCGCAGGATGCGGTGCACGGGGACGCGGCCGGCCGCCGCCGTACGGGACGTGGGGGACGTGCGGCGGTGCTCGATCCGCCACAGGGAGGTGAGCGCCACCGCTCCCCCGGCACCCGCGGCCAGCAGGGCGAGGGCGCTGGTGCCCGCCATGTCCCGGCCGTCGATCACCGCGCCCGCCGCCACGGGGCCGATCAGCTGGCCGAGCGAGGCACCGATGGTGAAGTGGCCGAAGTTGCGGTCCTGGTCGTGCGGTGCCGACTGCCGGGCGACCAGCGACTGGGCGCCGATGACGAAGCAGAGGTGGCCGAGGCCCATCACGCCGCTCCACAGCGCCATCGCCCACAGGGAGCCGGCGAGGCCGCTCAGCACGCAGCCGCCGGAGATGAGCACGACCCCGGCGGGCAGCAGGGGCGCGCAGCGGCCGTGGTCGGTACGGCGGCCCAGCGGCACGGCGGCGAACAGCGGGAGCAGGGCGTACACACCCGCGATGACACCGACGGCCCGCTCGTCGGCGCCCAGCGCGAGGGCCCGGTAGGAGACGGCGGGCCGGGCCATCGACACCGCCCCCTGCGCGAAGCTGAAGGCGATGACGAGGCGGAGCAACCAGCCGCGGTTCCCACCGGGCCCCATGGTCGTGTCCTCCCTGATCGTGGGGGCGGGTCAGATGATGCCGAACAGGATCCCCGCGCCGAGCACCACCAGCGAGGTCAGCGCGGCCCACTTGACGACGAACCTGGTGTGGTCGCCGAACTCGACCTTGGCCATGCCGACCAGGACGTACACGGCCGGGACGAGCGGGCTCGACATGTGCAGCGGCTGACCGACGAGCGAGGCGCGGGCGATCTCCAGGGAGGAGACGCCGTGCGCGTGGCCCGCCTCGGCGAGGACCGGCAGGATGCCGAAGTAGAAGCCGTCGTTGGACATGAAGTACGTGAACGGAATGCTCAGCAGGCCGGTCACGACCGCCATGTGCGGTCCCATCCCGTCGGGGATGTTGCCGACGACCCACTTGGCCATGTGGTCCACCATGCCGGTGCCCTGGAGCACGCCGGTGAAGACGGCGGCGGCGAAGACCATGCCGGAGACGTTGAGGACGTTCTCGGCGTGGGCGCCGAGGCGGGCCCTCTGGTCGGGCATGTGCGGGAAGTTGACGGTCAGCGCGAGCGCGGCGCCGAGCAGGAACAGCACCGGGATCGGCAGCCACTCCATGATCATGGCGGTGAGCAGGGCGACCGTGAGCAGCGCGTTGAACCAGTACAGCTTCGGGCGCAGGGTGGGCCGGTCGGGGTCGAGGACCTGCATGCCCTCCTCGGGCTCCTCGTGCGCCCCCGGGTCATCGGCGCCGGCTCCCGCGCCGCCCGTGGGCGCGCCCTTGCGCAGGGAGACCCTGCCGTCGCCGGGGCCGCCGGCGCCCACCAGGACGGTCTCGGACTCCGTCTCCTCCTCCAGCACCTCGTCCAGCGTCAGCACGCCGAGCCGGCGGCGCTCGCGCACGCCGAGCACGTACGACAGACCGAAGACGAAGAGCAGACCGACGCCGAGGGCCGGGATCATCGGCACGAAGATGTCGCCGGCGTCGAGCTTCAGCGCGGTCGCGGCGCGGGCGGTCGGGCCGCCCCAAGGCAGCGTGTTCATCACGCCGTTGGCCATCGCGGCGACACCGGTCATCACGACCAGGCTCATCTTCAGGCGCTTGTACAGCGGGTACATCGCCGAGACGGTGATCATGAAGGTGGTGGAGCCGTCACCGTCGAGCGAGACGATCCCGGCGAGCACGGCGGTGCCGACGACGATCCGCATCGGGTCCGCTTTGCAGAACCTGAGGATCCCGCGGACGACCGGGTCGAAGAGACCGACGTCGATCATCACGCCGAAGTAGACGATCGCGAACATGAGCATCGCCGCGGTGGGGGCGAGGCTGGTCACGCCGTCGATGACGTAGTCGCCGAGGTGGGCGCCCTTGCCGACGAACACGCAGAACAGCGCGGGGATCAGCACGAGCGCCGCGATCGGCGACATCTTCTTCAGCATGATCAGGACCAGGAAGGTCGCGATCATGGCGAAGCCGAGGAGGGTCAGCATGAGTGGATACCTAACGTTCGCCCTTGAACATCCCACCAGGGCCGGCGGTGTCCGAGACGTTAGGTGCGGTCAAGCGGCGTTAACAAGACGTTGACATGCGAGCAATAAGCGCAAAACTCCTGGTCACGGCTTTGCGCAGGTCGCCGCCCTAACGGTTTCGGCCACCGGGGCGACCTCGACCGGCACGCCGTTGAGGACCGCGTTGCCCGACAGGGGGTCCAGAAGGCTGCCGTCGAGGAGCTGGTTGACGTTGACGCCGGGGTCGGTGGCGGCATGGCGCAGCCGGGTGCCGGGCCGGTCGTGCCCCCAGCCGTGCGGCAGGCTCACCACGCCCGGCCGTACGGCGTCGGTGACCTCGGCGGGCACGGTGACCTCTCCCCCGGCGCCTCGCACGCGCGCGGGTTCCCCGTCCCGCACGCCGAGCCGCTCGGCGTCTCGCGGGTGGAGGTGCAGGGTGCAGCGGTTGGAGCCGCCGGTGAGGGCCGGCACGTTGTGCATCCAGCTGTTGTTGGACCGCAGGTGGCGGCGGCCGACCAGCACCAGCCCGGCCGGGCGTTCCCGCAGCGCCCGCCGCAGCCGAGGCAGGTCGTCGGCGATCGGGCGTGGCAGCAGCTCCACCTTCCCGCTCCTGGTCTTCAGCGGCTGCGGCAGGCGGGGCCGCAGCGGCCCGAGGTCGATGCCGTGCGGGTGGGCGAGCAGCTTTGCGAGGTTCAGTCCGTCCGGCCGTACGCCGAAGCCGTCGCCGTAGGGGCCCAGGCGCAGCATCAGGTCCAGCCGGCGCTCGGGGCCGCTTACGCCGGTGAGCTGTGCGGCGAGCTCGCGCGGGTCGCGGCCGTGCACCGGGGAGTGCGGCTCCATGACCGCCTTGCCGAGGGTCTGGTCCACGACCAGCTGGTCGACGGCCGCCGGGTCGGTGCCGTGCATGCCGGTGGCGGCGAGGACCAGCCGGGCCAGGATCTCCGTCTCGGCCATGCGGCCGGGCTCCAGGGGGACGGCGGGGCGGGTGTAGCGGACCTGGTTGCGCACCGCCAGGGCGTTGAAGGCGAAGTCGTGGTGCGGGCTCTGGGAGGGCGGGGGCGGCGGCAGTACGACGTGGGCGTGGCGGGAGGTCTCGTTGAGGTACGGGTCGACGCTCACCATGAAGTCGAGGGAGGCCAGCGCCTTGTCGAGGCGGTCGCCGTCGGGCGCGGAGAGCACCGGGTTGGCGGCGACGGCGACCAGGGCGCGGACCGGCTCGCCCTCGCCGGTGGCGGTGTCGATCTCCTCGGCGAGGGCGGCGAGCGGCAACTCCCCCTTCGCTTCGGGGTGTCCGCTCACCCGGGAGCGCCAACGGCCGAGCGCGAAGCCGCGCCCGGGTCCGGCGGGGCGCGGTGTCCTGTCGGTGGCGGCCTGCGGGAAGAGGGCGCCGCCGGGGCGGTCGAGGTTGCCGGTGAGGATGTTGAGCACGTCGACGAGCCAGCTGGCCAGGGTGCCGTGCGGAACGGTGCAGCTGCCGATGCGGCCGTAGACGGCGGCGGTGGGCGCGGCGGCGAGCTCGCGGGCCAGCGTACGGATCACGGGGGCGGCGACGTCACAGGCACCGGCGACGGCCTCGGGCGTGAAGTCCCTCAGCTCCTCGGCGAGTTCCTCGACGCCCTCGACGTGCGGGGCCAGGTCGCCGAGGTCCACGAGGTCCTCCTCGAACAGCACGTACGCCATCGCCGCGAGCAGCAGGGCGTCCGTGCCGGGCCGGATCGCGAGGTGCCGGTCGGCGAGCCGCGCGGTGCGGGTGCGCCGCGGGTCGATGACGGTGAGGGTGCCGCCGCGCGCCTTCAGGGCCTTGAGGCGGCCCGGGAAGTCGGGGGCGGTGCACAGGCTCCCGTTGGATTCCAGCGGGTTGGCGCCGATCAGCAGCAGGTGGTCGGTGCGGTCCAGGTCGGGCACGGGGATGGCGAGGGCGTCGCCGTACAGCAGGCCGCTGGAGACGTGCTTGGGCATCTGGTCGACCGTGGAGGCGGTGAAGACGCTGCGCGTGCCGAGCCCGGCGATGAGCAGCGGCGGGTAGAGGGCCCCGGCCATGGTGTGCACGTTGGGGTTGCCGAGCACGACCCCGACGGCGTGCGGGCCGTGCCGCTCGACGACCGGGCGAAGGCCGGCCGCGACGGCGTCGAAGGCCTCCTCCCAGCTGGCCTCGCGCAGCTCGCCGTCCCGGCGGACGAGCGGGGCGCGCAGCCGGTCGGGGTCGGCGTCGACGGCCCCGAAGGCGGCGCCCTTGGGGCAGACGAAGCCCTTGCTGAACACGTCGTCTCGGTCGCCGCGGGCGCCGGTGACCCGGGTGCCCTCGATGGTCAGGGTGAGGCCGCAGGTGGCCTCGCACAGGGGACAGATACGCAGGGCGGTGCGGGACACGGGACCTCCCGGAGGTCGGCGGCAGCGGTGACGCGCGGTCGCGCCGAGCATACCGACTGGTATGCACGCCGTGGGAGGGCCTGCACGAGCGGAACCTCTCAGCGCGTCGGTCCAGCACGAACCGGGGATCCTGCAGCCACCGATCCAACACGAGCCCGAAACCCCGGAGCCCGCCGTCCAGCGCCAGCCCCGAGCCGCCAAACGTCAGTCCAGCAGCGGGCCAGACGCGCCCGCACCCGACCACTCCAGCACACGGGCCGAATACGCCCGCACCCCGTCAGCCCGGCACAAGCCGGGAACCCGCCCCCGTCAGCCCGGCACAAGCCGGGCACCCGCCCCCGTCAGTCCAGCACGCGGGCCAGATACGCCCGCAGCATCTCCCGCATCTCGGCGATGATCTTCTCGTCGCCCTGCGGCGCCACCCGGAAGGCCAGGTGGACCAGGGTGTCGGCGGTCTCGACGGCGACGAGGAAGGTGCACCGCAGATCCTCGTCGGTCTCGCGCCCGAGGTAGCCGGAGAGCAGGTCGGTCATGCGGTCGGCCACCCGGTGGTTCGGCTCGTGGCGGTAGCCGACCGGTATCTGGTTGCCGAAGTCGACCAGGGAGAAGCCGGGCGCGGTGCGCTTCATGTCGAGGTACTCGTCGAGCACGGCGTCCAGGGCCGCGCGCCAGCCACCGTCACCCGTTCCGCGCAGCCGCTCGGCGACCCGCTCGGAGTACCGCTCCAGGTTGCGCTGGGCCAGCGCGTCGGCCATCTGCCGCTTGTTGCCGAAGAACCGGTAGACGGAGCCGATGGGCACACCGGCGCGCTGGGCGACGGCACGCGTGCTCAGGTCGTCGTAGCCCACCTCGTCGAGGAGGTCGGCGCAGGCGTCGAGAATCCTGGTCAGCCGTTCGGCGCTGCGCCGCTGCACGGGCGCACGGCGGAGCGATGTCGCATGGGGCACGCGCATCATCATGCCTTTCCGGGGCGGTCCGGTGAACCTCACCCCCAGTACGCAAGCACGTGCACGTTCCACTCATCCGCGCCGGCCACCCCGCCGAACCCGGCCTGCCGCCCCCTTGCGCCCGCGAAAACGCAATCCTACGGTGTCCCATAGGAATCGGGTTCTGCGAGGGAGCAGTGATCATGAGCGGGGACGAGGCGCGCAAGACCGCCGAAGGCCTGACCTATTTGTCCGGCTTCGGCAACGAGCACAGCTCCGAGGCCGTCCCGGGCGCCCTGCCCGAGGGCCGCAACTCACCCCAGCGCGCTCCGCTCGGGCTGTACGCGGAGCAGCTCAGCGGCACGGCCTTCACCGAGCCGCGGGCGCACAACCGCCGCTCCTGGCTGTACCGGATCCGCCCGTCGGCCGCGCACCCGGCGTTCGCCCGCACCGGCAACGGCTCGATCCGCACCGCGCCCTTCCGGGAGACGGTGCCCGACCCCAACCGCCTGCGCTGGGACCCGCTGCCGGAGCCCGAGCCGGGCACCGACTTCCTCAAGGGCCTGTGGACGCTGGGCGGCAACGGCGACGTGACCCAGCGCAGCGGCATGGCCGTGCACCTGTACCACGCCAACGCCTCCATGGACCGTGTCTTCAGCGACGCCGACGGCGAGCTGCTCATCGTCCCGGAGCGCGGGGGGCTGCTGCTGCGCACGGAGTTCGGCCTGCTGCATGTGGAGCCGAGCCATGTCGCGCTCATTCCTCGTGGAGTCCGCTTCCGTGTGGAGCTGCTGGACGAGTCGGCCCGGGGCTATGTGTGCGAGAACTACGGCGCCCCGTTCCGCCTCCCCGACCTCGGCCCGATCGGCGCCAACGGACTGGCCAATCCCCGGGACTTCCGGGCCCCGGTCGCCGCCTACGAGGACGTCGAGGGCCCGGTGGAGGTGGTGAACAAGTTCTGCGGCAACCTCTGGACGGCCACCTACGACCACTCCCCCCTCGACGTGGTCGCCTGGCACGGCAACTATGTGCCCTACGCCTATGACCTGCGCCGCTTCAACGTGCTGGGCACCATCTCCTACGACCACCCCGACCCGTCGATCTTCACGGTGCTGACCTCCCCGTCCGACACCCCGGGCCTGGCGAACGCCGACTTCGTGGTGTTCGCGCCGCGCTGGCTGGTGGGCGAGGACACCTTCCGGCCGCCGTACTTCCACCGGAACGTGATGAGCGAGTACATGGGCCTCATCGAGGGTGCCTACGACGCCAAGACGGCCGGAGAAGGCGGTTTCGTGCCGGGCGGCGGTTCGCTGCACACCATGATGTCGGCGCACGGCCCGGACCGGGAGACGTTCGAGAGGGCCAGCGCCGCCGAGCTGAGGCCGCAGAAGATCGACGACGGGCTGGCGTTCATGTTCGAGACCCGCTGGCCGGTGACGCTGACCCCGCAGGCGGTGCGGGCCGAGCACCTGCAACAGCGCTACGACGACGTGTGGCAGGGCCTTGAGCGGCACTTCCGCCCCTCGGACGGCACGTTGCACTGAACGGCCCCGCCCGGTACGGATATCAGCCGTGACCTCCTTCGCCCCGGACTCGATCGTCCTGAACCGCAAGCTGCCGCTGTGGTACCAGGTGTCGCAGTCGCTGCGCGCCTCGATCCTCGGCCGCTCGCCCCAGGACCCGCTGCGCCTGCCCACCGAGGAGCAGCTGGCCGGGCACTACGGGGTGAGCGTGCTGACCATGCGGCAGGCGCTGAAGGAGCTGGAGGACGAGGGGCTGATCAGCCGGCACCGCCGGCGCGGCACGTTCATCGAGCCCGGCGCGCGGCGTACCGCCCCGGTGCGGCTGCTGGGCTCGGTGGACGCGATCGTGGCCCAGCAGTCGGGCATGACGACCGAGCTGCTGGAGCACGGCCCCGCCCCGGTGCCGGCCGAACTCGCCGAGCACTTCCCGGATCTGACCGAGGTGGCGGCGTACCACCGGCTGCGCAGCGACGAGAAGACGGGCGAGCCGACCAACCACGCCCGCAACTACGTCCGCCCCGAACTCGCCGCCCGTATCGACCCGGAGGACCTGGCCCGGTGGCCGATGACCAAGGTGCTGCGGGATGTCGTCGGGGCGGACATCAGCCGCATCACGGACACGGTCGAGGCCCGGCTCGCGGACCCGGAGACGGCCCGGCTGCTCGACGTGCCGCTGCTCAGCCCGATCCTGCACTACACGGGCATCACCTATGACGCGGGCGGCCGCGCCCTGGACGTGGCCGTCATCCACTACCGCGGCGACCGCTTCTCCTTCACGGTGACCCTGGACGCCACCTGACCCGCCTGCCGCGACCAGGCTCTACGATGCCCAGCGTGACGCACGACGACGCTCCGCCGCTGGCGGACCTCATGCCGTGGTCCGTCGCACCGCCGCGGCTCGGCCGGGGCTGGCCGGCGGCCCCCGACGCGGCCTCCCTGAAGGCCCGTTGGGACGCGCTGGTCAAGGCCGAGGGGCCGCACCGCGAGACCCTGTTCCAGCCGACGCGCGCCCGCACGCCGCACACGGCGGTGGGGCAGCTGCCGGGCCAGTCCACCGGCACCGGGAGACTGGCCCGCGCCTCGGGCCCCTGCCCGCCGCCGGTGCGCGTGCTGCACGGCCCCTTCGACGAGCAGTGGCTGATCCCCGACCACCGCCTCATCGACGCGGCCCGCCCGGAGCTGTGGCGGGTGGCGGACGGGCACCAGGTCTTCGTGGTGGAGAGCCAGGCCCCGGGTCCGCCGCTGCTGGCGACGTCCCTGCTGCCCGTGCTGCGCGCCGGCCGCATCCGCCCGCTGTACCGCCGCCCGGGCGGCACCGAACCCAACCTCGCCCCCGGGCTGCTGGAGCACCTGGGCGCCCGGCTGGGCGCGCGGCCCACCCCGATGGACGTGCTGGCCTGGTGCACGGCGATGGCACGCCCCGGCCTGACCGTGCCGCTCACCGGGGACGCCGACGCCTGGGCGCGGGGCGTGGCGGTGGGCCGCCGGATGCTGTGGCTGATGCGCCGCGACGGCGAACGCCCGAAGCTGCCGGGCGGCCGTCGCCCCTACGTCCGCGCCCCGCTGCCGCCCCGTCCTCTGACCCTGCGCTACGACCGTGACGAGGAGGCCCTGTTCCTGGACGAGGGCCGGATCTCGCCGGTGCCGCCCGGGGCCTGGGACTTCGAGGTGGCCGGAGCCCGGGTGCTGGAGCAGTGGTTCACGGCCCGCACGGCGCAGCCGGAGCCGGGCACCCTGGCGGCGATCCGCCCGGCGGCCTGGCCGCAGACCTGGACCTCCGAGCTCCTGGAGCTGATCACGGTCCTGGCCCTGCTCGCCGAACTGCGGCCCCAGCAGGAAGCGTTGACGGCCCCGGACCCGATCACGACGGCGGAGCTGGAGAAGGCGGGTGTGCTCCCGGTCCCGGACGTGTCCCGCAGGCCGGCCTCGGTGCTCGACGGACCCGAGGAGGGCCCGGAGGGGCAACTCGCCCTGCTGTGACGGGTCGGGGTCGAAGGCGCCCAGCACCCGTTCGAGCGCCGGCCGGAATACTCCCGTGCCGGACCGGGCGCCGTGGCCGGTGGCGCGCCCCGTCACGGGGGGGTGCCGGCGTGGTGTGCCGTACTCCTGGCGGTGTTCGCGTCGCTCGCCGTGCGTCGGTACGCGCACGGGGAGCGGTGAAGCAGGTCAGGCGACCCGCGACTGAGCGAAGCCCCCGGTCACCGCCGGGCGGGGAGGCGGTGCCGGAGGGGGTGCGAGGTGCCCGCGTCCGGGAGTGCACCGTGGCGTGGCTGCGTGCCGTGGGAATGACGGACGAGCGTGCGCAGCGCTGCGCCGGGGATGGTGCGACTTGCCTGGTCGCGGGCCTCGCCCGGGCGCCCTAGTGGCCGCCGAACAGCGAACGGCGCAGTCGGCGCAGCGGCGCGAACAGCGAGACGCGGCGCATGCGCGCGAGCCTGCCGCTGCGGTCGTGCGTGGTGTCACGCGCCGTCAGCTCACGCATCAGCGAGGTCGCCTCGATCGTCTCCCGCTGCGGGACCGCCGGTCCCGCCAGCACCGACAGATGGCGGTCGAGGCGCGAACTGGTCGCGCTGCTCCCGCAGGTGATCGCAGGGACCCTGGCCCTGCTGCGCACTGTTATCTGCTCCATGTCACTCCCCACCCGTACGAGTCCACCCGGCCCGGGCAGGTTAACCCTATCGCCCCGGTGGAGCACGCGTGTATCGCGGTCACAGGAAACACCTTCCCCATAAGGGGGTTGACGATGTCCGATTGATTACTCTCCGAATCCGACCGATTTCAGGGCGAGTTGGACAATGGGCTGGCTGGTGGGCCGGGGTGAACCACCGTCAGGTTCGACCGTCACGGCGAGTGACGTCGCGGACTTCTCGAGTCCGGAGGCGAGCAGAGGCGTGTCGCCGTCGAAGAGCCCGAGGGAGCGCGGTTGCGCGCCGGGGCGCATGAGCCACAGCTGGTGCACACGACCGTGCGGCAGGGTGCCGTGACCGCCGAGGGTGACGACCGCACGTCCCTCCGACACGGAGGCGATCACTGCGATCGTGCCGCCCCCGGCGTCCCGGCCGGAGCTCGCCCGCGCGTCCGGCGCCGCGAGAACGTGGGCGATCTCACGCGCCCGGTCGCGTTCGGCGGTCAGCTGGTCCTCGGTCCGGTGCGCCTGGACGGCGAACAGCGCGGCGACGACCAGGGCCGCGGCGGCCGTCACCGTGGCGAACGGCGCGAACAGGGGCCGGCGGCGGGCGGCACGGGCCCGGGCGCGCGGCGGCTGGGCGCCCCACACATGGGGCGGCAACCGGGGGGTGTGCCCCGGCGCCGGATCCTGCGGCGTGGTCCGTACGGCCGCCAGCACCCGGTCGCGCAGCGCGGCCGGCGGCGGGGCGGCCGTGGACCAGGCGAGCCGGACGGCGTCCTCGGTCAGCTCCCGCACCTCGGCGGCGCAGCGGTCGCAGCCGCGCAGGTGTCTTTCGAAGCGGACGCGCTCGGCCGCCTCCAGGGCGTCCAGCGCGTAGGGCGCGGCCAGCGAGTGCGGGTCCTCGCGGCGCAGCAGCCGGTCCAGCAGGCTCATGCGGCGCCTCCCAGGCAGTCGCGCAGCCGGGTCAGTCCGTCGCGCATCCGGGTCTTGACCGTGCCCAGCGGCAGGGAGAGCCGCTCGGCCACCTCACGGTAGGTGTAGCCCTCGTAGTAGGCGAGGGTGACGGACTGGCGCTGCAGGGCGGTGAGCCGGTCCAGGCAGCGGCGCACCCACTCGCGTTCCAGTCCGGCCTCGACCTCCTCGGAGACGTGGTCGAAGGCGGGGTGGTGGGAGCGCTGCGCCTCGCGCTGTTCGCGTTCGCCGGCCGCGCGGGCACTGCGCACCCGGTCGACGGCGCGACGGTGCGCGAGGGTGAGGATCCAGGACAGCGCGCTGCCCCGGCCGGGGTCGAACCGGGCGGCGGACCGCCACGTCTCCAGCAGCACCTCCTGGGCCACCTCCTCCGACTGGGCCGGGTCGCGCAGCACGCGCCGTACGAGCCCGTACACCGGTCCGGACACCAGTGCGTACAGCTGCTCGAACGCCAGCTGGTCACCGCCCGCCACACGCAGCAGCAACTCGTCCGCCTCCACTCGGTCCCCCTCTCCGCGACCGCACGCGAGCCGTCCCCTCACCCGAGGCATCCCACCGTCCCCTCACCCGCACCAGGCAGGCGCGGCGCACACGTCTCCGGAAGGAAGTACGGACCGGAAAGCCGAAAACGCGGGTCGAGCAGTGAGAAAAGCCGGTGCGGCATGCGTAAGGACGACTGCGGCGGAACGCGTTCGAAAAACTTCGGCGACGCGACCAATCCGCCCCGGCACCGGCTCCGAATCCCGGTGCGTCAGGCAAGTTGGCACTGAGGACGGACGGCATGACACCTTTTCCCAGGACCGGTGCGGGACTTCGCGGCATCGCGACCCTGATCTGTGGGGCGCTCGCCGCCGGAGGGCTCGCAGCCGCCGGTGTGACCGCGCTGGAACCTGAGGCGGCCTCCGCCTCCAGCCACCGGGAGGCCCCGCTGATCTCGGGGACCCCGCAGTACGACAACACGGACGTGTACGCGTTCGTCAGCCCGGACAAGCCGGACACGACGACCATCATCGCGAACTGGATCCCGTTCGAGGAGCCGGCCGGCGGGCCGAACTTCTTCACCTTCGCCGAGGACGCCCAGTACGACCTGCGCATCGACAGCAACGGCGACGCGAAGGAGGATCTGGTCTTCCGGTACACGTTCAAGACACACGTCAAGAACAAGAAGACGTTCCTCTACAACACGGGCCCGGTCACCAGCCTGGACGACCCCGACCTCAACATCACGCAGACGTACGACATCGAGCTGGTGCGCCTGAAGAACCAGTACCCGGTGTCCCGGACGAAGATCGCCGACGATGTGCCGGTGGCGCCGTCGAACGTGGGCAAGGCCTCCATGCCGGACTACGGCACGCTGCGCAAGCAGGCCGTGCACCAGCTCGCGGGCGGCGCGGCCACCTTCGCCGGGCAGGCCGACGACCCGTTCTTCCTCGACCTGCGGGTCTTCGACCTGCTGTACGGCGGGAACCTCTCCGAGGTCGGCAACGACACCCTCAAGGGCTACAACGTCAACTCCATCGCCCTGCAGGTCCCGAACCACCTGATCACCGAGTCGATGCACCAGCCGGTCGTCGGGATCTGGTCCACCACCCAGCGCATGAACGCCCAGGGGCACTTCCGTCAGGTCTCGCGGCTGGGCAACCCGCTGGTGAACGAGGTCGTCAACCCCCTCAAGGACAAGGACAGGTTCAACGCGTCCGCGCCGAAGGACGACGCCCAGTTCCTGAAGAACGTCACCAACCCCGAGCTGCCCAAGCTCATCGAGGCGATCTACAAGATCCCCGCTCCGGCCGAGCCCCGCAACGACCTGGTCGACGTGTTCCTCAAGGGCGTCAAGGACCTCAACCAGCCGCCGCACGTGACCCCGTCGGAGCAGCTGCGCCTCAACACCTCCATCAAGCCGGCCGCCGAGCCCAAGCGCCTCGGTGTCCTCGACGGCGACAACGCGGGCTTCCCGAACGGCCGTCGCCTCACCGACGACGTCATCGACGCCGCGCTCCAGGTCGTCGAGGGCGAACTGGTCGGCGCGAAGAACGACCTGGGCGACGCGGTGGACGCCAACGACAAGGAGTTCGAGAAGGCCTTCCCGTACGTCGCCCTGCCGACGGAGGGTTCGCGCGGTCCGCTCGCCAAGGGCGTCGACAGCGGCAACGACGTCCGCAGCCAGCTGGGCGACGCGCTCCAGCCGGCCGGCGCCGCCGGCTCCGGCGACACCGGCGTGATCGCCCTGTCCGCGGGCGCGGGCGCCGCCGGTGTCCTGCTGGTCGGGGGCGGCCTGCTGTGGTGGCGCCGCATGCGGCAGCGGGCGTACTAGTCCCCCCGCTCCCCCACCGACAGGCGCGGCCCGTCCACCCCATCCCCCACGGCGGGCCGCGCCGCCGACTCAGCCGAACCATCCGACCGAGGAGAGGCATGCCCGGGCGCACCGACGACAGCCCTTCGAAGCACCAGCACGACCCGGCTGCGGGCAGTCGTACCGCCGGGACAGCGCGGGCGGACGCGGACCCCCGTCCCGCCGGGGTGCCCGCCGAACCCCCGGGCAGCGCCGAGCCCGGCCCGGAAGCGGGCACCCCGGCCGAGCAGCGCGTCACCGCCCTGCGGCGGTTCGCCGCCGCAGGGCGGCGATGGCGGGCCGGCCGGCTGGCCGGGTGCGCCGCGCTCCTGGCGGTGGCGATGACCGCCGGTGCCGTCGCCGCCGGAGCGGCACGGGACGGCGGCCGGGAAGCCCCCGTCTCGGCCCCGGCGGCTCCCGGCACGCCGCTGGGCGCGGACCTGGACACGGCCATCCGCTCCCTGCAGAGCCATCTGCGCGCCCAGCCCCGCGACTTCGGCGCCTGGGCCACCCTCGGGCTCGCCTACGTGGAGCAGGCCCGTACCAAGGGCGACCCGTCCCGCTACCCGCAGGCCGAGCGGGCCCTGAAGCGCTCCCTGGACCTGCAGCCCGGCAACGACCAGGCCCTGGCAGGCCGCGCCGCTCTCGCCGCCGCCCGGCACGACTTCACCGGCGCCCTGACGTACGCCGACCGGGCCCTGAAGCGCAACCCGTACAGCGAGCGCGCCCTGTGCTCCCGTATCGACGCCCTCGTCGAGCTGGGCCGGTACGGGGACGCGGCCCGGGCCGCCGACACCGCCGACGACAGGAAGCCGGGCGTGCCGGTCTTCACGCGGTACGCCTACGTGCGCGAGCTGCGCGGGGACGTCAGCGGTGCGCGGCGCGTGCTGGAGCAGGCGCTCGCCGGTGCGGCCTCCCCCGCGGACGTGGCGTACGTCGCCACCGCCCTGGGCCAGCTCGCCTGGAGCCAGGGCGACTACGACACGGCCCTGCGGTACTACGCGCGGGCCCTGGCCGCGGACGAGGAGTACCTGCCCGCCCTGGAGGGCCGCGCCCGGGCCCAGGCCGCGAGCGGTGACCGGGCGGCCGCCGTGACGGGCCTGGAGCGGGTCGTGGCCCGGACACCGCTGCCCGGCCCGCTGGTCGCCCTCGGCGAGCTGTACGAGGCGCGCGGCGCCGACGGGGACCGGGCCAGGGCCCGCGACCAGTACGCCCTCGTCGACGCCTGGACGGCCCTGGCCCGTGCGGGCGGCGTCAGGACGGACCTCGACACCGCCCTGGCCGCCGCCGACCACGGCGACAGGAAGGAGGCCCTGCGGGCGGCCCGCGCCGAGTGGCAGCGCCGTCACACCGTGCACACCGCCGACGCCCTGGCCTGGGCCCTGCACGTCAACGGCCGCGACGCGGAGGCCCTGCCGTATGCCCGCCGGGCCACGGCCACCGGCTACCGCAACGCCGTGTTCCTCTACCACCGGGGCGTGATCGAACGCGCCGCCGGCCACGAGAAGGAGGCCCGCGCGCACCTGGGCGCCGCGCTGAAGCTGAACCCCGGCTTCTCGCCGCTCGGCGCGCGCGAGGCACGTACGGCCCTGAAGGATCTGGAGACCTCCCGGTGACGCCCCGCCGACTGCTCACCGCCGCGGCGGCCGTGCTCACGGCCGCCGGTGCGCTCACCCTCCTGCCCGCCGGCGGTGCCAGTGCGCATCCGCTCGGCAACTTCACCGTCAACCGCTACGACGGCCTGGTGGCCGCCCCGGCCGAACTGCGCGTCCACCACGTCGAGGACCTCGCCGAGATCCCCGCGACCCAGGCCAAGCCGGACGTCGAGCGGCTCGGCCTGACGATGTGGGCCCGGCAGCGGTGCGCGCGGGCCGCGCAGGACAGCGAGGTCACCGTCGACGGGCGGGCGGTGCCGCTCACCGCCGTGAGCGGCCACGCGCGCGTGCGGCCCGGTCAGGCCGGGCTCGACACCCTGCGCGTGGAGTGCCGGCTCACCGCTCCCCTGCCCGGCCGGGACACCGTGGCCATCGGCTTCCGCGGCGCGGGCGCCTCCTCCGGCCCGGGCTGGCGGGAGATCACCGCGCGCGGCGACCGTATGACACTCACCGCGTCGAACGTGCCGAAGGAGTCGGTCTCCCGGGAACTGACCCGCTATCCGCAGGAGTTGCTGTCCTCCCCGGCCGACACCGCGAGCGCGTCCCTGCGGGTGCGGCCCGGCGGTCCCGCCCTGGCCGGTGCCGGCGACAGCGCGCGGAGCGACGCCCCGGCCGCCTCCGTCCTGCCGCGCGGCGCCGACCGGTGGACCCGCGCCCTGGACGACCTCGTGGCCCGGCACGACCTCACCGCCGGGTTCGCCGCGCTCGCGCTGCTCATCGCCGTCGCCCTCGGCGCGATGCACGCGCTCGCCCCGGGCCACGGCAAGACCATCATGGCCGCGACGGCCGCCGCCCGGGGCGGGCGGGCCCGGATGAAGGACGTCCTGCCGCTGGCCGCCTCGGTGACGGTCACCCACACGCTGGGCGTGGTCGCCCTCGGCCTGCTGGTGACGGCCGGCTCGGCGGCGGGCCCGTCGGTGATCGCCTGGCTCGGCGTCGCGAGCGGGGTCCTGGTCACCCTGGCGGGCGCCAGCCTCGTACGCCGGGCCCTGCGGAACCGTACGCACCCCCCTGCGCACGGGCACGCGCACCGCCACACACCCGACCACGACCACGGTCACCACCACGACCACAAGCACGACCACGAGCACAGCCGGCACGACCACGGCCACAGTCACGCGCACGACCACAGCCACGACCACCCGGACGCCCACTCCCACCCCCACACCGTGGAGCACACCCACGGCGGGTTCACCCACTCCCACCCCGTCGCCCCCACCCTCCGCGGCACGATCCTGCTCGGCTTCGCCGGCGGGATGGTGCCCAGCCCGTCCGCCGTGGTCGTGCTCGTCGGCGCGGCCGCGCTCGGCCAGGCCTGGTTCGGTCTGCTGCTCGTCGTCGCCTACGGCGCCGGGCTGGCCCTGACGCTCACCGCCGCCGGGTACGCCGTCGTGAAGGCGGGCAGCGGGGTGTCCCGGCTGCTGGACCGGCGGCCGCGCTGGACGGCCGGCCCGGTGGCGGCGCTGGTGCGCCGGACGGCGCCGCTGGGGTCGGCCGTCGTCGTGGTGGCACTCGGGGCCGGACTCGTGGTCAGGGGGGCGGCATCCGCGCTCGGCTGAGTTACGTTCGTGGGGAAACTGTGGGAAAAACAGACGGAGTGGAGATTTCGCCCGGATGCGAATGGGGGCGCCGTGTCCGAAGAACCGGGCCATGAGCGGGTGATCGCGGGCCGTTACCGGCTGCTGTCCCCGCTCGGCGAGGGCGGCATGGGGACGGTGTGGCGCGCTCGCGACGAGGTGCTGCACCGCGAGGTCGCCGTCAAGGAGGTGCGCGCCCCGGCCGGGCTGCCGGCCACCGACGTGCAGCGGTTGTACACGCGTCTGGAGCGGGAGGCCTGGGCGGCGGCCCGGGTCGCCAACCGCAACGTGGTGACGGTGTACGACGTGGCCACCGACGGCGGCCGGCCCTGGGTCGTCATGGAACTGGTCCGCGGACTGTCCCTGGCGGAGGTGCTGGAGGCCGAGGGCCCGCTGCCGCCGCAGCGCGCCGCGCACATCGGCGCGGAGGTGCTGGCCGCCCTGCGCGCCGCGCACGCGGTGGGGGTGCTGCACCGGGACGTGAAGCCCGCCAACGTGCTGATCGCCGAGGACGGCCGGATCGTGCTGACCGACTTCGGGATCGCCATGGTGGAGGGCAGCTCGGCGCTGACCATGACCGGGGAGGTCATCGGCTCGCCCGAGTTCCTGGCCCCGGAGCGGGCGCTCGGGCGCACGCCGGGCCCGGAGTCGGACCTGTGGTCGCTCGGGGTGCTGCTGTACGCGGCGGTCGAGGGCCACTCCCCGTTCCGCCAGAACACCCCGCTGAGCACCCTGCGCGCGATCGTCGACGAGGAGCTGCCGCCGCCGCGCCGGGCCGGGCCGCTCGCCCCGGTCATCGAGGGGCTGTTGCGCAAGGATCCGGCCGGGCGGCTGCCGGCCGAGCGGGCGGAGCAGGAGCTGCGGATCATCGGCGCGGGCGGCAGGCCCCGGGCGGACACGCGCGCCGCGGGTGCCTACGCGCCCACCGTGGCCGGGCACCGGGAGCCGTCGCCCGCTCCGCCCCCGCCGGTGACGGGCGGGCCGGCGCCGGCCGGGTCCGCCGGGGCGACAGCGGCCGCCCGGCCGGAGCGCGACCGCCGCGCCGTCGGCGTGCTGGTCGCGGGCGCGGCCGCGCTGGCGCTGGCGGTGGGCGGGCTGACGTACGTGCTGCTGAACAACGGGGGCGACGGCGACCGCGGCTCGGGGAACACGGACCGGGGCGCCGGGGTGAGTTCGCCCGCCGCGACGGCCGAGAGCCGCGGGCCCACCCGGGACACCGGGACTCCCTCCCCCTCGCCGACCCCGAGCAGCAGCAGCGAGAGCGCTCCCGCGCCGCAGTCGGTGCGGGTGACGGTGACGGGTGCCCGCACCGAGTACTCCGGTGCCTGTCCGCCGCCGAGCGAGCGGGCGCCCGCGTTCACGGCGACGTTCACGGTGGGGCGGCTGCCCGCCGAGGTGCGCTACCGCTGGGTGACCAAGGACGGTTCGGTGGCCGACCCGGGGTGGAAGACGCTGTCGTTCCCGCGGGGCGGCGGGCACACGAAACAGGACAGGGTCATCGTGACGACGTACGCGCTGAGCGGGACGTTCGACAGCCGGATCGGCGTCGAGGTGCGGGAGCCGGTGGACACGCGGTCCGGCTCGGTGCCGTTCTCGGTGACGTGCGAGACGGAGACCCCGACGGGCGAGGTCTCCCCCTCTCCTTCCGGTTCGCCCTCCTCGTAGGCGGGTCAGGCCGCGCTGTTCAGGGCCGGCAGGTAGCCGCCCGACTGGCCGGCCGCCGTCGGGTGGTACGACTCGCCGATGTTCAGCCAGTTGACGCTGTGCAGCCAGGAGCTGCCGGAGCAGATCTCGTGGCCGGTGAAGGTGCCCCGGACGTCACCCCAGGTGAAGCCGTGGTCGGCGGCGCGCTTGGCGATGGCGGCGTCGAGGTGGTCGGCGGCGGCGTTGATGGCCTTGCGCTTGGTCTCCGACAGGCCGAGGCAGGTGGTGCCGAGCTTGTAGAAGCGGGGGTAACCGAGCACGACGACGTGGGCGTTGGGGGCCTTGGAGCGGATCGCGGAGTACACGCTGTCGAGCTTGCCCGGGAGCGTGGAGTCGACGTAGGCCTTGGCCGTGTCGATGCGGGACAGGCAGGCGCTGTCGGACTGGATCACACAGGTCGTCATGACGTCGGCGAAACCGGCGTCGTTGCCGCCGATGGTCACCGAGACCAGGGCCGTACCGGCGTTGAGGGGGCCGAGCTGATTCGCCAGAACGTCACCCGTTCGGGCACCCGAGCAGGCCGTGAAGGCGAACGACGAGGGTGAGTGGGCGGCGGCCCAGAGGTACGGAAACGCCTTGGTGCTGCGCTTGCAGTCGCCGCTGGAGCTGTCGTAGCTGCCGGCTCCGACACCGGAGGAGTAGGAGTCGCCGAGCGCCACATACCCGCCGGATCCGGCGAGTTGGTCCGCCTGCGCCGTCGCGGCCCCGGTGAGGGCGGTACCGGCGGCCAGGAGCAGGGAGCTCAGGAACAGGACAAGTCGGGAACGTCTCATGGAACCTCCCTTTAGCAGGATCTCTGCCTTAACTGTCGTAGCAATGACGCGCGTTGACGGGAAGTGTCCATGCCAAGACTTTTCACCCTGTTCCGTACAGCGCCCACCCGCTCGCCCCGCGGTTTATTTCATGGGCATGACAGATTTGTTGACAGGTGTTCAACTCCCTTGTTCGGCGCCTGTGGCCGACCCAGGCTTTACTCCGGCCCGGAGCGGAACGCCACGCTCCCGGTCGTGTGCGCGAGCCCGCGCACACCCCCACATGCGCGTGCCCCACCCGGGCGCGCGCCGCCTGGAGGAGGACTCCCTCGTCATGGCACCACTGCCCAGCAAGAGATTCCGGTTCGCCGCGCTCACCTCTGCCGCGGCTGCCGCCCTGGTCGGCGGACTCACCGCGCTGCCCGCCCAGGCCGCCCCCGCCGAGGGGACGGTGCTCGCCGCCAACTCCCCGACCGCGGTCAAGGACAGCTACATCGTCACGCTCAAGAAGGGCGCGGGACTGAAGGCCTCTTCGGCGGCGGGCCGGGATCTCGTCGAGGAGTACGGCGGCACGGTGGACAAGACGTTCGGCAAGGCGCTGAACGGCTACACGGCCACCCTCTCCGCCGCCGAGGCCCGGCGGCTCGCCGCCGACCCGGCGGTGGCCTCCGTGGAGCAGAACCAGCGCGTCCGGCTGGCCGACACCACCCAGTCCAGCGCCCCGTGGGGCCTGGACCGCATCGACCAGACCTCCCTGCCGCTCTCCGGCACCTACACCTACCCGGACAGCGCGGGCAGCGGGGTGACGGTCTACGTCATCGACACCGGCGTCCGGATCACGCACCAGCAGATCAGCGGACGGGCCTCCTACGGCTACGACGCCGTCGACGGTGACACCACCGCCTCCGACGGCAACGGCCACGGCACCCACGTGGCCACCACGGTGGCGGGCTCGACGTACGGCGTCGCCAAGAAGGCGAGGATCGTGGCCGTGCGCGTGCTGGACAACAGCGGCTCCGGCACCACCGCGGGCGTGATCGCCGGCATCGACTGGGTCACCAGGAACCACTCCGGTCCCTCGGTCGCCAACATGTCGCTCGGCGGCGGCGCCTCGGCCTCGCTCGACACGGCCGTGCGCAACTCCATAGCCAGCGGCGTCACCTACGCGGTCGCGGCGGGCAACAGCAGCACCACCGCCTCCTCGTCCTCCCCGGCCCGGGTCTCCGAGGCCATCACGGTCGGCGCGACCACCAGCACGGACGCCAAGGCGAGCTACTCCAACTACGGCTCGGCCCTGGACATCTTCGCGCCCGGCTCCTCCATCACGGCGGGCTGGAACACCAGCGACACGGCCACCAACACCATCTCCGGCACGTCGATGGCGACCCCGCACGTGGCGGGCGCGGCGGCCGTCTACCTGGCGGGCCACACCTCGGCTACCCCGGCGCAGGTCGCCTCGGCGCTGGTGAACGGCGCCACCACCGGCAAGGTCACCAGCGCGGGCAGCGGCTCCCCGAACCGGCTGCTGAAGATCGTGCGGTAACCCGCACCTCGTGCTCTCACGTCCGTGCCCCGGTGGCCGTTTCGGCCTCCGGGGCACGGCTGTCCGGAGGGCCGGAACCGTTCGCTCACCTCTTCGCCCCGTTGCGCTCGCCCGCCTTCCGGTCATCCTGGGACGGACGGAAACAGCCCGTATCCCACACAACGCACGCCGGCGACGGCAAAACCAACAAAAACGTGAGAGCTCGTTCCAGGCCTTGCCATACAGGTTCAATCGTCAATACCGTCATACATCTCACCCGCATCGGTCCGTCAGTTACGCGGCTCCAGGGGAGGGCTCAGGGACCGCGACGTACCGGCGCGGGGCGCGGTAGGGGGGTGCCGTGCTCGGTGACCAGTAACGGGGATCGAGCCGTGCCGCGCGGTCGGCTGCCGTTTTTCCGCGGCCCGGCCAGCTTTGCCAGCTCGCCCGGCGTGCCGGAGCTTCCGCCTCGGTGTGCCCGGGTGACTACCAACCCCCCTTTCGAACCGGACGAACAGCCGGGCCGCCCGGGGGCGGGCGGTCCACCGGACGAGAGGGACCAGACTCATGAGCTCAGTGCTCCAGCCGGCGGCGGCAGAACCGCGTCCGCCGGTGTCCAGGACGTACCGGCCCGTCTCCTCGCACCTGGCCATCGCGCCGCCGGTGAGCGTGGTGATACCGGCCATGAACGAGGCGGAGAACCTGCCGTACGTCTTCAAGACCCTGCCCGACTGGATCCACGAGGTGGTCCTGGTCGACGGCAACTCCACCGACGACACCGTCGAGGTGGCCCGTGCGCTGTGGCCCGGCGTGAAGGTCGTCGAGCAGCGCGGCAAAGGCAAGGGCGACGCCCTGATCACCGGGTTCCAGGCCTGCACCGGCGACATCATCGTGATGGTCGACGCGGACGGCTCGGCCGACGGGGGCGAGATCGTCTCGTACGTCTCGGCGCTGGTCTCCGGCGCGGACTTCGCCAAGGGCTCCCGCTTCGCCAACGGCGGCGGCACCGACGACATGACCTTCATCCGCAAGCTCGGCAACCGGGCGCTGTGCGCCGTGGTCAACCGCAAGTTCGGCGCCCGCTACACCGACCTGTGCTACGGGTACAACGCGTTCTGGCGGCACTGCCTGGACAAGATCGACCTCGACTGCACCGGCTTCGAGGTCGAGACGCTGATGAACATCCGGGTCGTCAAGGCCGGGCTGAAGGTGCAGGAGATCCCGAGCCACGAGTACCTGCGCATCCACGGCACCAGCAATCTGCGGGCCGTGCGGGACGGGTTCCGGGTGCTCCACGTGATCCTCAAGGAGCGCTCCAACCGGCGTGCGCTGCGCCGCCGTACCCGGCACGCGCGGATGCTGCAGTCGGTGCGGGGGGAGGTGTCTTGAGCGACCGTCACCGGTCCTCGCCCGGCATCTCCGTGGTCATCTGCGCCTACACCGAGGACCGTTGGGAGGACATCCTCGCGGCGGTCGCCTCGGTGCGGGCGCAGGCGTACCCGGCGCTGGAGACGCTGCTGGTCGTGGACCACAACCAGGCGCTGCTGGACCGGCTGGACAAGGAGTACAAGGAGGTCGCGGACGTCCGGGTGCTCGCCAACGCGGGCCCCCGCGGCCTGTCCGCCGGCCGCAACACCGGGATCGCGGCCTCGCGCGGTGAGGTCGTCGCCTTCCTCGACGACGACGCCGTGGCCGAGCGGGACTGGCTGAAGCACTTCGCTTCCGGCTACACCGACCCGCGGGTCATGGCGGTCGGCGGCCGGACCGAGCCGGTCTGGGCGTCGGGCCGCCGGCCCGCCTGGTTCCCGGAGGAGTTCGACTGGGTGGTGGGCTGCACGTACCGGGGCCTGCCGCGAGGCCGGGTCCGGGTGCGCAACGTGCTGGGCGGCAACGCCTCGTTCCGGCGCAGCGCCTTCAACGCGGCGGGCGGCTTCGCCACCGGCATCGGCCGGGACGGTGACAAACGCCCGCTGGGCTGCGAGGAGACGGAGCTGTGCATCCGCCTCAGCCGTGCCCGGCCGGACGCGGTCCTGCTGATCGACGACCGCGCGGTGATCCACCACCGGGTGCCGCGGGCCCGCGAGCACTTCCGGTACTTCCGCACCCGGACCTACGCGGAGGGCCTGTCCAAGGCCCTGGTCTCCCGCAGCGTCGGCGCGGACAAGGGCCTGGAGTCCGAACGCCGCTACACCACCCGGGTCCTGCCCGCCGGCGTCGCCCGCGGCCTGCGCGACGCCCTGCTGCTCCGCCCCGGCGGTGCGCAGCGCGCGGGCGCGATCGTCACCGGGGTGCTCACGGCGGCGGGGGGTTACCTGGTGGGCAGCGTGCGGGCCCGCCGGGGCGGGGCCGCCTTCTGCGTGCCCCCGGTGGAGGGGGCCGGGCATGGCTGACGTCCCCGTGCCGATCCTGATGTACCACGCCGTCGCCGCCGCGCCGAACGAGGCGACCCGGGAGCTGTCCGTGACGCCGCAGGCGTTCGCGGAGCAGATGGCGGTGCTCGCGGAGTCGGGCTGCACGCCGGTCACCACCGCCGACCTGGCGGCGAGCTGGCGGGACGGGCGGGCACTGCCCGAGCGGCCCGTGCTGATCACCTTCGACGACGGGTACGAGGGCGTGCACCGGCACGCCCTGCCCGCGCTCGCCCAGCACGGCTTCCCGGCCACGCTGTTCGTCACCACGGGCTGGCTGCGGGGCCCGTACGACACCGGGGGCGCCCTGGACACCATGCTCGACTGGGACCAGGTGCGCGAGCTGGCCCGCTCCGGCGTGGAGATCGGCGGGCACAGCCACCGCCACCCACAGCTTGACCAGCTGTCCGACGCGGCCCTGCGCTTCGAGCTGATCCACTGCAAGGAGATCATCGCCGACCGGCTGGGCACCGTACCGGCCTCGTTCGCCTATCCGTACGGCTACTCCAGCCGCCGGGTGCGGCAGGCGGTGCGCGAGACCGGGTACGCCCAGGCGCTCGCCGTCGGCAACGACCTGGCGCGGCGCCGGCAGGGGCCGTACGCCCTGCGGCGGGTCACCGTGCGGCGCCGCACCGGCATCGAGGAGTTCGAGCGGGTGGTGCGGGGGCGGGCCGTCGCCCGGACCTTCGCCAGGGACCGTGCCCTGACCAAGGCGTACGCCGTGGTGCGCAGGGCGCGGCAGGCCGCCCGCAGGGCCGCCGGCGCACGGTGAACGGGCGCCGCGCGCACCCTGGGAAACGGGGTGCGCGCGGCGTCCCTGTGCCGGATCATGGGCGGCATGTCTGCGCACCCACACGACGCTCTGCCGATCCGGCTCACCGTCGACGACAGCGACTCCCCGTCCGACGTCGTCGACGCGCTGTTCCTCGGCCGCTTCGCGACGGGCGAGCAGCCGTACGCGCACGCCGCGAACATCGACCGCGTCCGCTCCGGGGTGACCCTCCTGCCGCCCGGCGCCCGCGTGCTGCGGATGGCCCGGGACGACGACCGCAGCGCCACGCTGGCGGAGGGCGACGGCTGGACGCTGCTGGTCTCCCGCTGGAACCGGGGCGCCGACGTCACGGTGACCGCGACCAGCGCCGAGCTGGCGCAGCAGATCCTCGACCAGGCCACGGACGGCGCGGCCGACGAGCCCGAACCGCAGCCGGAGAACGTCACCATGGGCTTCTGGTACGTCTCCCCGCGGCGCGGCCCGCACCGTACGACCCGTCAGATCGCGGCCGGTACGTGGGACGAGGTGCGGGCCAACTACACCGCGCCGGTCGCGGACGCCATGGACCGCCTGATGAAGACGACCCCGCAGGACATCGCGGGCCGGCTGCTCCTGCTGCACGGCCCGCCGGGCACCGGCAAGACCTCGGCGCTGCGGACCCTCGCCCGTTCCTGGCGGGACTGGTGCCAGGTGGACTGCGTGCTCGATCCCGAGCGGCTGTTCTCCGACGTGGGTTACCTGATGGACATCGCGATCGGCGAGGACGATCCCAGCGGCAAGGGCCGCTGGCGGCTGCTGCTCCTGGAGGACTGCGACGAGCTGATCCGCGGCGAGGCCAAACACACCGCGGGCCAGGCCCTGTCACGGCTGCTGAACCTGACCGACGGCCTGCTCGGCCAGGGCCGCAACGTCCTGGTCGGGGTCACCACCAACGAGGATTTGGAGCGCCTGCACCCGGCCGTCGTCCGCCCGGGCCGCTGCCTGGCCCGCATCGAGGTGGGCCCGCTCACCCGTACGGAGGCGGTGAGCTGGCTGGGCCGGGAGGACGGCGTCGGCCGGGACGGGGCCACGCTCGCCGAGCTGTACGCGCTGCGCCGGGGCACCGCGCCGACCGCCTTGCCGGAGCCGCGGGGCGGGACGGAGGCGGGACTCTACCTGTAGCCCGGACCCGCCGGTGCTTTGATGGTCGTATGACCCTGTTCGTCGGGACCTCGGGGTGGCAGTACAAGGACTGGCGCGAGGTGCTCTACCCCGCGGGGCTGCCGACCCGGCTCTGGCTGGAGGAGTACGCGGCGCACTTCGCCACGGTGGAGATCAACAACGCCTTCTACCGGCTGCCGTCCCGGCAGACCTTCGAGGCGTGGCGGGAGCGGGTGCCCGGCGACTTCACGGTCGCGGTGAAGGCGAGCCGCTACCTGACCCACATCAAGCGGCTGAAGGACCCCGAGGAACCGGTCGGCCGTCTGATGAGTCACGCGGCCGGCCTCGGTGACCGGCTGGGCCCGGTCCTGCTCCAGCTGCCGCCCACCCTGCGCGCCGACCCGGCCCTGCTGGACGCCTGCCTCGCCTGCTTCCCGGCCTCGACCCGGGTCGCGGTCGAGCCGCGCCACGACTCCTGGTGGACGCCCGAGGTGCGCGCGGTGCTGGTGGCCCGGGGCGCGGCGCTGTGCTGGGCCGACGTGCTGGCCCGCCCCGTGACGCCGCTGTGGCGCACCACCGGCTGGGGCTACGTCCGCTTCCACCAGGGCCGCGCGCAGCCGTGGCCGCACTACGGCCGGCGCTCGCTGGAGACCTGGTTGCACCGCATCGCCCTCACCTGGCCCGACGGCCAGGACGTGTACGCCTACTTCAACAACGACCCGGGCGGGGCCGCCGTACGGGACGCGGTGGCCTTCGGCCGGCTGGCGAGAACGGCGGGCCTGGCCACGACCCGCACCCCGCCCCACCCCACACGGGTCGCCTGACCCGCACCGCTCTCCCGCCCTACGGACGTTCCCCCACGACGGCACCCACCGCCGGCAACGCGACCCGCCCCTGCGGACACCCCGGCCACCGCCGACTGCCCGCGGTCCCGCACGGGGGCGGGCAAAGGCAACCACATGCCCGGCAGCGACGCCCTCCCGCGACGGCGGCCCCGGCCGCACCACCACAACGGCACCGAACCCGCAGGCGGCGCGACCCGCCCCCGCGAACAGCCCGGCCACCGCCCGACTGCCCGCGACACCGGCCGGGGCTGCGGGGCAACGCCCTCCCCGCCTGCCGCACCATGACCGCCACCGGCCACCGCAGCGCGGCCCGCCCCTGTCGGGCGGCGTCCTACTCTCCGTAAGCCGCCCGCAGGGCGTCCCGTGCCGCGGTCAGGGCGGCGTCCTCCGTCAGGCCCAGCCGCCGGGCCCGCTCGGCATAGGCCTGCGCGGCCGACGCCAGTTCGCGCTCCGCCGCCGAGCCCGCGGCGGCGACGAACGTGCCGTTGCGGCCCCGCGTCTCGATGACGCCGTCCGCCTCCAGCGCCCGGTACGCCTTGGCCACGGTGTTGGGGGCGAGGCCCAGCGACTCGGCCAGGCCCCGCACTGTCGGCAGCCGGTAGCCCACGGGCAGCGCACCCGACCGTGCCTGTGCGGAGATCTGCGCCCGCACCTGCTCGTAGGGCGGGGCGTGGTGGTCGAGGGAGATCTTCAAGGTCACGCAGTGATTGTCCCGTACCCGCCGGAAATTGAGAGGCACGGCCGTGTGTGCCCCGCGTAGCGTGCGGCCCCATGACCGTGATCGTGCGCGACCTGCGTCCCGAGGTGCGGGCGGACGCCGAGGGCTTCTCCCGTGTCCGCCGCCTCGCCCTGCCCTTCATGCTCTCCACCCCCGAGGCGGTGCTCCACGCCCTCACCCACACCCCTCCTCAGGCCCACTTCACCCAGCTCGTCGCGGAGGAGGACGGGAAGATCATCGGCACGGCCCAGGTCGGCCTCGCCCACGACAGTCCCGAGCCCGGCCAGGGCTACCTCAACATCTACGTGCACCCCGACCGGACGAGGCGCGGCGCCGGTTCGCTGCTGGTGCGCACCGCCGAGGAGCGTCTGGCGGGCCTGGGCGCCCGCAAGCTGTTCGCCTGGGTACTGGACGAGCCGCACCACCGCGCCTTCGCCGAACGGCACGGCTACCGGGCCGGCCGCTCCGCCTGCTTCCTGCGCCTGGACCTGGCGAACGTCCCTCTGCCGCCCCGCGAGGACCCGCCGCCCGGCGTCGAGCTGCGTACGGCCGCCGACTTCGCGGACGACCCACGCCCGCTGTTCGAGCTGGACGCGGAGACCTCGTCGGACGAACCGAGCGACATCGACACCGCCTTCAGCGACTACGGGGCGTGGGTCGAGGAGTACTGGAAGCACCCTCTCCTCGACCGCAGCCTGACCTCGGTGGCTCTGGTGGACGGCCGCCCCGCCGCCTTCAGCGTCGCCTACACGGACGGCTCCCGGTACGGCACCGCCATGACCGGCACCGCCCGCGCGCACCGGGGCCGGGGCCTGGCCAAGCTCGCCAAGAACGACTCCCTGCACCGCGCCCGCACCGCCGGGTACACCGAGGCCTTCACGGGCAACGACACCGGCAACACACCGATGATCGCCATCAACAAGTGGTTCGGGTACGAGGTCTGCGCGACGGAGGTGCGGTATGTCCGCGAGCTCGGCTGACGCGGCGGACGAGGTGGAGGTCGTCCTGGTCAAGGCGGGCCGGACGAAGATCCGTTACCGGGCCGCGCTGCTGGCCGACGACGGCACCCGCATCACCGTGCGCGCCCCCTGGGCGGGCGAGGGCGTGCGCGACTTCGGCTTCGTCCGCTTCGAGCCCGGGGACGTGTTCACCGAGCACTACTGGCGGGACCGCTGGTACGCCGTGAAGGAGGTCCGGGCCGCCTCGGGCGCGCTCAAGGGCTGGTACTGCGACGTCACCCGCCCCGCCGTGCGTGCCGGCGCGGAGCTGGTCGTGGAGGACCTCGACCTGGACCTGTGGTGCTCGGCGGACGGCACGGACGTACGGCGTCTGGACGAGGACGAGTTCGCCGCGAGCGGTCTGGCGCGCACGGACCCCGAAGCCGCGTCGGCGGCCCTGGCCGCGCTCGACGAACTGGAGGCCCTGGCCCGCGGCGGCGGCCTGAGCGCGCCGCCGGCCTGAGGCTCAGCCCGTCATCACCACCACCGCGTACCGCTCGTCGTGCACCTGCCTGCCCCACAGCAGCGGGTCGTCCGACAGCCGCTCCACCCGCACGTGCCCGGCCGGCGGGGTGAGCAGGGCGGTGAGCACGTCCGCCGGTATGCCGACCGGGCTGACCGTGCCCCACACGCCCTCGACCAGCACCATCCGCCCGCCCGGCCGCAGCAGCCCCCGCCAGTGGCGCAGGGCGCGGGCGGGATCGGGCAGCGCCCACAGCACGTGCCGGACCAGGACGACGTCGAAACGCCGCTCGCCGACCGGCGGTGCCGCCGCGTCACCGGGCAGGAACACCGCGTCGTGTCCGGCCAGTTTCTCCCTGGCCCGGGCCACCATGGCCGGGGCGCGGTCGATCCCGGTCACGCGGTGTCCCTGTTCCGCGGCGAGCAGCGACAGGCTGCCGGTGCCGCAGCCGAGGTCCAGCACATCCCCGGCCCGGGCCGGCAGCCAGGAGCGCAGCCGGCCGGCCCACGCCCGGCGCACCTCGGCATCGCGCAGTCCGTGGTCCGGCTCGTCGTCGAAGACGGCGGCCTCGGCGTCCCAGTCGATGGTCCCGCTCTCGTCCGTCATGGCCCCAGGGTGACACCTGCCACTGACAACCGGATCGTGACTGCCGCCACTGACAGACCCGTGGCGATGAGAAACGCTCCCGCGAAAGGTCTGCCTCCGTGAGAACACGGAACCCGGTAGGCCCTGAGGGAGGCAGCCATGCGCCGTGTCACCGTGCACAAGCCCCTGAAGAAGACGGACACCCGCCGGGTCCGCGAGGAAGCCGACGAGCGCCCCGCCGTGCGCCCGGAGATCCGCAAGGACATCGCCCGCACCTGGTGGCCGGACGCCTGAGCCGGCCGGCGGATCACTCCCGCCGCTCACGGTGACGCACGCCGTCCTGGGGCACGTACGCCGTCCTGGAGCACGAAAGCCCTCCCGTGTCCCGCCCGGGCCCGCCCCCTGTCTCAGCGCAGGCTGAGCACTCCCTTAAGACGACCCTAAGGATCTCCCTGTCCGGCCTCCGGCAGGGGTTTCCCGGCTCTCCGGGGCTAGTTTCGGATCACCCCCGCGGGATGGCCGACGACCTGGCCCCGAGAGCCCCCCGGGGATGTCCCCTTCCAGGAACGTTCGAGGAGTTCCCGCATGCCCGCACGCCGCATGCCCGCACGCCGCAAGGCCGCCACCGTCGCCGCCCTCGGCACGGCCTCGCTCGCCCTGGCCGCCCTGAGCGCCGCTCCGGCGGCCGCGCACGGGTCGATGGGCGACCCGGTCAGCCGGGTGTCGCAGTGCTACGCCGAGGGCCCGGAGAACCCGAGGTCGGCCGCCTGCCGCGCGGCGGTCGCGGCCGGCGGCACACAGGCCCTCTACGACTGGAACGGCATCCGCATCGGCGACGCGAACGGCCGCCACCGGCAGCTCATCCCCGACGGTCACCTGTGCAGCGCGGGCAACGAGGAGTTCAAGGGCCTGGACCTGGCCCGCGCCGACTGGCCGGCGACCCCCGTCAAGGCCGGTTCGTACTCCTTCAAGTACCGCGTGACCGCCCCGCACAAGGGCACCTTCACGGTGTACGTCACCAAGCCCGGCTACGACCCGGCCGAGCCGCTGGCCTGGGACGACCTGGACCTGGCGCACCCGGTGGCGACGGCCACCGACCCGGCCGCCGCGGGTGGCTTCTACGCCTTCACCGGAACCCTGCCCGAGCGGTCCGGACGGCACGTGCTGTACGCGGTCTGGCAGCGCTCGGACAGCCCGGAGGCGTTCTACTCCTGCTCGGACGTGACGTTCGGCGGCACCGGCACGCCTGCCGGAGGCGGCGGCTCCCCGGCCCCGACCGCGTCCGCGCCGACCGAGCGGCAGATCGAGGACGGCACCGACAAGTCGACGATCGAGCACGGCGGGCACGGCGACGATGATCCCGCCACGTCGGCGGAACCGGCCTCCGCCCCCTCGGCCCCCGCCCACGGCAGCGTTCCCCACCGGCCCGAGGCGGCCGGTGGCACCCCGCGCAGCCTCACCCCCACCGGGGCCGCCTCCGCCTCCCCGGGTCTCGCCAGAACCGCCGCCTCCCCCGGCCTCGCCGAGACCGGCGGCGACGGCGGCACCCCGTACGTCGCGATCGCCGGTGCGGCCACCGTGGCGCTCGGCTCGGCGGCCCTGGTCCTGTCGGCCCGGCGGCGCGCCACGAGCGGCGCACGGCACGGCCGCTGATCACAGCCCGGGGCCTGTCCGGCGGCTCAGGCCGGACAGGCCCCGTACCACCGTCCACCGCGCCTCACCACGCGGGCCGCACCGGCCCCTGCGGCGCGATGCGCAGCAGCCGCTCGCGCAGCGCGTGCACCTCCTCCTCCCCCAGCACCCCGGCCCACGCCGCCACCGCCTCCGCGGCCGCCTCCTCCGCGGCCCGGGTACAGGCCCAGCCCCGCTCGGTCAGCACGACCAGGCGGGCCCGGGCGTCCTGCGGGTGCGGCCGCCGCTCGACGTATCCCTTGCGGACGAGCTCGTCGACGAGCTGAGCGGCGGCCTGTTTGGTGACCCCGAGGTGGGCCGCGAGGCCGGTGGCCGTCGCCCCGCCGGGGGCGAGCCGGGCGAAGGCGAATCCGTGGGCGGGCCGCACGTCCTCGAAGCCGCGGGCCACCACGCCGTCATGGATGCGCTGCGTGAGGTCCCCGGCGACGGCGAGGAGGGCGGCGGACAGGGACAGGGCCTCGGAGTTCTGCACGGGGGCATTCAAACACCCTTGACGAATTGGTCAAGCAGCTTGACCATATAGACAAGCCACTTGACCTTCTGGAGGCAGCCGTGCCCGTCGTCCACCCGCCCGAAGCCGTCGTCCACGAGATCCACGGCGTCCGTTTCGTCTCGTACGCCACCCCGCACACCGGCAGCGAGGACCTCTGCGCCTGGCGCGGTGAGATCCCCGCCGGCACCAAGGCCCCCGCCCACACCGTCTCCAAGGAGGAGATCCTCCACCTCCTCGACGGCGAACTGCTCGTCACCCTCGACGGCGAGCAGCACCGCGTCACCGCCGGGGACACCGTGATCGTCAACGCGGGCAGCACCCTGGCCGTCGAGAACCCGGCCGACCGGACCGCCCTGACCTGGGTCACCACCCTCCTCGGTCTGGAGGCGACGCTGGCCGACGGCACGCGCATCTCGCCTCCGTGGGCCAACTGACACCCGCCCGGGACGCGTCAGGCGGCCAGCGACCCCGGGATCACCGCCCGCGGCCCGAACTTCGCCCGGGCCCGGTCCGCGACCTCCTCGATGCGGCGCAGCTTCTCGTCCGCCGGGTCCAGGGAGAGCTGGTGGGAGGCCTGCTCGGCGGGGGCGAGCCCCTCGGCGCGCAGGGCGACCAGCCGGACCCGGGCGCGTTGCAGGCCGAGCGCCTCGTACAGGGCGTACGCCGTCCTCGTCAGGTCCGCCGAGTGCGCGGTCGGTTCCCGCAGGGTGCGGCTGCGGGTGGTGGCCGAGCGGTCGGCGTAGCGGACGGTGAGGGTGAGAGTGCGGCACACCTTGTCCAGGGCGCGCAGCCGGGCGCCCAGTTCCTCGGCGGCGGAGAGCAGGGCGCGGCGGTGCCGTTCGGGGTCCAGCTCGTCCCGTCCGAAGCGCCGTTCGGCGGCGAGGGAGCGGGACACCGCGTTCGGCACGACCCGGCCGCGGTCGATCCCGTGCGCCTTGTCGTGCAGCTCGCGGCCGGCCCGCGCGCCGACCAGCCGCTGGAGCGTGGACAGCGGGGCGGCGGCGACCCGGCCGAGGGTGTCCAGGCCGTACTCCTCCAGGGTGCGGGCGGTCGCGGCACCGACGCCGGGCAGCGCGGCGACCGGCTGCCGCGCGAGGAACTCGGCGACGGCGCCGGGTTCGCCGGGGACCGCGTGGATCGCGCCGGGCGGGGCGTCGCGCACCGCCATCCGGGCCAGCAGCGGGCCGGGCCCGGCGCCGATCGCGCAGTCGACGCCGTACAGGGCGAGCGACCGGACCCGGATCACCGAGGCCAGTTCGACGGCGTCGCGCCCGAAGTACCGCTCGGCACCGCCCAGATCGGCCAGCGCCGCGTCCGGCGGCAGGGCCTGGACGACGGGTGTGAACTCCTCCAGCATGCCGAGCAGCCGGGGCAGGGCGTCCTCGAACAGCGGCGGCAGCTGGAAACGTACGCAGAGGATGGTCATCCCGCACTCCCCGGACTCTGGTGCCACAACTTCCTTCCCACCGCGGGCCCCTCACCCGCGGGGCGCAGATCGGCCCAGGGGTGCATCTCGTACCCCGTGGACATCCGGATGCGCCGCTGCTCCATGGGGTCCTGGGCCGCGGAACCCGCCGGAGCGGGCTGTCCGTCCGAACCGGCCAGCCGCCTGCGGGCCGCAGCGTCGGCGTCGGCGCCGGTGTCCCCGGAGCCGCCCTGGCCGGCCAGCCGGGCCGCGACGCCCTCCAGCCCCTCCTCCCGGCGCACCTCCAGCAGCTCGGCGAGGTTCCAGGCGGCGGCGCCCACCACGCTGAGGCTGCGCGGGCCGCGGCGCTGCACCACCCCGCGCACCAGCAGCAGCCAGGAGTGGAAGACGGTGTGGGCGCAGGCGTCGTGCGAGTCGTCGAAGAAGGCGAGGTCGACCAGACCCGTGCCGTCGTCCAGCGTGGTGAAGATGACCCGCTTGCCGGACCGGATCGGCGGGGTCTGGGTGGCCGCCTTGGCGCCCGCGACCAGCACCGTCTCCCCGTGCCGGGCCTGCCGCAGCCGCCGCGCCGAGACCACGCCCAGCTCGTCGAGGAACATCCGGTGGTCGTCCATCAGGTTGCGCGAGGCGTCCATCGACAGCACGCCCAGCTCCGCGCTGAGCCGCTCCGCCGGGGTCAGGTCGGGCAGCCCGGCCGGGGCCGTCTTCCGGCCGCCGGCGAGCGGGAGCTGACCGCCGCCGGAACCTCGCGCACCCCGGTGCAGTTCGGTCAGATGCAGTTGCAGGTCACGGCGGTTGGCGCCGAACGCGTCCAACGCGCCCACCTGGGCGAGCCGCTGGGCGAGCGGGCGGCTGGGCCGGGCCCGTTCCCAGAAGTCGAGCAGGGAGGCGTACGGCTGGCCCTCCTCGATCCGCAGCGCCTCGGCCTCGCTGATGTTGTGCACGTCGGACAGGGCCAGCCGAAGTCCCCACACCCCAGGCGATTCAGACACCAGTTCGATCCGGTGGGCGACCCCCGACGTGTTCACATCCAGCGGCAGGATCGGCACCCCCTGCCGCCGGGCGTCCGCCAGCAGCAGCCGCTTGGGGTACATACCGGGGTCGTGGGTGAGCAGCCCCGCGTAGAAGGCGGCGGGGTGATGGGCCTTCAGCCAGGCCGACTGGTACGTCGGGACGGCGAAGGCGACCGCGTGCGCCTTGCAGAAGCCGTACGACCCGAAGGCCTCGACGATCTCCCAGGTCCGCCGGATCGTCTCCGCGTCGTACCCCCGGGCCTGCGCGCACCGCGCGAACCACGCCTTGATCCGCCCCTGCGCCTCCGGGTCGGACAGCCCGCGCCGCGCCTGGTCGGCCTCGCCGCGCCCGCAGCCGGTCAGGATGCGGACGATCTCGATGATCTGCTCGTGGAAGACGACGACCCCGTACGTCTCCTTCAGCGGTTCCTCCAGGTCCGGGTGCGGATAGCGCACCGGCGCCCGCCCGTGCCGTGCCGCGATGAACGGCCGCACCATGTCGGCGGCGACCGGGCCGGGCCGGAACAGCGAGATGTCGACGACGAGATCGTGGAACGTGGCCGGTTGGAGCCGCCCGACCAGGTCCCGCTGCCCCGGCGACTCGATCTGGAAGCAGCCCAGCGTCTCGGTGGACCGGATCAGCCGGTACGTGGCCGGATCGCCCGGCGGCACCGCGTCCAGGTCGATCCGCTTCCCCGTCACCCGCTCCACCTCGGCGACCGCGTGCGCCATCGCCGACTGCATCCGCACGCCCAGCACGTCCAGCTTGAGCAGCCCGAGGTCCTCCACGTCGTCCTTGTCGAACTGCGACATGGGGAAGCCCTCCCCGCTGGTCGGCATGACCGGCGTACGGGCGAGCAGCGAGGCGTCGGACAGCAGCACCCCGCACGGGTGCATGGCGACCCCGCGCGGCAGCGCGTCCAGGGCCTCGACCAGCTCCCACAGCCGCCCGTACCGCTCCTTCTCCCCGGCCAGGGCGCGCAGCTCGGGCAGCTCCTCCAGCGCCGCCCGGGCGTCCCGGGCGCGGATGTGCGGGAAGGACTTGGCGATGCGGTCGATGTCGGCGGGGTCCATGGACAGGGCGGCACCCACGTCTCGGATCGCGTGCCGCACCCGGTACGTCTCCGGCATCGCGACCGTCGCGACCCGCTCGGTGCCGAACCGGTCGATGATCGCGCGGTAGACCTCCAGGCGGCGCGCGGACTCCACGTCGATGTCGATGTCGGGCAGCACCACCCGTTCCTTCGACAGGAACCGCTCCATCAGCAGCCCGTGCTCGACCGGATCGGCGTGCGCGATGCCGAGCAGGTGGTTGACCAGGGAGCCCGCACCGGAGCCGCGCGCGGCGACCCGGATGCCCATGGCGCGTACGTCGTCGACGACCTGGGCGACCGTCAGGAAGTAGGAGGCGAAGCCGTGGTGGGCGATGATGTCCAGCTCGTGGTGCATCCGCTCCCAGTACTCCCGCCGCCGGTCGTACCCGAGCAGCACCATGCCCGCCGCCGCCCGGGAGGCGAGCGCCCGCTGGGCGGTGCGGTGCCCGGCGCCGACGAGGTGCGGCTCGGGGAAGTGGACGGTGCCGATGCCGAGGTCGCCCTCGGGGTCGACGACACACTCGGCCGCGGTCGCCCGGGTCTGCTCCAGCAGCCGGTGCGCGGCCTCCCGCCGGAACCCCGCGGCCTCCACGACCCGCTCGGCCGCCCGGACCATGGCGCCCGCGTCCTTCAGCCAGGCCTCACCGGAGTCCAGCCCCTTGGCGGGGTCGACGGGAACCAGCCGGCGGGCGGCGTCCAGGACGTCGGCGACCGGCCCCAGGCCGGGGTCGGCGTAGCGCACGGCGTTGCTGAGCACGGGCCGCACCCGCTGCTCGGCGGCGAAACCCAGGGTCCGGGCGGCCAGGCGCAGGGAGCCGGGGCCGGTCCCCTTGCGGCCGTGCCAGACCGCCTCCAGCCGCAGGGCGTCGCCGTAGACCTCCCGCCAGGGCGCGAGGAGCCGCGCGGCCCGGTCGGGCCGCCCGGCGGCCAGCGCCCGGCCGACGTCGGAGTCGGAGCCGAGCAGGACGGTCAGCCCCTCGCCGCGGTGCTCCGCCCAGGGCAGCAGGGGCACGCCCTCGCCCGCATGCGCCGCAGTAACGATTCTGCACAGCTCGGCCCAGCCCCGGGCGCCGTCCCGGGCCAGGAAGGTGACGCGGGGCGCCGACTCGTCGACGAAGGCGCCGCCGCGCACCGGGGTGCGCCGCTTCTCCTTCCGTACGGGTTCGGCTCCCGCCACCGCCAGCTCCGCGCCGAACAGCGGGCGGACGCCCGCCTTCGCACAGGCCTTGGCGAAGCGGACCGTGCCCGCGAGGGTGTCCCGGTCGGTGAGCGCCAGCGCGTCCATCCCCCGCTCGCAGGCGCGCTCGGCCAGCCGCTCCGGGTGGGAGGCCCCGTACCGCACGGAGAACCCGGAGACGGTGTGCAGATGCGTGAACCCGGACAAACACGCACCTCCCACCAGACTCTCGAACGTCTGTTCCCAGCTATCGCACTCCCACCATAAACCAATTTTCGAATGTGTGTGCGACATCCGTTCGGCCCCGTCCACCTGCGCAAACACCCTCCGCCCAGGACGGTGGGGGCATGCACGCCGACTCTCCGCGTCCCTCGTTCGGGACCGAACTGAGGGACGCCGTCACCCCGCGGGCCACACTGCTGGTGGTCGGCGTCCTGGCCCTCCAGCTCCTCTTCATCGCCTCCTATGTAGGCGCCCTGCACGACCCCAAACCCCGGGACGTGCCCTTCGGTGTGGTGGCCCCCCGCGCCGCGGCCGGGCAGGCGGTCGCCCGGCTCGAGCGCCTGCCCGGCTCCCCCCTGGACCCGCGCGCCCTCCCCGACGAGGCGACGGCCCGTGAGCAGCTGAGGAACCGGGACATCGACGCGGCCCTGCTGATCGACCCCGCCGCCCCCACCGACACCCTCCTGGTCGCCTCCGGCGGCGGCAGGGTCCTGTCCACCGCGCTGACCACCCTGACCACGAACCTGGAGGCGTCGCAGCGCCGCACGGTGCGCACGGTCGACGTGGTCCCCTCCGCCACCCGCGATCCCAACGGGCTGTCCCCCTTCTACCTGGTCGTCGGCTGGTGCGTGGGCGGCTACCTGTGCGCCGCGGCCCTCGCGATCAGCGCCGGAGCGAAGCCGTCCGACCCGCGACGCGCGGTGCTCCGCCTCCTGGTCACGGCCCTGTTCGCGGCCGTCGGCGGGCTCGGCGGGGCGGTGATCGTCGGCCCGGTCCTGGACGCCCTGCCGGGGAGTACGGCGGCCTACTGGGGCCTGGGCGCCCTGATCGTCTTCGCGGTCGGCGCGGCCACCCTCGCCTTCCAGGGTCTGTTCGGCACCGTCGGCATCGGACTGGTCATCCTGCTCGTGGTGGTCCTCGGCAACCCGAGCGCGGGCGGCGCCCTGCCCCCACCCCTGCTGCCCCCGTTCTGGAAGGCCGTCGGCCCGGCCCTGCCCCCGGGCGCGGGCACCTGGGCGACCCGCTCGCTCGCCTACTTCGAGGGCAACGCCATGGCCTCCGCACTCCTGGTGCTGGCGGCCTGGGCGGCGGCGGGAACGGCGATCACCCTGCTGGCGGCGGCACGGCATCCCCGGCCGCGGTGACGGACCAGGCGGCACAGCCGCGCACGCCCGCCGCCGAGCCCGCAGGGCACCGCAGCCCTCCCCACCCCGCCCGCGGACACCCGAAAGCCCCCGCACACCCGAGGTGTGCGGGGGCTCGAGGCTCCTGCCGGCTTCCTGCCGCGAGGGCCTAGTAGACGCTGACGCCGTACGCGCTCAGGGCCTCGGTGACGGGCTGGAAGAAGGTCGTACCGCCGGAGGTGCAGTTGCCGCTGCCGCCGGAGGTCAGGCCGTACGCGGTCCCGTTGCTGCCGTAGAGCGGGCCGCCGGAGTCGCCGGGCTCGGCGCAGACCGTGGTCTGGATCAGGCCGGAGACGATGTCGCCGCCCCCGTAGTTGACGGTCGCGTTCAGGGCGGTGACCCGGCCGCTGTGGGTGCCGGTGGTGGAGCCGTCACGGATGACGGTGGTGCCGACGCTCGGCGTGGCGGCACGGGTGATGTCCACGCCCCCCGCGGTGCCGGGCTTGCTGACGGAGGTGTTGGTGTACCGGACGATGCCGTAGTCGTTGCCCGGGAAGCTGGACCCGGACGTCGAGCCGAGGACCGTGGTGCGGCCCGAGTTCGAGTACCAGGTGCCCGCGCCGTCGGTGCAGTGACCGGCGGTCAGGAAGTACGACGCCCCGCTGCTGTCGCGGACGTTGAAGCCGAGGGAGCAGCGCCAGCTGCTCGCGTAGATGGCGTCGCCGCCCTCGATCAGCTTGCTGAACTTGCCGGGCGTGCGCTTGATGGTGAGCGCGTCGGCGTTGGCCCCGGCCTGCTGCTTGATCTTGGCGATCTCGGCCTGGGAGACCGTGCTGTCGACGGTGACGAGGACCCGGTTGGTCTTGCTGTCGACGGCCCAGGCGGTGCCCGGGATGTCGGCCTTCAGCACGGAGGCGCTGGCGCTCTTGAGAGCGGAGGCGCTGAAGGTGGTGGGGGTGTCGGACGCGTTCGCGCTGGGGACCGCGATCGCGGCGGCGGCCACGAGGCCGGTGGATACGGCGATCAGCCGGGTCCGTCTCGAAATGCCGCTGCGGGGAGTGGTGCGCTTGATCCTCACTTTGCGTTCCTCCGAAGGGGAAGTAGGGGGCCCTCGTGGGGTTGGGCCCGTGAGGCGCAGCCAGGGCACCCGGCCATCCGGATTCCGGACACGCCGTGCCCCTGACAAGCGCTGTGGGGGAGTATTCGGCCGAACGGACGGTCGGCGCAAGGGTGCCTTTCGGCCGAGGGCCTTTGAACCATCTGCGCCGCTTGCCCCCTGACGCCTGCTCAGCGCCCGGCCGGTGACCGGCGCGGCCGTGCGGCGCGCGGACGGGGACCACCGGCTCGCCGGACTTCCCGAGCTGTCCGGAAGTCACCCTTCCGGTTGGTCCGGCGAGCCGGTGTTCCCCCTGTCCGCTCAGCAGTCGCAGCCGCACCCGTCGCAGCAACAGCCGTCACATTCGCCGCAGCACTCACAGCAGTTGCAGCAGTCTCCGCACCCGCTGCAGTCGCAGTTGGTGCACGGCGACTCCTTGCGCTGCCCGGTCCAGGGGTCCTGGTACGTGCCGCAGCACAGCTGGCAGGTGCAGGCCATCCCCAGCCACACCGCGCAGCCCGCGAGCAGTCCGCGCCGGCGGTGCGGCGGCTCCGGGGGCGGCGGGGCGCCGGGTCCGCCGGGTCCGCCGGGGCCGGGCGGCGCGTAAGGGCCGGCCCCGTGGGCACCCCGCACCCCGTGCGCGCAGGAAACCGTACCGAAGGCACGGTCGACGGAGGCGGACAGTTCGTGGGCGAGCAGCCGGTGCGCGAGCCTTCCGTCGGTGAACTCGACCTCACGCAGGGCGAGTCGGATGCCGTGCACGGCGTCGTCGGCGAGCCGCCGGGCCTCGGTGAGCGGGGTGCCGGTGGCGGTGAGCGGGTTCCAGGCGCCCGAGGCGGCGTCGGCCTCCCGGTCCTCGACAGCGTCCAGGAGGTGCGCGAGCCGCCCGAAGAGCCGCCCGGCCTCCGCGAGCGGCCCGGCGTTGCCCGGCCTCCCGGCGAGGATCGCGGTGTGCGCGAAGGCGGCGGCGGTCGCGGTCTCGGTCGGCTCGGTGACGGCGAGCAGGGGCGTGCCCGGCCCGGCGAGCGCCTCGATCCCCGTCTGCCGCTCGACGGCGTCGAGGAGGACGGCGGTGTCGAACCCGACGTCGGAGCCGGTCCGCGCCCCCGCCCGGTCCCAGCGCGCGGCGACCCGGCGCGCGGCGAGCGCCACCGGGCGGCGGGCCAGCAGTCCGTCCCCGTCGGCGAGATGGTCGCGCACCTTGGCGGAGGCGAGCACCAGCGACACGGCCGCCGCGAGCCGCGCGCCCTCGCCCTGGGCGACGGACGCGGTGCGCATCCCGCGCAACGGGCACGGCCCCGCCGTACGCCGCCCTCCGTCACCCGGTGCGGCCTGAGCCTCCGTCAACACGGATATGAGCAGCCCGTCATAGTTCGTCACGATGCGGGCGAGCTGACCGTGGTCCCCGCGCAGGGCCAGGCACAGCCCGCACAGATGCGCCAGCCACTGCGCCGAGAGTTTCTCGCCGAGCCGGTGCCGGCAGGGCCTGACCATTCCGAACACGATGTCCCCCGTGGTGCCTACGACGTTGAGTCGCCGGGCATCGTATCGATCACCGTGTTCACCCGTACGCACCGCTCATCACCCGTACGCCGGGAGAAATCATATTTCACTCCCGGTCAGCAACCGTTTACGTCAAGACCCTTGGGACATACGGACTCTCGACGGATCGGCTGTGCACCAGTACCGTCACAAACCCCCCGCGCGGCGTCTATCCACTTGGCGCACCGTCCGCATCATGGATGACGATAGGGATGCGGAAAGCACGAAAGACCGCTGTGAGAGGAGGCGTCCATGGGATCGGTACGCAAGGCAAGTGCCTGGCTTGGCCTCGTCGACGACAACGAAGACGAGCGTTACTACGACGACGACTACTCCGACGGGACCGACTCCGGGGATGCCTGGGTCACCGATCCGCGGGTCAAGGTGGCCTCGGACGTCGCCGAGGAGAGAGGCCGCCGGATCGGCACGGTGACGCCGGACAGCTTCCGGGACGCCCGCGCCATCGGCGAGATGTTCCGGGAGGGGGTCCCGGTCATCATGAACCTCACCGCCATGGACCCCGCCGACGCCAAGCGCGTGGTCGACTTCGCGGCCGGGCTCATCTTCGGCCTGCGCGGTTCCATCGAGCGGGTCTCCAACCGCGTGTTCCTGCTGAGCCCGGCCGACACGGAGGTCGTCAGCGGCGAGGCGGCCGCGCACCGCACGGACGGCTTCTTCAACCAGAGCTGAGGCGGGGCCGCTCATCGGCCCGCCACCCGGCGGGTTCTACCGGAACGCGTCGAGTCCGGTGAGCGCCTTGCCCAGCACGAGCTGGTGCATCTCTACGGTGCCCTCGTAGGTGAGCACCGACTCCAGGTTGGTCGCGTGCCGCATCACGGGATACTCCAGGGAAATCCCGTTGGCCCCCAGGATCGTACGGGCCGTACGGCAGATCTCGATCGCCTCCCGCACATTGTTGAGCTTGCCGAAGCTGACCTGCTCGGGACGCAGGCGGCCGGCGTCCATGCGCCGCCCCAGATGATGGGCGAGCAGAATTCCCTTGTGCAGTTCCACCGCCATGTCGGCGAGTTTGGCCTGCGTCAGCTGGAAGCCCCCGATGGGCCGTCCGAACTGCTCGCGTGTCTTCGCGTAGTCGAGCGCCGCCTCGAAACAGGAGCGGGCCGCTCCCATCGCACCCCAGACGATCCCGTAGCGGGCGTGCGACAGACAGCTGAGGGGGCCCTTCAGGCCGGTGACCCCGGGCAGTACGGCGTCGGCGGGCAGCCGTACGTCGTCCAGCACCAGCTCGCTGGTGACGCTGGCGCGCAGGGACCACTTGTGCTTGATCTCGGGCGCGGAGAACCCGGCGCTGTCGGTCGGCACGACGAAGCCGCGGATGCCGTCCTCGGTCCGCGCCCACACCACGGCGACCCCGGCGACGGATCCGTTGGTGATCCACATCTTCCGCCCGCTGAGGATCCAGTCGGAGCCGTCGCGCTTGGCGTAGGTGCGCAGGGAGGCGGGGTCGGAGCCGTGGTCGGGCTCGGTGAGCCCGAAGCATCCGATGACCTCGCCGGCGGCCATGCGGGGCAGCCAGTGCTGCTTGTGCTCCTCACTGCCGAACCGGTGGAGGGCGTACATGGCGAGGGAGCCCTGCACGGAGACCAGCGAGCGGATCCCGGAGTCGGCGGCCTCCAGCTCCAGGCAGGCCAGTCCGTACTGCACCGCGCTCGCGCCGGCGCACCCGTACCCGGTGAGCGACATCCCGAGGGCTCCGATGGCCCCCAGCTCGCGGGCGAGCTCCCGGATGCCGGGCAGCTCCCCCTTCTCGTACCACTCGGCCACATACGGCAGAACCCGGTCCGCGGCCCAGGCCCGTACGGTGTCCCGGACGGCGAGGTCCTCCGGCGCGAGCAGGTCGTCGAGGCCGAGGGGGTCGGCGGGGTCGAAGGGGGGCAACTTCGCGGACGCGGACATGGGACACCCTCCCGGGACTCGAAAACTAGCACTGCTAGACGCAGTGTGCCGCACACCGCGGGGGGTCTCCCACCCACGCACCACCCGTAACTGCCGACCGCGAGGTGGAGGTCGCCCGTGGTGGGGGCGCGGCGCCGTCGGCGGCTTGCGGCACGGTGGTCGTCCCTCACGGCCACCGATAACGCCCGGCCGGGAGCCGGATGCCCCCGGCGGGAGGCGCGGCGCCGTCGGGCGGACGGCGGGCGCGGCGCCGTCGAGCAGTCTGCGGCGCGGCGGTCGCGCGCCACCCACAGCGACCGAACCGGACGCCGGATGCCCCCGCCGCGGGCGCGGCGTCGTCGGGCCGCCTGCGGCACCGTGGTCGCCGCCCCTCACACGCCACCCCCACAGCCACCCGCAGCCGCCGACGGTGAGCGGGCCCCACGGGAGAGTCGGGCCTCTCGGCAGGGAGTTACGGGTGGTGCGTGGGTGGGCCAAGGGGGCTCAGACCGAGACGCGGGACTCCGCAGCGTCCCGTTGCGACGGCACCTCCACAGCCGTCTCCCCCTCACACTGCATCACCCGCGGCAACCGCAACGCCATCACCGCCCCCAGCAGCAACAACCCCGCACTGACCAGCAACGTGACATGAAGCCCGTACACGAACGAGTCCCGGGCCGCCCGCCGCAGCGCACCCCCCGCCGCCCCGCCCAGCCGCGCAGCGACCCCGTACGCCTCCCCCAGCGAGTGCGACGCCGCCTGCGACGCGGCCGCGGGCACCCCGGGCACACCTGACAGCCCGGGCGCGTACGCCGCGTTCATCACCGTGCCCAGCAGCGCTATCCCGATCCCCGCACCCAGCTGGTACGACGTCTCCCCGATCGCCGCCGCCCCACCGGCCTGCGCCTGTGGAGCCTCGCTCAGCATCGACTCGTACGCCCCGAACAGCGTCGTCTCCAGCCCGAAGCCGAGCAGCACGAAGCCGCACAGCATCAGCGGCCAGTCGTCCTCCCGGCCCAGCGCGGTGAGCAGCACCACCGCCGCCGCCGTCAAGCAGAACCCGAAGCAGACCATGCGCCGCGGCCCGAACCGCCGCAGCATCCGCGCTCCCGCCAGCCCCGCCCCCATCGCCGCGATGGTCAGCGGCAGCAGCCGAAGCCCGGTCTGCAGCGGGGACAGCCCCAGCACCAGCTGCAGGTACTGCGCCGCGATCAGCTCCAGACCCACCAGCGCGAGCATCGCCAGCACGATGCACCCCACGGACGTGCTGAACGCCGGCCGCGCGAACATCCGCAGATCCACCAGCGGATGCGCCCGGCGCCGCTGCCGCCGCACGAACAGCACCAGCAGCACCGCGCCCAGCAGCAGCGGCAGCACGGTCAGCACGCTCCCGGCCGGCTGCCCGCCGCCCAGCCGCTTCACCCCGAGCACCACCCCGAACAGCCCGGCCGCGGCCATCAGCGCGCCGACCACGTCCCAGGGGCCGTTCCGGTCGCCCTTGGACTCGGGCAGCAGCAGCCACCCGACCGGCAGGCTGACCAGCATCAGCGGGATGTTGACCAGGAACACCGCGCCCCACCAGAAGTGCTCCAGCAGGAACCCGCCGAGCAGCGGACCGACCGCCGCGCCCACCGCGGCCACCGCGCTCCAGATCCCGATCGCCAGCGCCCGCTCGCGCCGGTCCGGGAAGACCTGCCGCAGGATCGACAGCGTCGCGGGCATGATCATCGCGCCGCCGACGCCGAGCAGCGCCCGCGCCACGATCAGCACCTGGGCGTCGTCGGCGAGGGCCGCCAGCGCGGAGGCGACGCCGAACAGCGCGTAGCCCAGCAGGAGGATCCGTCTGCGGCCGACCCGGTCGCCCAGCGTGCCGAAGAGGATCAGCAGCGAGGCGCAGACGAGGGGGTAGACGTCGACGATCCAGAGCAGCTCTATCGCGCCGGGCTTCAGGTCCTCTGTCACGGCGGGGACCGCCACGTGCAGCACGGTGGCGTCGACCGCCACGAGCAGCAGGCTGACGCAGAGGACGACGAGCACCACCCAGCGGTCGGCACCGGCCCCGGCCGCCCGACGGCGCAGCGCTGCGGCAGCCGTGGTCGTCCCGGACATGTACGTACCTCCCAGATGTTTCCTCGCGTCCGGCGGGCTCACGGGGTCGGGGATTCCCCGCGACTCGGCCGGAGAGGAGCGGTGGTCTCCGGCCCGCGCAACGAAAGGCGAGTGACACGTCAGGGTACGCGAGTCCGTGCGGGAGCCGAGTGGCGGACCTCTCACCCGTCCGGCGGAACAGGTGTGGCGTACGCCACTGTGTAGGCCACACCCCTGCTGGGAAGCACGCCCCGGCCGGCCGGGCGGTTGCGGCGCCGGTCGATAATCGGCCGATGACCGATCTCGCGACGCGCGCGGCACCGGCCCGCTCCGGGGCGCTGCGCCGGGCCGCCCCGGCGCTCCTCGGGTACGCGGCCGTACGGGCCCTGGGCCTGCTCGTCCTGGCCCTGTGGAGCGCGGCGCGCGGCAAGAGCGCCCACACCCTGCTGACGGCCCGCTGGGACGCGCTGTGGTACACCAGGGTCGCCGAGCTCGGTTACGGCTACGAGGTGCGTCTGCCGAACGGCGACGTGCACTCCAACCTCGCCTTCTTCCCCCTGCTGCCCTGGCTGGAGCGGCTGGTGGCGGCGGTCTCCCCGCTGTCGTACGCCGACGGCGGCCTCGCGGTGAGCCTGCTCGCCTCGCTCGCCGCGGCCTGGGGGATCTTCGCGGTGGCGGATCACGTGTACGGCCGCCGCGCCGGGATCTGCGCGGTGCTGCTGTGGGCGGTCCTGCCGGTCGGGATCGTGCAGTCGATGGCGTACAGCGAGTCGCTGTTCACGGCGCTGGCGGCCTGGTCGCTGTACGCGGTGCTCACCGGCCGCTGGGTGACGGCGGGCGCCCTGGCCCTGCTGGCCGGGCTGACCCGTCCGGTCGGGCTCGCGGTGGTCGCGGCGGTGTGGGCGGCGGGCCTGGCCCCGTTCGCGCGCGGCCGCCGCACGGCTCCCCCGCACGGCACGCGCCCCGGGGCACGCGCCCTCGGCCTGCTGCTCGCCCCGCTCGGCACGGTGGGGTACGTCCTGTGGGTCGGGCAGCGCACCGGCAGGGGACCGCTCGGGTACCTCGACGTCCAGGCCGGGTGGCGCAACGGCTTCGACGGCGGGTACGCCTTCGCCCGCTTCGTCGCCGGCAAGTTCACCTCGTTCCCCTCCGCCCTGGCAGGGCTCGGCCTGGTCGCCGGGGTCGCCCTGGTGATCTGGCTGTACGCCGTCTGCGTACGGCAGCGCCAGCCGCTGCCGCTGCTGGTGTACGCGGGGGTCGTCACCGCCCTGGCCCTGTGCGCCTCGAGCTACTTCGGCTCGAAACCGCGCCTGCTGCTGCCCGCCTTCCCCCTGCTGCTCCCCCTGGCACGGGCCCTGGCCCGGCTGCGTACGCCCCGGTCAGCGCTGGTGATGGCATCGGTGGCGGCCGGGTCGGCGGTGTACGGGGCGTTCTGGCTCAACGGCTCCGGTCCGCCCTGACACAGCGTGAGCGTCCGACGAATTCCACCCCATGGCTCGGTGAACGAATGCAAAAGCGCGCCAAAACCGAGCGTCTGGAATGATCAAAGGAAATGAAGGCCACCCCTGGCGGCGATTGCGGATTCACTGGAAATAAACCTGCCACTGAGAGGAATCCCACATCACATCGTCATCACAAAGCCGCTGATTCGACGGGCTTCTCAGCTCACTCGCTGTAACGTCGATTGGGTGCGTACCGAACGGAAGCTCACCCGTCTGGACCGGGTGTTCGCCAGGCTGGATCGTGAGCCGGAACGGCCGGCTCACATCGACGTGCCGAGGATGAGCCGGCACCGCGTCGTGCTCCTCGCGGCCACCCTGGCCTTCTACGGGGCGATCGTGTGGGCCGTGGTGATCACCTCCTGGCTGGTCAGGCTCGACTGGCAGGTCATGTTCTTCCGGCCCTACCAGCAGTGGTCGGAGATCCACGCCTTCGTCGACTACTACGTCGTGCTCGGCCAGCGCGGCCCGACCGCCGTGATGGTCGCGGCCTGGCTGGGCTGGCGCTCCTGGCGGCAGCACACGCTGCGCCCCCTGCTCGCGCTCGGCGTCTCGCTGCTGCTGCTGAACATCACGGTCGGCGCCGCCAAGTACGGCATGGGCCGGCTGGGACCGCACTACGCGACCGAGATCGGCTCGAACGAGATGTGGCTCGGCGGCGATATATTTCCGAGCGGTCACACCGCCAACGCCGTGGTGACCTGGGGAATCCTCGCCTACCTGGCCTCCACGCCCCGGGCCCGGCGGTGGCTGTCCGCGGTCTCCGCGGTGACCTCGCTCGGGGTCGGGATGGCCACCGTCTACCTCGGTACGCACTGGCTGAGCGACGTGCTGCTGGGCTGGACCGCGGGTCTGCTGATCCTGCTGGCCCTGCCGTGGTTCGAGCCGCTGATCGCCCGCTCGGAGGCGTGGATCCTCGAGCAGCGGGACCGCTGGCGCGCCCGTCGCGGCCAGGTCCGTACGGCTCCGGCGGCCCCGCCGCTCGGCGCGCCGGTGCTGCTCACCCCGTCCCCCGCGGACCAGGAGGAGGCCGCGGCCCGTGCACCGGTCTCCGCGGGCCGCTCGGCCCGGGCACCCGTGTACCTGGCTCCGGGCCCGCACACGGCCCGCTCGGACCGCTCCCCGGTCACCCCGGCCGGCAGCCGCCGCCCGCCGCACCCGGAGCGCCACCAGCGCGGCCCCGCCTCGCCGGCCCGCCCGCTGACCGGCGGCTGACACGAGTCGGCGCAGAGCCCGGCAGGTACGCACACCCCGCCAGGACGACGGCCCCGGCTTCCCGAGGGAAGCCGGGGCCGTCGGCGTCGGGCCGGCCGGGTCAGCCCTTCCAGGCCCGGGCCACCCGGCCGCCCTTGACCTCGAAGTTCAGCCGGCCCACGCGGTACTCCATGGTGATGATCGCCCCTGGTGGCAGCGCACGCACCGTCGACCAGCCCCGCTCCCGTGCGAGGTGCTCGGCCCGGTCGGCCTCCAGGCCCACGTACGTGTCCGGGCTGTCGTTCGGTTCGGCTGAGGGTGTCGGAATGGGTGCCATGCGGCCACGCTATGCCCTGCCCGGGAAGCGGGGAAGGCCGACCGGGAACACGGGGTGGACGTCCCTCCCGCGTCACACTTCTGTCACAAGATCACGACACGGGTTTCGGATGCGCCGCGTCACCCGGAAGAGGGGTTCCGTACCCCCGTTCGCGGGCTTCGGAGCGGAATTCCGGCCCGCCCCGAGCGCCGCACGGAATTCCGGTCGAAAAGCAGTACAGGTACCCCCGGAACGCCGTTCCATTCCGGGAACGGGGCGCGGTCGGGGAATCCGTCCGCGCACGGCAAATGCGACGCCCGGCGCGTGAACGGCGCATAAGCCCCCTGCCGGGGCGCGCGGCCGCGCGAGCACCATGGCGTGGGCTCGCGGGTACGTGGGGCGCGGGTCGGCCTTCGCTCAGGGCCGGTAGGCCAGCTGCGGAACGGTGAAGCAGGTGCGGTTCATGTCCCCCTGGGTCACCCATCCCTCGCCGTCCCGCCAGCGGGCCACCGACAGGCAGGTCCTGCTGGTCCTCGGCGGTTCGGGCAGCCGCCGGAAGTCCACGGGCAGGAGCAGGCCGCCGGCGGTGTATCCCGCGCTGCGGTCCACGAAGGCGTCGACGCACGCGCGCGTGACGCCGGTCCTCGCGCAGGAGCGGGCCGCGTCCGTGAACCACCGGGCCGCCGCCCAGCCCTCCAGCTGCCACTGCGAGTGCGTCTTCAGGCCCTTCGTCGCCGCGCGGAACTCCCGTACGGCCGGGTGGCCGGTGTCCTGGTAGTTGCGGCTGGAACCGGTCGCCCACAGGGCGTTGCGGCAGCGCGGGGCGTCCTTGTAGTCCCCGGGGACGGTGGAGGCCCAGTTCTGCACGTTGGTGACCTTGGCGGTGACCTGGGCGCCGACCTCGTCCATCGCCCGGCACAGCTGGGCGTTGCCGTGGGTGTCGAGGGCGTCGAAGACGAGGTCGGCGCCCTGCTCCTTCAGGTCGGCGGCCACGGCCCGGAAGTTGGGCAGCGCGAAGTCGACCTGCTCGGTGACGACCTGGTACCCCTCGGCCTTCAGGCCGCGCTCCACGAGCCGGGCGTAGGCGGCGGAGGCGGACTGGTTGTAGGAGACGACGGCGGCCGTGCGGGCGCCGTGCTCGCGTGTGAAGTAGCGGTAGACCTCGGTGCCGCCGTACAGCTCGCCGTCCCAGCCGGGGGTGCCGTTCCGGGGCGCGTGGCTGCCGTAGATGCTGTACAGGTGCGGCCAGGTGTCGTAGGCGGCGCCGATGGGCTGGCCGCCGATGTCGGGCACGCCCGCGCGGGAGACGCGGGGGGCGCCCGCGTAGTCCAGGGCCGTGGTGGCGACCAGGGCGACGACCTTCTCCTCGTCGACCAGCCGGTGCACACACTCGTTGTTGCCGACGCCGCTGCCGCCGTCGTCGCACAGCCGGACCTCGACGCGGCGGCCGTCGATGCCGCCGCGCGCGTCGAGGCGGTCGAACCAGGCCCGGGCGCCGTCGCGCGGGCCGGTGAAGGTGCTGCCGCCGACCGGGCTGGTGGCGCTGGTGATGATGCCGACCCGGATCGGTTCCCGCGTGGCCCGGGCGGGTGCGCGGCTGTGGTCCCCGGGTGTGAAGTCGCTCTCCGGCAGGCGGCTGCCGCAGGCCGCGCTCAGGGCGAGCAGCACCACCGCGGCGAGGGCCTCAGCAGCCCGGGACGGCTGTCGCCGACCCATTGCCGCTCATCTGCACCAGGGCGCACAGCGTCTTGGCGGACACCTTCCAGGTGCCGCCCTGCTCGATGGCCGTCCCTGAGGCGTTCGGCAGGACGGTGGCGCCCTTCAGGGTGAGGTCGTACGTCACGGTCGCCAGGGTCGGCGAGGTGAACTCGACCCGGGTGACCTTGGCCTGCACCTGGCCGCCGCGCGCGTCACCGCTGAAGGCCCCGAGCACCGGGGCCATCCGCTCGCCGTTCTCCAGGACCTTCTGCTTCTGCGCGACGGGAGTCTTCGGGTCGAAGAACTTCTGCCAGTTCTGCCGGATCTCCTGTTCGGCCTGCGCCGCGTTGGGGGGCGTGGCCGCCGGCGTGCTCGTCGTCGGCCGCACCGTCGGGGAGGGCGGCCGGGTCTCGCTGCCCCCGCCGTCGCCGTCGCCGCAGGCCGTGAGGACCGGGGCGAGGAACAGGGCCAGGGCGGCGGCGGTCGCCGTACCCCGTCGGGCGGCCCGTGGGCCGCGGTCCCGCCGCGCGTTCCCCCGCCTGAGGTCGCTGCCGAGAACCATCTGGCTCACCACCGGGTGTCGGTCCGGGCCATGTGCGCCCGGTGCTTTCAGGGTCAGCTCACACAGGGCATAGTGCAAGCCAACGGGCGGCTCGGAAAGCGGCGTCCGGAGGCCGTCAGTGGCAGGCAGGCACGTGCACAGACACCTACGTGTGGGAGCCAGCGATGCGGACAGCCCGACTGCGCGGTGCGCACCCCGTCCTCTGGGCCGGCTGGGTCGCGCTGGCCGCCGGCGCCGTGCTGTGCGTCCTCGGCTGGTACGGCGTCTCCGGTGAGCGGTACGCCGCACGGCAGCTGCCCTACCTGGCCTCCTGCACGGTTCCCGGCGCCGCCCTGATCGTCGCCGGGGCGGTGCTGCTCGCCCACGGCCGGGACGCCGTGGCCGCCGAGCGCGTGCAGCGGCTGTACGACCTGCTGGTCGCGGCCGAACCGGACGGCACCGGCCGGACCGGGCAGCCGGCCGGCGCGCCCGTCGCGGTCAGCGGAGAGATGCTGATGGTGCCGGGCGGCACGCTGTGGCACCGCGCGGACTGCCCGCTGGTCGCCGGGAAGGCGGAGGCGGTGCCGGTGGACTCCACGCTGGTGGCGAGCGGCGAGCTCGGCCCCTGCCCGATCTGTGAGCCCGCCGAAGAAACCGACTGATGTCGTCCCTGACGTACGACCTGACCCTGGCCGGCCTGTCGGTCGGCAGCGCCGCCGCGCTCACCGGGATCGGCCTGATCGTGACCTACCGCGCGACGGGGGTGCTGAACTTCGCGCACGGCGCGATCGCCATGGTGTGCGCGTACGCGCTGCGGCAGTGCGTGGTCGAGTGGCGCTGGCCGCTGTGGGCGGCGGCCACGGTGACGCTGCTGGTGCTGGCGCCCGGCCTGGGCGTGCTGCTGGAACGGTTCGTCTTCCGCCCGCTGTCCGTCCTCGGCGGCGATCCGGCGCAGACGCTGGTGGCGTCCCTCGGGGTGTTCGTGCTGCTGGTGGGCGGGGCGGCGCTGCTGTGGGGGCCGGGGGCACGGGACGACGCGCCGCGGCTGGTGCCGGACGAGCCGTGGGGACAGCTCGCGGTGGTGCTGGTGCTGGCCGCGGGGGTCTCGGCGACGATCCGCTGGACGCGGTTCGGGCGCCGGCTGCGGGCGGTGGTCGACGACCGGCAGCTGGCCGTGCTCTGCGGCATCGACGCGGACCGGGTCGCGGCGGCAGGCTGGGCGTTCGGCTCGTGCACGGCGGGCCTGACGGGCGTCCTGCTGGCACCGTACGTACGGCTGGACCCGTACGGCCTTCCGCTGCTCGTGATGGAGGTGGTGGCGGTCGCGGTGGCCGCCCGGATGCGCAGCCTGCCCGTGGCGGTGGCCGTGGCGCTGGGCATCGGGGTCGCGCAGAGCCAGCTCACCCGCCTGCACCCGTCCGGGTGGGCCGAGCCGCTGCTCCAGGCGGTCGGCGCGAACCTGTTCGTCGTGGCGCTGCTGGTCGCGGCCCTGGTGCTGCCCGGCGTCGGCGCCCGCGACGCGCTGCCGCGCACGGCCGGCGCGCGCGTGCCGCTCCCGCCGGGCACCTGGATCGTGGCCGTGGTGCTGTTCCTGCTGCCGCTGGGGTTCGCCGGTCGTGACCTGCACACCTCGGTGCAGGTGCCCGCGCTGGGCGTGATCCTTTTGTCGCTGGTGGTCGTCATGGGCCGGGGCGGGCAGATCTCCCTCGGGCAGGCCGCGTACGCGGGTCTGGGCGCCCTGTTCACGGCCCTGCTCGCGGCGGGCCGCTTCCCCGGCCTGCCCCGCCTGCCGGAACTGGCCGCCCTGGCGGTGGCGGTGCTGCTGGTCGCTCCGCTGGGCGTGCTGACCGGCTGGCCGGCGATCGGCCGCCAGGGCCTGGCGCTGGCGCTGGCGACCTTCGCGGTCGGCGTCGGGGTGAGCCGTTTCGTCTTCGCCCAGCCGTACGCCACGGCCGGGCTGTCGCTCGGCCGCCCGGCGGGCTTCGACGGGGACCGCGCCTACTACGTCCTGGAGCTGGTGCTGCTGGCGGGCGCCCTGCCGGCGGCGCGGGCCCTGCGCCGGGGCCGCACCGGCCGGGCCCTGGCCGCCCTGCGGGACCACGAGGCGGGGGCGCAGGCGGCGGGCGTGCCGGTGCCCTCCCTGAAGCTGCTCGCCTTCGTCTCGGGCGCCGCGCTGGCCGCCCTGGGCGGCGGCATGCTCGGCATGGGCCTGCGCGCCTTCGATCCCGCCGCGTACGACCCCGTGCGCGGCCTGCTGTGGTTCGCGGCCGTCGTGGTCCTGGGCGCCGACAGCACCTTGGGCGCGCTGGCCGCGGCGGCTCTCCTGGTCGGCCTGGACGCGGGGGCGCGCGGCGGTGTGGCGGCGGCGGTGATCGGCGTCCTGGCCCTGCTGGTGGGACGCCTGCCCGAAGGTCCCTACGAGGCGCTGCGCACGGCGGCCCGCCGGCTCCGGCCCCGGCGCGGGGAGCAGCTCACACCGCTGGGGGCCCGGGTGCGCGACCGGCTCCGGCACGAGCGGTCCGGGCCGGCGCACCGGTCCGCGGTCACGGGGGTGACGGCGGTGGGCCGCGGGCAGCGGCGGCACGCCGAGGCCCGGGGGCCCCGGCCCGGTCCTGCCCGGCCCGGCCGCACTCCCCCGCCTTCCCCGGCCACCGCGGTCGGCAGCGCCCGCCGCTCCCCGCCCTCGCCCGTCCTGACCGCCCGCGGTCTGCGGGTCCGCTACGGCGGGTTCACCGCTCTCGACGGTGTGGATCTCCTCCTGCCGCCCGGGCGGGTCGTCGCGGTCGTCGGGCCCAACGGCGCGGGCAAGAGCACGCTGTTCCACTGTCTGGCCGGAACGCTGCGGCCCGAGCGCGGACAGGTGCTCCTCGGCGGCCGGGACATCACACGGCTGCCCGCGCACGCCCGTACGCGGCTGGGCATCGCCCGGACCTTCCAGCAGCTGGCCGTGTTCCCGACGCTGACGGTCGCCGACAACGTGCGGGTGGGCGCCGAGCAGGGCCGGGTGGGCGACCCGGCCGCCGTGGAGCGGACGCTGCGGCTGCTCGGGCTCGACGGGCCGGTACGGGCCCGGCCCGCCGCCGGGCTGCCCACCGGCACCCTGCGCCGCGTCGAGCTGGCCCGGGCCCTGGCGGGCGGCCCGCGCGTGCTGCTGCTCGACGAGCCCGCCGCCGGGCTCGACACCGCCGAAGTGGCCGCGCTGGCCCGGGTGCTGAAGGCCCTGGCCGCCGACGGCACGGCCCTGCTGGTCGTCGAGCACGACCTCGACCTGGTCGCCGGCCTCGCCGATGTCGCGCACGTGATGACGGCCGGACGGATCGTCGCCTCCGGCCCGCCCGGCAGCGTCCTGGACGCCCTCGGTACGGCGGCCGGGCCATGACGGTCATCGCCCTGCGCCACGCGCGCGTGCGCTACGGCCCGCTGGAGGCCCTGCACGGCGTCACCCTGGCCGCCCCGGGCCCCGGGCTCACCGTGCTGCTGGGCCGCAACGGCTCCGGCCGCACCACCGCCCTGCGCGCACTGGCCGGGACCGTGCCGCTGTCCGGCGGCGCGGTGCTGTGGGACGGCGCCGACGTGACGCGTGTACCGGCGTACCAGCGGGCCCGGCGCGGGCTGTGCCTGGTGCCGGAGCGGCAGGCCGTGTTCGGCTCCCTGACCGTCCGGGAGAACCTGGACCTCGCCGCTGCCGAGCACGGCCCCGCCCTGGAGGCCTATCCGCAGCTGCGGCCCCTGCTGGAGCGCCGCGCCGGCACCCTCTCCGGCGGCGAGCAGCGGATGCTGGCCCTGTCCCGGGCGCTGCTGGCACGCGCGCGCGTGGTGCTGGCCGACGAGCCCGCGCAGGGCATGTCGCCCGCGGTCGCCGCCCGCACCTATGAGGTGCTGGGCGGGCTCGGCGCGTGCGTGGTCGTCGCCGAACAGCGGCTGCCGCCCGCCCTGCGCGGCCGTACGGCCCTCGTCTACGAACTGCACCGCGGGACGGTCGTGTTCGCGGGTGAGGCGGGCGAACTCGGACGCCGGGACTGACGGACGCGTCGGCGATGTCATGACCGCGGGTATCGACGATTTCCGGACACCCACTTCATTCGCCGATTTCCGGATTTGTCGACCCGTACATCTCGTGATCCCCGACTCACTTCGCTCACCCAACACCGCTGCTCACCCGTCGAGTTGAGCTCGAATGCCGGATGACGCGGCCGGCGTGAGCCCGCGCGCGGGATGGTGCGATTCCGTTCGCCGTGGGGCGTGACTCCCGCCACAGATCGGCCGTTGTCTTCTTCATGAGCCGGGGACCCACCCGGATCAGGGGCCGGGGCCACCCGGCCTTGTCACGCACCGCATCCCGAGGGAGCCACCCGTGCCGCGCATGCTCGACGTCAGCGACGAGGTACGCGCCGAGATCGGCGACGAAGAAGCCGACCGCCTGCTCACCGGAGAGACCGCCCCGGGCAGTTACGACTGCACGTCCTGCCGCACTCCGGGCGACTCCGAGCAGGAGCGCACCAGCACCGTGCTGTTCATCGGGGACGAGACCGCCGTCCTCGCGTTCGCCCACGCCGGCTGTCTGCCCTCGCAGGTCGTCCAGGTCACCGAGGAGCAGCTCCAGGGCGCCGTGCGGTCGATCTCCGGCGACACCGCCGCCCCGGAGCCCGAGAAGGTCGCGCCCGAGCAGGCCGTGCTCGGGGTGACCAGCGGGCTCGTGCTGATCGGCGGCGAGCTGCACCCGGCGCTGGTCGTCGAGCCGACCTCGCCCATCGCGCGGCCGGGCGCGACCGGCGGCGGCGACGACTTCCTGCCGCTGCTGATCGAGCAGGGGTTCATGCCGATCAGCGAGCTGTCCGCCGTACCGCCGGTACTGCACGGCTGGTCGGTGCTGCTCGCCGTGGGCCAGCTGCACGCCGTGCTCCAGCCGGGGACGAATGGCGGCCGGCCGGTGGCCTGGTGGCAGGCGCACCAGCCGCTCCAGGTGACGGACGGCTGGCGCACGGCGGCGAACAAGCACCACCAGGTGCTGATGTTCGCCGCGCCGGTGGGGTCGATCGGGCGTCAGCCGCGTGAGGACCTGCTGCGCGACGCGCTGGACAAGGCGGCGGCGAACGGTCAGCTGGTGGGGGCGGCCCTGCCGCTCGCGGGCACCTGAGAGCGCCCGCCGCCCGGGCTGTCACAGCCCTCGCCCCCATAGGGGGCCGCCGGACCGCATCTCTTCGCGCAGGGGATCGTTTGGACATACGTGCACGCATACGACGTTCCCCGCCGCCAGTCCTTTGTGCCGGTGCCTTCCGCCCGGCCGGCCCAGGACAACCAGGGCGGCCCCTCGGCCACGCCGATCTACGACGCGCTCTACGCCGAGTACGTCAAGTCCTTCCGCGCGCTGCCGGGTGACCGCAGCGGCGAGGAGAAGCTGGGCTTCACCGCCTTCGGGAACATCCCGCACAGTACGGGCTCGTACGGCGGTCACAGCTCGGGGACGTACGGCGGCTCGTACAGCGCCTACAGCGCGGGAGCGCACAGCGCCCGGCACGGCACCGGGCACCAGCCGCAGTGGCAGCGGGTCGGGACCCTCGATCCGCAGGACAGCCGGATGCACCACGTCCCGCCCGCGTTGCCGCCGGCCCGGCGCGGCGGCCACTGACCGGTCGGCACACACAAGGGGTGGCCCCCACGGGGCCACCCCTTGTGCCGTCACTTCTTCTTCGCGCCGCGCTTCTCGCGCACCCGCACCGAGATGTGGATCGGCGTCCCCTCGAAGCCGAACTCCTCCCGCAGCCGGCGCTCGATGAAGCGCCGGTAGCCCGCCTCGATGAAGCCGGAGGCGAACAGCACGAACCGCGGGGGCTTGGTGCCCGCCTGCGTGCCGAACAGGATGCGCGGCTGCTTGCCGCCCCGGATCGGGTGCGGGTGGGCGGCGACCAGTTCGCCGAGGAAGGCGTTCAGCCGGCCCGTCGGGACACGGGTCTCCCAGCCCGCCAGGGCCGTCTCGATCGCCGGGACCAGCTTCTCCACGTGCCGGCCGGTGCGCGCCGAGACGTTCACGCGGGGCGCCCACGCCACCTGGCCGAGCTCGGTCTCGATCTCCCGCTCCAGGTAGAAGCGGCGCTCCTCGTCGAGGGTGTCCCACTTGTTGAGGGCGAGGACGAGCGCGCGTCCGGCCTCGACGGCCATGGTGATGATGCGCTGGTCCTGGACGGAGATCGACTCGGCGGCGTCGATCAGCACGACCGCCACCTCGGCCTTCTCCACCGCGGCGGCGGTACGCAGCGAGGCGTAGTAGTCGGCGCCCTGCTGGAGGTGGACGCGCTTGCGGATACCGGCCGTGTCGACGAACTTCCAGGTCTTGCCGCCCAGTTCGATCAGCTCGTCGACCGGGTCGCGGGTGGTGCCCGCGAGTTCGTTGACGACGACGCGCTCCTCGCCGGCCACCTTGTTCAGCAGCGAGGACTTGCCGACGTTCGGGCGGCCGATGAGGGCGACGCGGCGCGGACCGCCGACGCCGGTGCCGCCGAAGGTCTCGCGGGGCGCCTCGGGCAGGACCTCGAGGACCTGGTCGAGCATGTCGCCGGTGCCGCGGCCGTGGAGCGCGGAGACCGGGTAGGGCTCGCCGAGTCCGAGGGACCACAGGTAGGCCGCGTCGGCCTCACCGCTGGGGCCGTCCACCTTGTTGGCGCACAGCACGACCGGCTTGCCCGCCTTGCGCAGCAGCCGTACGACCGCCTCGTCGGTGTCGGTGGCGCCGACCTTGGCGTCGACGACGAAGACGACCGCGTCGGCGGCCTCGATGGCGTACTCGGCCTGCGCGGCGACGGAGGCGTCGATGCCGAGGACGTCCTGCTCCCAGCCGCCGGTGTCGACGACCTTGAAGCGGCGGCCCGCCCACTCGGCCTCGTAGGTGACACGGTCGCGGGTGACGCCCGGCTTGTCCTCGACGACCGCCTCACGGCGGCCGATGATGCGGTTCACCAGGGTCGACTTGCCGACATTGGGGCGGCCGACGACGGCGACCACCGGCAGCGGGCCGTGTCCGGCCGCCTCGATGGCGCCCTCGACGTCCTCGAGGTCGAAGCCCTCTTCCGCGGCGAGCTCCATGAACTCCGCGTACTCGGCATCGCCAAGCTCTCCGTGGTCATGGGCCCCGCCCGAGCCATCGGAGTGGATGTGGTCGTTCATGAAGTCCGTACCTCGTTCATCGTGGTGATCGGTGGAGCTCCCGTGCCGGGTGATCCACTACTCAAGTGTCGCCCGGCGCCCGGTCAGGCGCCTGGCGTTTTCCAGGTGCGCGGTGAGCTGCTTCTGGATGCGCTCGGTCGCCTCGTCCAGCGCCTTGCGGGTGCGCCGTCCGCTGCCGTCGCCCGCCTCGAAGGGCTCCCCGAAGACGACGTCGATGCGCGAGCGCAGCGGGGGCAGCCCCTTGACCAACCGTCCGCGCCGGTCGGAACTTCCCAGCACGGCGACCGGGACGATCGGCGCGCCGCTGCGGACGGCGAAGTAGGCGAGCCCGGCGCGCAGCGAGGCGAAGTCACCCTCGCCGCGGGTGCCCTCGGGGAAGATCCCGAGCACACCGCCGTTCTCCAGTATCCCGAGCGCCCGGGTGATCGCCGTGCGGTCGGTGGTCTCGCGGTCCACCTTCAGCTGGCCGATGCCGGTCAGGAACGGGTCGAGCGGCCCGATAAACGCCTCTTTCTTGATCAGGAAGTGCGTCGGCCGGGGCGCCACGCCCATGACCATCGGGCCGTCGATGTTGTGCGAGTGGTTGACGGCGAGGATCAGCGGGCCGGTCGCGGGCACCTTCCAGGCGCCGAGCACCCGCGGCTTCCACAGCCCGTACATCAGGCCGACGCCGATGCGCCGCCCGATCTCGGCGCCCTTCTCGGAGGGAAGGCTCTGGGAGGGGAGGCTCACTTCCCGGCTCGCTTCTCCTCGACGAGGGTGACGACGCACTCGATGACCTGCGCGAGGGTGAGGTCGGTGGTGTCCACCTCGACGGCGTCGTCCGCCTTGGCGAGCGGCGAGGTCTTGCGGCTGGAGTCGGCCGCGTCCCGCTTCAGCAGCGCCTCGCGGGTGGTGTGCACGTCGGCGCCCTTCAGTTCGCCGCTGCGGCGGGCGGCGCGCGCCTCCGGGGAGGCGGTGAGGAAGATCTTCAGGTCGGCGTCGGGCAGCACGGTGGTGCCGATGTCGCGGCCCTCGACGACGATGCCGTGCTCGGCGGAGGCCGCGATGGAGCGCTGCAGCTCGGTGATCCGGGCGCGCACCTCGGGCACCGCGCTGACCGCGCTGACCTTGGAGGAGACCTCCTGGGTACGGATCGGGCCGGAGACGTCCACGCCGTCGACCGTGATGGCCGGGTTCTCCGGGTCGGTGCCGGAGACGATGTCGGGCTTGCCGGCCGCGGCGGCGATCGCGGCGGGGTCGTCGATGTCGATGCCGTTGTTCACCATCCACCAGGTGATCGCCCGGTACTGGGCGCCGGTGTCCAGGTAGCTCAGGCCGAGCTGGGCCGCCACGGCCTTCGACGTGCTCGACTTGCCCGTGCCGGCGGGGCCGTCGATGGCGACAATCACTGGCGTGGCGCTTTCCACAGTGGGGTACCTTCCTGGACCTGACGGGCGGGGAGTGGGGGCGCGACTGCCCTGCACAAGGTTACTGGGTGCACGTCCCCCGATCGGCCCAGCCCGGGGCGGCACCCTACTGCCGGATGGTCCACCCCCGCTCCCGCAGCGCCCCGGTCAGCACCGGCACCGCCTTGGGCTCGACCATGAGCTGGACCAGACCCGCCTGCTGCCCCGTGGCGTGCTCGATGCGGACGTCCTCGATGTTGACCCCGGCCGCCCCCGCGTCGGCGAAGATGCGGGCCAGCTGACCCGGCTGGTCGTCGATGAGGACCGCCACGACCTCGTAGGCCCGCGGGGCGGAGCCGTGCTTGCCGGGGACCCGCACCTGGCCCGCGTTGCCGCGCCGCAGCACGTCCTCGATGCCGGCGGCACCCTCGCGCCGCTTGTCCTCGTCGGACGACTGTAGGGCGCGCAGCGCCCGTACCGTCTCCTCCAGGTCGGCGGCGACATCGGTGAGCAGGTCGGCGACCGGCCCGGGGTTGGCGGACAGGATGTCGATCCACATGCCCGGGTCGGAGGCGGCGATCCGGGTCACGTCCCGGATGCCCTGCCCGCACAGCCGTACGGCCGCCTCCTCGGCGTGCTCCAGGCGCGCGGCGACCATGCTGGAGACCAGGTGGGGCATGTGGGAGACGAGGGCGACGGCACGGTCGTGGGCGTCGGCGTCCATGACGACCGGCACGGCACGGCAGTGGGAGACCAGCTCCAGGGCGAGGTTGAGCACCTCGGTGTCGGTGTCCCGGGTGGGGGTGAGCACCCAGGGCCGCCCCTCGAAGAGGTCGCCGGTGGCGGCCAGCGGCCCGGACTTCTCCCGGCCGGACATGGGGTGCGTGCCGATGTACGACGACAGGTCCAGGCCCCGGGCCTGAAGCTCCCGGCGCGGCCCGCCCTTGACGCTGGCCACGTCGGCGTAGCCGCGCGCCACGCCCCGGCGCATGGCGTCGGCCAGCACGTCGGCCACGTACGCGGGCGGGGCGGCGACGAGCGCGAGGTCCACGGGAGCGTCGGGCGCCTCGTCGGTGCCGGCGCCGAGCGCGGCCGCCGTACGGGCCTGCTCCGGGTCGTGGTCGGCGAGGTGGACGACGACACCGCGCTGGGTGAGCGCGAGGGCGGCGGACGTGCCGATGAGGCCGGTGCCGATGACGAGTGCGGTTCTCACTGGGCGATGTCCTTGCGCAGGGCGGCCGCGGCGCCGAGGTAGACGTGCGCGAGGTCGGAGCGGGGCCGGTCGGACTCGATGTGCGCGAGGACCCGCACGACCCGGGGCATGGCGCCCTCCACGTCGAGTTCCTGGGCGCAGATCAGCGGGACGTCGACGATGCCGATCTTGCGGGCGGCGGCGGCCGGGAAGTCGCTGTGCAGGTCGGGCGTGGCGGTGAACCAGATGCTGATCAGGTCGTCGTGGGTCAGGCCGTTGCGCTCCAGGAGGGCGGTGAGCAGGGCTCCGACCTGCTCGTCCATGTGGCCGGCCTCGTCACGCTCCAGTTGGACGGCCCCCCGGACCGCTCGTACCGCCACGGCGCTGCTCCTTGCTGATGTGCGGGTGTCTCGCTGGTGCGTCCAGCCTAGTCAGCGCGGCCTGCCCCGTCGCAGGTGCCCGCCCGCTGAGACGGGGCGGACCACGGGCTGCCGGACGGCCCGTTTCGGGGGGATACGTGTAAAGATGCACGACATGACCCACAGCGCGACGCGACGTACGGTTCTCCTCGCGGCAGGCGCGGCAGGCGCGGCGGCCCTGACCGCGGGCTGCGGCGGGGACGGCAACGGCAACGGGAACGGCACAGGGAACGGGGACTCGTCGGGCACCCCGGGAACCACCGGGGGCCGGGAGCTGGCCGGCACCGGCGACATCCCGGTCGGCGGCGGCAGGATCTTCCCCGACGAGAAGGTCGTGGTGACCCAGCCGGAGCAGGGCGAGTTCAAGGCCTTCTCGGCGATCTGCACCCACCAGGCCTGCCTGCTGGCGACCGTCGGCGACGGCACGATCAACTGCACCTGCCACGGCAGCCGGTTCCGCATCGCCGACGGGGCGGTGGCCCGGGGACCGGCGACCAGACCGCTGCCCGAGGAGAAGATCACGGTGCGGGGAAATTCGATCCGCCTGGCGTGAGGTCCCGCGTACGCTCCCGGCCATGCGCCCCGCGAGCCCCGAGCCCACGCCCGTGCCCACCCCCGAGACGCTGGTACGCGACCACACCGTCTACGCCTGTGTGATGGGCTCGCGCGCCTTCGGCCTGGCGACGGACGCCAGCGACACCGACCGGCGGGGCGTGTTCCTCGCCCCCACGCGTCTGTTCTGGGGCTTCACCAAGCCGCCCACGCACGTCGACGGCCCGGCCGAGGAGCAGTTCAGCTGGGAGCTGGAACGCTTCTGCGAGCTGGCCCTGCGCGCCAACCCGAACATCCTGGAGTGCCTGCACTCCCCGCTCGTGGAGTACGCCGACGACACCGGCCGTGAACTGCTCGCCCTGCGCGAGGCGTTCCTCTCCCGCCAGGTCCAAGAGACGTTCACCCGGTACGCCCACGGCCAGCGCCGCAAGCTGGAGGCGGACCTGCGCAACCACGGCGCCCCGCGCTGGAAGCACGCCATGCACCTGCTGCGGCTGCTGATGACCGCCCGCGACCTGCTGCGCACCGGCACGCTCACCCTCGACGTCGGCGACCGGCGCGAGCCGCTGCTCGCGGTGCGGCGCGGCGAGGTCCCCTGGCCCCGGGTCGACTCCTGGATGACCCGCCTGGCGCGGGAGGCCGAGGAGGCCGCCTCACGCAGCCCGCTCCCGGACCGGCCGGACCGGCGGCGCGTGGAGGACTTCCTGATCCGCGTCCGGCGCGCCTCAGCGCTCCAGACGGACGCGGACGACGAGGTCGTGCAGGGCGTCGTACGCGGTGGGCGTCTCCGGCAGCCGTGAGGCCTGCTGGGCCTCGTCCAGCACGCCGTGCAGCCGCGCCACGTCGGCCCGTACGCGCGCGTGGTCGACGTCCGCCGCCCCGTGCTCCCGCTCCGTCTTCGCGGCGATCAGCTCGGGCAGGTAGCCGGGCGCGTCGTCGACCTCCCCGAGCAGGGTGGGCAGATGGGCCTGCACCTCGCCGCCGCGCATCAGGTGGATGCCGGTGAGCAGCACCCGGAAGGTGTACAGCAGCGGCTTGAGTTCGCCGGTCTTCTCGAACAGCCGCCACTGGGTGGTCGCGAAGCCCCGGTAGTGGTGGGCGTGGTGGCGGGTGAGCACGCCCGGCGCGAGCGCGGCGAGTTCCCGGTGGATGTCGGTGGTGTGCACGACCAGCGGGGACAGCAGCTGCTCCAGCACATAGCCGTTGCGGCGCAGCATCAGCCGGACGAACTTGCGCAGGTCGTGCGTGACCAGGTCCATCTCGACGCCGTCCCGCAGCCACATCCGCGACCGTGTCTCCTCCGGCTCGCGCAGGCCGACCACGTCGGCGGCGGGCAGCAGGTGCACGCCCCGCAGGTCCACGTCGGAGTCGCGGGACGGGAAGCCGTAGAGGTGGGCTCCGGAGACGGTGGCGAACAGCACCGGGTCGGGCTGTTCGGCCACCACGGGCGTCAGGTCGATGTCCAGGGTGCCGATCACCGCTCAAGCGTCCCAGAGCGCCCCGAGGGCCACGAGGTCGCCCCGGTGCTCGACGCGGTCCGCCCACTGCGCCGGCCAGGCGTCCGCGCCGAGGTACGCGCCCGCGAAGGCGCCGGCCAGGCAGGCGATCGAGTCGGAGTCGCCCACGGTGCAGGCGGCCCGGCGCAGCGCGGTGAGCGGTTCGTCGACGAACAGCAGGAAGCACAGCAGCCCGGTCGCCAGGGCCTCCTCCGCGATCCAGCCCTCGCCGGTGGCCAGGCACGGGTCGCTCTCGGGGGAGACGGTCCGCACGGCCTGCCGGAGCCGGTCGAGCATCGCCAGGCACTCGTCCCAGCCCCGGGCGATGAACCGCTCCGGCGTCGGGTCCCCGGCGCGGGTCCACAGGTCGCCCAGCCAGCGGTGGTGGTAGCGGCTGCGGTTCTCCAGGGCGTACGACCGCAGCAGCCCGACCAGCCCGGTCGGCTCGGCCCCCTGCGCGAGGAGCCGTACGGCGTGCGCGGTCAGGTCGGAGGCGGCGAGGGCGGTGGGGTGGCCGTGGGTGAGGGCGGACTGCAACTGGGCGGCGCCCGCGCGCTGTTCGTCGCTCAGACCGGGGATCAGGCCCAGGGGCGCGACGCGCATGTTGGCGCCGCAGCCCTTGGAGTGGATCTGGCTGGCGTCCTGCCAGGGGCGGTCGGCCTGTTCCAGCAGGACGCAGGCCCGGATGCAGGTGTTGCCCGGGGCCCGGTTGTTCTCCGGGGAGCGGTTCCAGGCGATGAACTCCTGCCGTACGGCCTGTGCCATCCCCTCGGGCTCCAGCACGCCCCGGTCCATCGCCGTCCGCAGGCCCCGCCCCAGCGCCAGTGTCATCTGGGTGTCGTCGGTGACGAGCGCCGGCTCCGGCAGCCGCATCTGCCGCCACGGCCCGTACGTGGCGAGGATCGCCGGCACGTCCTTGAACTCGGTCGGATACCCGAGCGCGTCCCCGAGGGCGAGTCCGGTGAGCGCGCCTGTGGCGGCCTGCTTCCTGACGGTGGTGGTCATGCGGGGCGTCCTTCCCGGGTGGGTCTGAGCACAGGGGGGTGCAGGGCGGTGGCGGTGCCCGCGCGGTACAGCGCGGCGGGTTTGCCCCGGCCGCCGGTCAGGCGCGCGGCGCCGGGAACGGGCTCGACGAAGCCGGGGGTGGCGAGCACCTTGCGCCGGAAGTTGGGCCGGTCCAGGGTGGCGCCCCACACCGCCTCGTAGACCTGTTGCAGCTCGCCGAGGGTGAACTCGGGCGGGCAGAAGGCGGTGGCGAGGCAGGTGTGCTCCAGCTGGGCGCCGATGCGTTCGTGGGCGTCGGCCAGGATCCGGTCGTGGTCGAAGGCGAGGGGACCCGCCGTGTCGTACGGCACCCAGCGGGCCTGCGCCGCGTCGCTGCCGCCCTGCGCCTGCGGAGCGTCGGGCAGCAGCGCGGTGAAGGCGACGGAGACGACCCGCATCCGGGGGTCGCGGCCGGGGTCGCTGTAGGTCCGCAGCTGCTCCAGGTGCAGGCCCGAGACGTCGGACAGGCCGGTCTCCTCGGCGAGTTCGCGCCGGGCGGCCGTCTCGGCGGACTCGTCCGGGTGCAGGAACCCGCCGGGCAGCGCCCAGTGGCCCGCGTACGGCTCCTGCCCGCGCTCGACGAGCAGGACGTGCAGGGCGCCCGCGCGCAGCGTGAACACGGCCAGGTCCACGGTGACGGCGAAGGGCTCGTGGGCGTACTTGTCGTAGCCGTCGTTGCCGTCCATGACGCGCACCCCCTTTTATGGTCAGGACGACTATAAAAGGGGGTGCGGGTCACTCACAAGACCGTCGGCGCGCCTACAGGTCGACTTCCTTCATCAGCATGCCGACCTCGGTGTTGGACAGCCGCCGCAGCCAGCCGGACTTCTGGTCGCCGAGAGTGATCGGGCCGAAGGCGGTGCGCACCAGCTTGTCGACGGGGAAACCGGCTGCCGCGAGCATGCGGCGCACGATGTGCTTGCGGCCCTCGTGCAGGGTGACCTCGACGAGGTAGTTCTTGCCGGTCTGCTCGACGACCCGGAAGTGGTCCGCGCGGGCGTACCCGTCGTCCAGCTGGATGCCGTCCTTGAGCTTCTTGCCCAGGTCGCGCGGGATGGGGCCGACGATGTGCGCGAGGTAGGTCTTGCGCACGCCGTACTTGGGGTGCGTCAGCCGGTGCGCCAGCTCGCCGTGGTTGGTGAGCAGGATGACGCCCTCGGTCTCCGTGTCGAGGCGGCCGACGTGGAAGAGCCGGGTCTCGCGGTTGGTGACGTAGTCGCCGAGGCACTGCCGTCCCTCGGGGTCCTCCATCGTGGAGACCACCCCGGCGGGCTTGTTCAGCGCGAAGAACTGGTAGCGCTGGGTGGCGACGGTCAGCCCGTCGACCTTGATCTCGTCCTTCTCCGGGTCGACCCGCTTGCCCTGCTCGGTGACGATCTCGCCGTTGACCTCGACACGGGCCTGCTCGATCAGCTCCTCGCAGGCGCGCCGGGAGCCGTAGCCCGCGCGCGCGAGGACCTTCTGGAGCCGCTCGCCCTCCTGCTCGGCGCCGGGGAAGGTCTTGGGCAGCTTGACGTCCTTCTTGCCCGCGTACCGCTCCCGGTTGCGCTCCTCGATCTGCGCCTCGTACTCGCGGGGCCGCGCCGGGGCCGTACGCCCGCGCGGCTGGGGCTTCTTCGGCCCGCCCTTGGTCCCGCCGCGCGCGGCGCCGCCGCGTCCCGCCTTGGGGCCGTCCTTCGTCGCCCCGGGGCCCACGTCGTAGCGGCGCTCCTCGGGGCGGGGCTTGCGGGGGCGGCCCTGCCCCTGCTTGTCGTCCCTGTTGTTGCCGGCGCCGCGGTAGTTCCCGCGCCCGCCGTGTCCGCCGTTCCTGCCGCTGCTTCGCATCAAAGTTCCGTCTGGTCGTCTACGTCGTCGGTTCCCCGGGTCACCGGGGTGCTGCCCGGCCCGCCGTCATCGGGGGCGTCCGGATCGAACGACGGTACGCCCTCCTGGGTCTCGGCCTCGATCGCCTCCGCCTCCGGGAGGAAGGGCGCGAGCTCCGGGAGCTCGTCCAGACCGCGCAGGCCCATCCGCTCCAGGAAGTAGTTCGTCGTCCTGTACAGGATCGCACCTGTTTCGGGTTCCGTGCCCGCCTCCTCGACGAGCCCCCGCTGCAGGAGGGTGCGCATGACGCCGTCGCAGTTGACCCCGCGCACGGCGGAGACGCGGCTGCGGCTGACCGGCTGACGGTAGGCGACCACGGCCAGCGTCTCCAGCGCGGCCTGGGTGAGGCGGGCCGTCTGCCCGTCCAGGACCAGCTTCTCCACGGCCGGGGCGTACGCGGGCCGGGTGTAGAAACGCCAGCCGCCGGCGACGAACCGCAGCTCGAAGCCGCGCCCCTGGACGGTGTACTCGTCGGCCAGTTCGCGCAACGCGTCCGCGACCTGCCGCCTGGGCCGCTCCAGTATCTTCGCCAGGTGCTCCTCGGTGGCGGGCTCGTCCACGACCATGAGCATCGCCTCGAGGGCGGGCTTGAGGTCGAGGTCCGCGACGCCGCGCAGCCCGGCCGGCAGGCCGGTGGTGTCCTCGCTCACGCCGTCTTCTCCTCCTTCGGCTGCTCGGGCGGCCGGTCGAACTCGTCGGTGACCGTCGGCGTCTCGTCCCCGTCGCCGCCGGTCCAGCGCACCAGCAGCTCGCCGAGCGCGGTCTGCTGCTCCAGTGCCACGGCCTTCTCGCGGTACAGCTCCAGCAGCGCGAGGAACCGGGCGACGACGGTGAGGGTGTCGTCGGTGTCCTCCACCAGCGTCCGGAAGCTGGCCTCGCCGAGTTCCCGCAGCCGTGCGACGACGATCCCGGCCTGCTCCTGCACACTCACCAGCGGCGCGTGGATGTGGTCGACGTACACCTGCGGCTTGGGCTTGGGCTGCATCGCCTTCACGGCGAGCCTGGCGAATCCTTCCGGCCCGATGCTGATGACGACCTCGGGCAGCAGCTCGGCGTGCTCGGGCTCCAGCCCCACGGTCCGCGGATAGCGCCGGGCCTCGTCGTCGAGCCGCCCGCTGAAGATCTCCGCGATCTGCTTGTACGCCCGGTACTGCAGCAGCCGCGCGAACAGCAGGTCCCGGGCCTCCAGGAGGGCCAGGTCGGCCTCGTCCTCCACCTCGGCCGCGGGCAGCAGCCGGGCCGCCTTGAGGTCGAGCAGCGTGGCGGCGACGACGAGGAACTCGGTCGTCTCGTCCAGGTCCCAGTCCGGTCCCATGCCCCGGATGTACGCCATGAACTCGTCGGTGACCTTGGACAGGGCGACCTCGGTGACGTCCAGCTTGTGCTTGGAGATCAGTTGGAGCAGCAGGTCGAAGGGGCCCTCGAAATTGGAGAGCCGCACCTTGAAGCCACCGTCGTCCGCCTCCCCCGCCCCGTCGCCCTCGCCGCCGGCTGCCCGGGCTCCGCTGCCCGCCTCGGGCCGGCCGTGAGAGGCCTCTTGCCCGGCCTGAGCGGGTCGGTCCGCCCCGGCGGGCAGCGCAGCCGGCTCAGACCTTTCCTGCGGGGCCTCCCCCTCAGCAGAGGCAGGCCCCTGCCCTCTGTCACAGCCCCCGGAAGTGGTCCCCGACGCGGCCTGCTCCAACCCCTCGCCCTCAGGCCGCCCGGCCTCACGCACCCCGGCATCCACCCGGTCAGCCCCTGGCTCCTCGGCCGCGCCCCCGGCGGGCGGAGCCACCGCAGTCCGCTCAGCCCGGTCATCGTCGGCCCGGTGCGTGCCGGCCGAAGGCGCGGGCTGAGGCGCGGCGTCCGGCCGCGTTGCCCGGTCATCCTGGGCCGGGTGCACGTCAGCCGAAGTCGAGGACCGCGGCGAGGGCTCCACCCCCGGCTCCCCGGCGGGCGGAGCCACCGCAGTCCGCTCAGCCCTGTCATCGTCGGACCGGTGCACGTCAGCCGGAGCCGGGGACCGGGGCGAGGGCTCCGCGACCGGCTCCCCGGCGGGCACGGTCGGCTCGAACCGCGGTGCGCCCGGCCCCCGGCCCAGCGCACGCCGACGGCCGGGCGGGCCGGGCGGGGGGACAGGGGAGCCGTTCGAGGTCATAGCCCCCGCAGGCTACCGCTACCGTCCGCGCAGCCTGCGTACGAGGATGCTGGCGTCCCCGCGGGTCTCCAGGTCGGCGAGGACCACGGCGACCGCCTCGCGGACGATCCGGCCGCGGTCGACGGCCAGACCGTGCTCGCCGCGGAGCACGAGACGGGCATGCTCGAGGTCCATGAGCTCCTCGGCGGACACGTACACGGTGATCTTCTCGTCGTGCCGCTCACGGCCGCTGGGCCGGCGCGTGGCGGCCCGTCCGCGCTTGCGCGGGGCGGCCGCGGCACCGGACGCACCCACCGTCGCGGCAGAACCTTCCTGCGCCGTCTGACGCCGCCCGGCGCGCTCCCCGGCGGGAAGCGGCACGGACGCGGTCCGGCTGCGGGACTCGCCGGCCTCGACGGAGTCCGCGTCCGCCGCCACGTGCTCGGCGCCCTCCCCGTCACCGCCCTGCGCGGGCACCGACTGCGGTGCGTCCTCCAGCGCCGCCGCGTCGCCCTCCCCGGCCGGAGCGGGCACCCGGGCGTCGCCGTTGGCCTGGCGCCTGGGCGTGGACGGCTGGAGCGCCGTTCCCCCTGTCGTACGGAAGAGTTCGTCGGCCCCCGGCAGACTCACTCGGCGTGACACCGGGCGAGCACCTCCCTGGCGAGCTGGCGGTAGGCGGCGGCACCGACGGAGTTGGAGGCGTACGTGGTGATCGGCTCACCGGCGACCGTGGTCTCCGGGAAGCGGACCGTGCGCCCGATGACCGTGTGGTAGACGTGGTCGTCGAACGCCTCGACCACTCGCGCGAGCACCTCACGGCTGTGCACCGTGCGCGAGTCGTACATCGTGGCGAGGATCCCGTCGAGCTCCAGCTCCGGGTTGAGCCGCTCCTGCACCTTCTCGATGGTCTCGGTCAGCAGCGCCACCCCGCGCAGTGCGAAGAACTCGCACTCCAGCGGCACGATCACCTTGTGCGCGGCCGTCAGCGCGTTGACCGTGAGCAGGCCGAGCGAGGGCTGGCAGTCGATCACGATGTAGTCGTAGTCGGGCAGCAGCGGCTTCAGGGCGCGCGCGAGCGAGGACTCGCGGGCGACCTCGGAGACCAGCTGCACCTCGGCCGCCGACAGGTCGATGTTGCTGGGCAGCAGGTCCATGTTGGGGACCGCCGTCTTCAGCAGCACCTCGTCGGCCGACATGCCCCGCTCCATGAGCAGGTTGTAGACGGTGAGGTCGAGTTCCATCGGGTTGACGCCGAGTCCGACCGACAGCGCGCCCTGCGGGTCGAAGTCCACGAGGAGGACACGGCGTCCGTACTCCGCGAGCGCGGCCCCCAGGTTGATGGCCGACGTCGTCTTGCCGACGCCGCCCTTCTGGTTGCACATCGCGATGATCTTCGCGGGTCCGTGGTCGGTCAGCGGCCCCGGGATCGGGAAGTACGGCAGCGGGCGCCCGGTCGGGCCGATGCGCTCGCGGCGCTGCCGGGCCGCGTCGGGCGCGAGCGTGGCCGCGTACTCCGGGTCGGGCTCGTACTCCGCGTCGGGGTCGTAGAAGTGCCCCTCGGGCAGTTCGTCGTAGTCGGCGAAGTGGTTGTGGGGCGCGCCACTTCCGTCGCCGGCCATGGCGTTCACGTGATGGCCATCCATGCTCTGGTGTGCTGAGTGAGTCACCCCTGGGCTCTGGCGACTCTGGTGGGCTGCGAAGGTGCGCACAGCGACGGAGCCGACAGCCTCGAACCCCGCGGGACCCTGGCCCCGTGCAGGCGTTCCTGGTTGACCACCCCCGGGAGAAAATGTCGACTCATTCACAAGTCGTCTTACCTCCTTGGTGACCAGGAAACTTCTAGACAGGTCAGCGTGGCACCATGCCGACGGTTGGCGACTCTATGGCGTGTCGGCGGTCCGCAGCAACACAATCCGCCGGACCCGGCCCGATGTGTCGGCAATGAAACATCCCGCTGTCAAGGGCGTACGGCCGTCGCACGGTGGGTTTCACCGGTGTGCGAATCGGTGGAAGGGTTGCGTTCGAGGCGAGTTGCCCGAGCGGTGCGAAGTGACCATACACACATCCGGCCGGACCTTCTCGACAAGGTCCGGCCGGGTGCGCGGCGTTGACGACCCTTGTTGACGAATCGCCTTTTACCTACAGATGACTTGATCCCACCGGTCCGGTCACCGGTCAGCTCAGCAGCGAGGTGAGCTCCACGTGCTCCAGGCCGTGCGCCTCGGCGACCTCGCGGTAAACGACCTTGCCGTCATGGGTGTTGAGACCCTTGGCCAGCGCGGGGTCGCGGCGCAGCGCCTCGGCCCAGCCGTGGTCGGCCAGCTCGACGATGTAGGGCAGCGTGGCGTTGGTCAGCGCGTACGTCGAGGTGTTGGGCACCGCGCCGGGCATGTTGGCCACGCAGTAGAAGACCGAGTCGTGGACCTTGAAGGTCGGCTCGGCGTGGGTGGTCGGACGGGAGTCCTCGAAGCAGCCGCCCTGGTCGATCGCGATGTCGACAAGGACACTCCCCGGCTTCATCCGGGAGACCAGCTCGTTGGTGACCAGCTTCGGCGCCTTCGCGCCGGGGATCAGGACCGCGCCGATGACCAGGTCGGCCTCCAGGCACGCCTTCTCCAGCTCGAAGGCGTTGGACATCACGGTCTGGATCTTCGTACCGAAGATCCGGTCGGCCTCGCGGAGCTTGTTGATGTCCTTGTCGAGCAGGGTCACGTGGAAGCCCATGCCGATGGCGATCTGCGCGGCGTTCCAGCCGGAGACACCGCCGCCGATCACGACGGCCCGGCCGGCCAGCACGCCCGGGACACCGCCGGGGAGCACGCCGCGGCCGCCGTTGGCGCGCATCAGGTGGTAGGCGCCGACCTGCGGGGCCAGCCGGCCCGCGACCTCGGACATGGGGGCGAGCAGCGGCAGCGCCCGGTTGGGCAGCTCGACCGTCTCGTAGGCGATGGCGGTGGTGCCGGACTCCAGCAGGGCGTCCGTGCACTCCTTGGAGGCGGCCAGGTGCAGGTAGGTGAAGAGCGTCTGGTCCTTGCGCAGGCGGTGGTACTCCTCAGCGATGGGCTCCTTGACCTTCAGCAGCAGGTCGGCGCCGGCCCACACCTCGTCCGCCGTGTCCAGGATCTCGGCGCCGGCGGCAACGTACTCGTCGTCCGTGATCGACGAGCCGAGCCCGGCGCCGCGCTCGATGACCACCTGGTGGCCGTGCCGCACCAGCTCGTGCACACCGGCGGGGGTGATGGCCACCCGGAACTCGTTGTTCTTGACCTCGCGGGGAATGCCGACCTTCACGTCGATCACGGTCCTTGGCTCAGAGGGTATGGGGCTATTACTAGACATACCCGGGCACACGTGGGCACACCGGGAGAGACCGCAGGAGAACGTGCGGCAGAGCCAGTCTAATGAAGGTGTTCCCGCTGTCTAGCCTTTCATTGCATCAATCTTCAGCGGATGCACTACGGATTTCGCAGGCGTTAGCGTCCTGTTCCGGACCGGAGTCGTCCGCGGAGGCCCCCTCGGGCTCCTCGTCCAGCAGCCGCTCGGCCACGCCCCGGTGCAGGTGGGCCGCCACGGAGTCGCCGAGATGCCCGAGGATGTCGGCGATCCGCAGGTGCAGCGCGGCCTGCAGCCGGGTGTCCTCGGCCCGCCGCGCCCACTCGGCCGCCTCCCGGCAGGTGCGCAGCGACTCCTCAGGACGTCCGGCGTGCTCCTGGACCCGGGCCAGTTCGCTCAACGCCCGCGCCTGCGCGCCCGGATCGCCGATCTTGCGGTACCCGGCGAGGGCCGCCCGCCAGTTGCGTACGGCCTCGCCGTAGCGCCCGGCGCAGGTGTGGGCGGCGGCGATCCTGCCGTACAGCCGGGCGGCGTCCGCGCGCTCGTCCCGGGCGAGCCGCTCGACCAGGGCGCGGCCGAACCAGTCGGCGGCCCGGTCGTAGTCGCCGAGCTCCAGGTGGGCACCGCCTACGGATTCCATCGCGCGGCCGGTGGCGTAGGGGTCGTTCGCCTCGCGGCCGGCGTCCAGCGCGGCCCGGTAGCGCACCAGCGCCTCGGCGTTGCGGCCGGTGCGGGCGTCGAGGTCGCCGAGGTTGAGCAGGGCGGCGGCCTTCTCGCGGGGCAGGTTCCGCCGCTCGGCCACGTCGAGGACCAGGCAGTGGACGGTGTACAGGTCGGCCGCGGCGCCCTGGGTGCCGACGTGGGCGACCAGCGCGCGGACCAGCTGGGACATCAGGCGGCGGGCCAGGGTGTCGAGGCCCCCGTCGGCGACCGCGTGGCGCGCGGCGGCCAGCAGGGCGGGCCGGCGGATGCGCAGCCAGTCGGCGGCGGCCCGGGGGCTGGGGAAGCGCAGCGCCGGGGGCATGGACAGGAGCTTCTCGCGGGCCTTCGGGCTGTCGGTCTCGGTGATGGCCCGGCAGGACTGGAGCAGGCGCAGGGTCCGCTCCAGCATGCGGGCGCGGGCCAGCTGGAGCTCGGCGGGCTTGTCCTTGAGCACGGCCAGGCGGCGCAGCAGGGGGTGCAGGCAGCCGGGCACCTGGTACTCCGGAAGCGGCGACTCGACCGCGTGCAGGAAGCCCAGGGCGGCGAGGTCGTCCAGGGTGGTGCGGGCGCTGCTGACCGAGCAGCCGGTGAGCGCGGAGGCGATCTGCGGGTCGACCAGGCCGGCCGGGGCCAGGGAGAGCAGGCGCAGCATCCGGGCCGTGCCGGCGGGCAGGGAGGCGTAGGCGAGTCCGAATACGCGGTGCAGGGGGGTGCCTTCGGCGTCCTCGGCGCGCAGCTGTTTGGCCAGGTCGGAGACGGCCGCCTGGGGCCGGGCGGCGAGCCAGCCGCCCGCCAGCATCAGCGCCGCCGGCTGCCCCTGGCACACCTCGGCCAGGCTCTCGGCGGACCGGGGGTCGACCGTGATGCGGACCGAGCCGGTGTGCCGGGACAGCAGCTCCACCGCCGACTTGGTGTCCAGGCCGCCCAGGGTGCACGGGCGGACGTCCGCGATGCCGGTCAGCGGCCCTTGGGAGACGGCGACGACCAGGCAGTCCGGGTTGTCCGGCAGCAGGGCGTCGACCTGGTCGGCGTCGGCCGCGTCGTCGAGCAGCAGCAGGGCCCGGCGGCCGGCCAGGGCGCCGCGCAGCTCGGCGGTGAGATCGTCCTCGGCGGCTCCCGCCGGGGCGGTCACCTCGAGGGCGGCGAGCAGGTCCCGGGCGGTGCGCTCGACGGGGACGGGCGTGCCGTCGGGCTCGCTCAGGCGGGCGCGCAGCACCCCGTCCGGGTAGTGGTGGGCCACCTGCCGTGCGAGCTCCACGGCGAGGGCGGTGCGGCCGGAGCCGGGCCGGCCGGCGATGAGCAGCACACGCGCGCGGGGCGCCTTGCGGCCGGCGAGGGTGTCCAGGCCGGTGCGCTCGATGTCGGCGCGCAGCTCCTTCACCTCGCGTGTGCGGCCGAGGAACCGGTCCTCCCCGAGCTGTCCGAAGAGCTGCACGCCGCCTGTGTCCACCGCCTGATCCGTCACGGGCCACACTCCCGTCCCACCGCACACGCAAGCCCGCCGGGACTCCGGATCGGGCGTCCTCAGAGCCTAGTTCACGCTCTGCTACGTTCCGGGTGGAGCGCGGCGGACGGGTCCCTCGATCGGATCAGCAGATCGTCATACCGACCACGGGAACAGGGGCAGGTCAGGGGCGGATGCGGCCCCCACGCCGCGGTCAGGCCTCGAAGGGGCGTGCCGGCCAGGGCGCGTCGGCCGGCCGCAGGGCGTCCAGCCCGTCCCCGTCGCGGGCGGCGACGAGCGAGAGGACACCGACGACGAGGCAGTTGTTGTGCAGTTCCCCGGCCAGCACCCCGCGCACCAGTTCCGCGACCGGCACCCGGGCGATCTCCATGTCGGCCTCCTCCTCCTCGACCGCGAAGCGCTCGCCCTCGGCCTCCGACAGATCGCGGGCGAGGAAGATCCGTACGGCCTCGTCGCAGCCGCCGGGCGTGGTGTAGACGTCGGTCAGCACACGCCAGTCCTCGGCCTTGACGTGGGCCTCCTCGTACAGCTCGCGCTGGGCGGCGTGCAGCGGGTTCTCGCCGGGCACGTCGAGCAGGCCGGCCGGGATCTCCCACAGCTTGTGACGCACGGGGTGGCGGTACTGGCGCAGCACCAGGACCCGGTCGGCGTCGTCCAGGGCGAGCACGGCCACCGAGCCGGGGTGGACCTGGTAGTCGCGGGTGACGACCGTGCCGTCCGGCATGACCACGTCGTCCGTGCGGACGGAGGTCTTCTTGCCCGTGAAGGGGGTGTCCGTCCGGCGGATCTCCCACTCCTCGGGGGTGTCCTTGATGGTCATGCCCTGTCCCTCCACATGTGCGCCAGGAAAACCGAAGCCGGGGCGCTCACCTTTGAAGGTTCGCACCCCGGCCACCGTACAACTGGTGTGTTACTCGGAACGCTCCTGCGCGCCCTCGGCCCGCTGACGCTCGATGGCCGCCTTCACGAGCCCCGCGAACAGCGGGTGCGGACGCGTGGGCCGCGAGCGCAGCTCCGGGTGCGCCTGCGTCGCGACCAGGTACGGGTGGACGTCCCGCGGGTACTCCACGTACTCGACGAGTTTGCCGTCCGGCGAGGTGCCGGAGAACTGGATGCCCGCCTTCTTCTCCAGCTCCGCGCGGTAGGCGTTGTTCACCTCGTAGCGGTGCCGGTGCCGCTCCTCGACGTACTCCTTGCCGTCGTACACCTCGCGCACGATCGAGCCCTCGGCCAGCTTGGCCGGGTACATGCCCAGCCGCATCGTCCCGCCCATGTCGCCCTCGCCGGCGACGATGTCGAGCTGCTCGGCCATGGTGGAGATGACCGGGTGGGCGGTGGCCGGGTCGAACTCGGTGGAGTTGGCGTCCGGGATGCCGGCCAGGTTGCGGGCGGCCTCGATCACGATGCACTGCAGGCCCAGGCACAGGCCGAGCAGCGGGATCCTGTTCTCGCGGGCGTACTTGATCGCGCCGACCTTGCCGAGCACACCGCGGTCGCCGAAGCCGCCGGGGATGCAGATGCCGTCGACGTCGCCGAGCTGCTGGGCGGCGCCGGCCGGGGTCTTGCAGTCGTCGGAGGTGACCCACTTGATCTTCACGCGGGCCTTGTGGGCGAACCCGCCGGCGCGCAGGGCCTCGGTGACCGACAGGTAGGCGTCGGGCAGGTCGATGTACTTGCCGACCAGGGCGAGGGTGATCTCGTGCTCGGGGTTGTGGACGCGGTCGAGCAGGTCGTCCCAGGTCGTCCAGTCCACGTCGCGGAACGGCAGGTCCAGCTTGCGCACCACGTAGGCGTCCAGGCCCTCGGAGTGCACGACCTTCGGGATGTCGTAGATCGAGCGGGCGTCGGGGCAGGCCACGACGGCGGCCTCGTCGACGTCGCACATCAGCGAGATCTTCCGCTTGATCGCGGTGGGCACCTCGCGGTCGCAGCGCAGCACGATCGCGTCCGGCTGGATACCGATGTTGCGCAGCGCCGCCACCGAGTGCTGGGTCGGCTTGGTCTTGAGCTCTCCCGAGGGCCCGATGTACGGCAGGAGGGAGATGTGGACGACGAAGACGTTGTCGCGGCCGACCTCGTGCCGCACCTGGCGGACGGTCTCCAGGAAGGGCAGCGACTCGATGTCGCCGACCGTGCCGCCCACCTCGGTGATCACGACGTCGACCTCGTCCGTCGCCATGCGGCGGATGCGATGCTTGATCTCGTTGGTGATGTGCGGGATGACCTGCACGGTGTCGCCCAGGTACTCGCCGCGCCGCTCCTTGGCGATCACCGTCGAGTAGACCTGGCCTGTAGTGACATTGGCAGAGCCGTCCAAGTCACGGTCGAGGAAGCGCTCGTAGTGTCCGATGTCGAGATCGGTCTCCGCACCGTCGTTGGTGACGAACACCTCACCGTGCTGGAAGGGGTTCATCGTGCCAGGGTCGACGTTCAGGTACGGGTCGAGCTTCTGCATCACGACGCGCAGGCCGCGGGCCTTGAGCAGCATGCCGAGGCTGGAGGCGGTCAGCCCCTTGCCGAGCGAGGAGGCGACACCCCCGGTGACGAAGATGTGCTTGGTCGTCGTGGTGCTGTTTCGGAAAGCAGCGGGCGGCATGGCCAAGAGGGGGCTCCCGTGGTCGCGGTATGGAGGTGCGGTGCGGCTGTCCGGCCGGAGGTGTCCGGGGGTTGCCGTCGCTGCGGTTCGGGGGTCCCCTTCGGATTGGTTCCCTTCGGGGGGCGCCCACCGGTCCACGGGCTACCAGCGTATCAGCGCCGCGCGGGGATGGCTTCCGGCCACGCTCCGCGCACGGACCGACACGGATCCGCTCGCCCTCACCCGTCTCTCACCCGTTGCTCACTCGTTCGGCGGAGTTACCTTGCCCAGAGCGGCACACAGATCATCTACGTGCGTCGTATCCTGCTCGGACACTCGCTGCCGAGCCCGCCGGAGACACGGCACCACCCCCGACCGTTCACACCGGAACAACGTGAGCTCGTCAGTTCGTTGAGCAACAATTGGCGTTTTGCGTCACGGCAGAGCGGCTGTTTTGCTTCATCGCTCAACGACGCATTACAAGAACCCCTTGACCGCACTAGCGACAGCCCCCTCGTGGGGTGACGTGGCCGTTCGACTGGAGTTGCACGTGGCCGGGCGCATCGAAGACTACGCACTCATCGGAGACATGCAGACCGCTGCCCTGGTCTGCCGGGACGGGACGGTCGACTGGCTGTGCCTGCCCCGCTTCGACTCGCACGCCATCTTCGCCGGCCTGCTGGGCAACGAGGAGCACGGCTTCTGGCGGCTCGGCCCCGCGTACGCCTCCGACCAGCAGCCGCCCGTCGCGGCCCGGCGCAGCTACCGCGGCGACTCGCTGATCCTGGAGTCCGAGTGGGACACCCAGCGCGGCACGGTCCGGGTGATCGACTTCATGCCGCCGCGGGACGGCGCCCCGCAGCTGGTCCGCATCGTGGAGGGCGTCTCGGGCCGTGTCCCGATGCGCTCGGCGCTGCGGATGCGGTTCTCCTACGGCCGGATCGTGCCGTGGGTGCACAAGCACGAGGGGCGCACGGTGGCGGTCGCCGGCCCCGACTCCGTGTGGTTCGACACACACGCCGAGACCTATGGCAAGTCGCTGACCACGTACGCGGACTTCACGGTCGCTCCCGGTGACCGGATCGCCTTCACGATCTCCTGGCAGCCCTCGCACAAGGAGCCGCCGGCGCTGCCCGAGCCGGAGCAGTCGCTGGAGGCGACCGAGGAGTTCTGGCGCGAGTGGGTCGAGCACTGTACGTACCACGGCCCCTACCGCGAGGCCGTGATCCGCTCCCTGATCACGCTCAAGGCCCTGACGTACGCCCCCACCGGCGGCATCGTGGCGGCCCCCACCACCTCCCTGCCCGAGGACATCGGCGGCGTGCGCAACTGGGACTACCGCTACACCTGGCTGCGCGACGCCGCGATCACCCTGTCGTCGCTGCTGCGCACCGGCTACCGCGAGGAGGCCCGCGCCTGGCGCGAGTGGCTGCTGCGCGCGGTGGCCGGCGACCCGGAGAACCTGCAGATCATGTACGGCATCGCCGGCGAGCGCGAGCTCGGCGAGGCGGAGCTGGACTGGCTGCCGGGTTACGAGAACTCCGCCCCCGTCCGGGTCGGCAACGGCGCCGCCCACCAGCTCCAGCTGGACGTCTACGGCGAGGTCACCGAGGCCCTGCACCTGGCCCACATGACGGGTCTGGCGCGCAGCGACTACGCCTCGCTGCTCCAGCTGAAGCTGATCCGCTACCTCGAGGACCACTGGCAGGAGCCGGACGAGGGCATCTGGGAGGTGCGCGGCCCGCGCCGCCACTTCGTGCACTCCAAGGTGATGGCCTGGGTCGCGGTCGACCGCACCATCAAGCTGATCGAGTCCGGCGACGTGGACGGCCCGCTGGAGCGCTGGAAGGAGCTGCGCGACGAGATCCACCGGGACGTGTGCGAGAAGGGTTACGACAAGGAGCGCAACACCTTCACGCAGTCCTACGGCTCCAAGGAGCTGGACGCGTCGCTGCTGCTGATCCCGCAGATGGGCTTCCTGCCCCCCGACGACAAGCGCGTCATCGGCACCATCGAGGCGATCCAGCGGGAGCTGTCCACCCCGGACGGCTTCATCCTGCGCTACCCGACCCACGGCGACAACGCGGGCGTCGACGGTCTGCCCGGTGACGAGGGCGCCTTCCTGGCCTGCTCGTTCTGGATGGCCGACGACCTGGCGATGATCGGCCGCGTCGACGAGGCCCGCGCGCTGTTCGAGAAGCTGCTGTCGCTGCGCAACGACCTGGGCCTGCTGGCGGAGGAGTGGGACCCCCGCCTGCAGCGCCAGGTCGGCAACTTCCCGCAGGCCTTCAGCCACGTGCCGCTGATCGACACGGCCCTGCGGCTGACGGCGTCCGGCGCGTACGGCGGCTAGGCCAGGAGGGGCCGGAGCGCGGTGAGGGTGCGCTCCCCCGCCGGATCGCCCGCTGTCGCGGGGACCAGGGCGATCTCGTCGAGGCCCGCCTCGGCGTAGGCGTAGACCCGGGCCCGCACGGTGCCGGGGTCGCCGACCAGGCCGACCAGCTCGGCGGCCTCGGGCGGCAGGGCCCGCAGCAGGGCGCCGGGGCCGGCGCCGGCGCGGGCCAGCTCGACGGCTTCACCCAGGCCGGCCGCGGCGAACATCTCGCGGTAACCCGGCACGGTCAGGTAGCCGGCGACGCTGCGCAGGATCTGCGTACGGGCCTCCGGCCCGGGGTCGACGGCGGCGGGCAGCCAGGCGGCCAGCTGGGGCGGCGTACGGCCGATGCGGGAGGCGGCGTCGCGGAGCTTCGTCCGCAGGGTGCGCACCTGCTCCGGGGTGACCAGGTCGAGCAGCATGCGGTCGGCGTGCGCGGCGGCCGTGGCGATGGCGCGGTCGCCGAACGCGGCCACGGTGAGCGGCCCGCCGGGCGGCGCCAGACGGCGGCGGAAGGTGCTGCCGGGCACGACGGGTTCCCCCGGCACGCCGTGCAGCAGGCCGCGTACGGCCGCCGCCGTCTCCTCCAGCACGGCGGCGGGCCGCACCCGCGGGCGGCCGTGCACGCCCTCGACGACCCGCTTGCTGGACGTTCCCAGGGCCACGCCCGCCGGGCGGCCGGTGACGGCCGCGACCGAGGCGGCGCCCCGGGCCAGGGTGTACGGGTCACGCACCGACACCGGCACCGGCCCGGCCGTCAGGGCCACCCGCTCGGTGGCCCGTCCGATCGCCGCGGCCAGCACGAACGCGTCCCAGGTCGGGCCCTCGCCGGCCCACACCTCCCGGTAGCCGAGCCGGTCGGCCGCCACGGCCACCCGCAGCGGCTCCTCGACCGGACTGTCGTCTTCCCTCGCCACCGCGACCACGCTGAACTCCATGGCCGCGCCCCTACCCGGCCGTTCACGCCCTATTCCGCCCGCACGGGCCGTCTCGTACGACGGCGCCGTCCCGGGTAGCGTCCGGCCCATGGACAGCGGCAGGGACAGCGCGGTGGGCAGGGACGGCGCGTTCGACACGCACGGCGCCGGGATCACCGTGCAGCGGGCGCTGGAGCTGCCCGGGCTGCGCGGCGGGCTGCCCGAGGTGCTGGCGGGCGCCGACCGGCTGGGGCGCACGGTGCGCTGGGTGCACGCGGGTGAGGTGCCGCACATCGCCTCACTGCTCAAGGGCGGCGAGCTGCTGCTGACCACCGGCTACGGGCTGGGCTCGCGCCCCGCCGAGCAGCGGGCGTTCGTCCGTACGCTGGCCGAGCGAGGCATTGCGGCTCTGGTGGTGGAGCTCGGCCCGCGCTTCACGCGTCTGCCCGCCGCCCTGGTGGACACGGCCCGCGCGGCCGGTCTGCCGCTGGTCCAGCTGCACCGTGAGGTGCCGTTCGTGACGGTGACGGAGGAGATCCACACCGAGATCGTCAACGGCCACTACGCGCTGCTGCAGCGCGCCGAGGAGGTGCACCGCCGCTGCACCGAGGCTTTGCTGGGCGGCGGCGGGGTGCCGCAGGTCCTCGCCGTCCTGGCCGAGTTCGGCGGCAATCCGGTGTTCCTGGAGACCGCGGACGGACGGCTGCTGTACGCCGCCGGGGCCGGACCCGAGGGCACCGACCCGCTGCAGGTGTGGGAGGGCCTGCGCGGTCAGCACAGGGACGAGCCGCCGCCCGCGGGCTCGCTGCTGGTCGACGTCCCCGGCGGCGGTCCCGGCACCTCGGGTGTGCGCGCCCGTCTGGTGCTGCTGCCCGTGCGGACCTCCCTGGCCCCGGTGCACCGGATGGCGGCCGAGCGGGCGGCGGGCCTGCTGGCCGTGGTGCTGATGCAGGCCCGCCAGGAGGAGGAGCTGGCGGCACGGGGGCGCGGTGACTTCCTCACCGACCTCGCCGAGGGCCGGGTCACCGCGGAGGACGCCCCCGCGCACGCACGCGTGCTGGGCTTCAGACCGGGGGACAGCCCGCTGCTGCCGGTGGTGATGCGGCTCGGCGACGCCCTCGCCCCGGACGGGGGCTGGGCGGTGCTGGCCCGTGCGGTCGGGGAGGAGCTGGCCGCGGTGGGAGTGCCGGTGCTGCTGGGCGTACGGCCGGTGGAGGGCCGGGTGCCCTTGCTGGTCGCGCTGCGCGCGGAGGCGGAGCGGCCGGCGGTGGCGGACCGGGTCGCGGCGGCGCTGCGGGCCGGGGCGGAACGGGCCGGGATGCTGCGGCCGGGCGCGCCGGCGCCGGTGGTGGTCGTCGGGGTGGCCGGCGGCTGGGCGGCGGCCTCGGCGGGCCTGCGGCACGCGGCGGAGACGGCGACCGCCGCCCAGGGGCTGCCCGACCGGCCGTGGTACGACGCGCGCCGCCTGGACATCGACCTGCTGCTGTGGCGGCTGCGCGGCCATCCGGACCTGGCGGCCTTCGTGGACCGTGCGATCGGCCCGCTGCGGGACCACGACCGCCGCTCCCGCCCGCCGCTGCTGCCCACCCTGGAGACCTACCTGGCCCACGCGGGCCGCAAGGCGGAGACGGCCCGCGAACTGCACCTGAACCGGCAGACCCTGTACAACCGGCTCGCACGCATCGGGGAGTTGCTGGGCACGGACCTCGACGACCCGCAGACGGTGCTGGCGCTGAACCTGGCGCTGCGCGCCCGGCGCCATGTGAGCTAGTCAGAGCAGCGGCTGCGGCTGCGTCAACTCGTCGTAGATGCTGAGCACCTGGGCGACGGTCTCGTCCTCGGTCGGCCAGGTGGCCGCCTGCCGCACGCCCCTGTCCTGCAGCAGCCGGCGGCGTTCGGGGTCGCCGAGCAGCCGCACGACGGTCTCCGCCAGCGCGTTCGCGTCCCCGTACGGGAGGAGTTCGGCCGCGTCACCGACGAGTTCGGGGATGCCGCCGACGGCGGTCGCGACGAGTGGCACGCGCGCGTGGAGGGCCTCCTGCGCGAGCACCGAGCGCGCCTCCCAGCGGCTGGGCAGCAGCGCCAGGTCGGCGGCGGCGAGCAGGTCGGGCACGTCGTCGCGCCGGCCGATGAGCCGGACCGGCAGCCCCTCGTCCTCGATCCGCCACTGGAGTCCGGCGCGCAGCGGCCCCTCCCCGGCGATCACCACCAGCGGCAGCGGGTCGAGGTGGCGCCACGCGCGCGCGGCGTTCAGCAGGACGTCGTACCCCCGGTGGGCCTCAAGTGAGCCGACCGCGATCAGCAACGGCCGCCCGATGGCGCCGAGTTCGGCCCGTACCTTCGAGCGCAGCCCGTCCGGGTCGTCGGGCTCGACGGGCCGCCGGGGACCCGGCAGGGCGACGGCGGCGAGCCGCGCGTCCCGGGCACCGGTCAGGCGCGCCCGGTCCACCAGCGCGGACGTCGTCCCGAGCACCACGGTGGCCGCCTTCACCACCCGCCGCTCCAACAGCCGCAGCAACTGGGCGCGCGCCCCCTCGGCGTGGGCCCGGTCGTGCCAGGTCACGACCAGCGGGGTGCGCACCCGCCGCCCGCTGAGCGCGAGCACGGTACGGAAGGAGGCGTGCAGCCCGTGCGCGTGTACCAGGTCGGCATGCGCGCAGGCCGCGCGCAGGGCCGCCACCGACACCGGGTCGCTGCTGCGCGGCACGTGCACGTGGTCGGCGCCGGCGCCGGTGAAGTCGTAGGCGCGGTCGGCCTCCACGGGGGCGCACACCGTGACCTTCACGCCCCGCGCGACGAGCCCCGCGGCCAGGGAGCGCACGTGGGCGCTGCTGGTGGCGTTGCCTCCGCCCAGCACCTGCACGGTGCGCAGCGGCGACTGGCCGTGCAGTGAGGGGCTGCTCACGGGGGTCACGTGGCCGGGGCTCCTGGTTCGGTCGAGCGGTCACGACGAAAGTACAGAAGGATCGGACGGCGGGGGCGCAGCGCGCGGTTTTCTTCCCGTACACCGCCAAGGATGCCAGCTCGTACGGGGGTTCCGGGACGGGCGGGGACCGCCGCCTCGGGACTGCCACGGCAACGAGACGGCCAGCGTCACCCACACGAGTGACGCCACTGTCCCGTTGCCCGGACCGCCCCGCTCACCTGTCGCCGTACATCGCCGCCGTCACCAGTGCGGCCAGGTGCGCCACCAGCCCGGCGCGCCCGGCACCGGCGACGCCGGCCGCGCCCCTCGCGTGTGCTCCCGTGTCGCCGATCATGGCCCGCTCGCCCAGGTCGTCGGCAGCACGGCCGCGGCGGCTCCGAGCGCGGCGGCGGACAGCTGCCCTGCGGCCCGGCCGGGCAGCAGCCCCGGCGCCCCGAGCGCGAGCACCGCCGCGGCGGCCCGGCCGGACCGTACGTCGAGGAGGTTCACGAAGTGCGCGGCCCCGGCGATCACGACCCCGGCGAGCACCTGGTCGACCGGCCGTTCCCTCACAGCGCCCCGGCGACGAGCCCGGCCGCGGAGATCCCGAACAGCTTCACGGCCCCGCTGGTGACCTCACCGTCGCGCAGTGCGGCCAGATGCGCCAGGAACCCGCGCCGCTCGTCACCGGCGACATCGCCCCAGGCGCCGCACACCCGGCCGCCAGGACGGCGAAGGCGGGGGCGGGCCGCCCCCGTCCCGCCCCGGCCGCCGCGGCCAGCGCCGCCGCCGGCCCCGCGTACAACTCGACGGTCCGCCCGGCGTAGTTCTTCCGCTCCCGGCCACCCGGCGCCGCAGCCCGCAGGGCACCGGTACCGGGTCCGCTACACGTCCGCCCGAGCCGTCGCCAGCAGCTCCTCCGCGTGCGCCCGGGCCGTCTCGGAGTCCTCCTGCCCGGCGAGCATCCGGGACAGCTCCCGGATCCGCTCCTCCCCTTCGAGCACCTTCACACCGGACCGGGTCACCGACCCGTCATCGGTCTTCTCGACCAGCAGCTGCCGGTCCGCGAAGGCGGCCACCTGCGGCAGGTGCGTCACCACCACGACCTGCGCGGTCTTGGCCAGCCGCGCCAGCCGCCGCCCGATCTCGACCGCGGCCTTGCCGCCGACACCCGCGTCGACCTCGTCGAAGAGGTACGTCGGCACGGGGTCCGTGCCCGCGAAGACCACTTCCACGGCGAGCATCACGCGCGACAGCTCACCACCGGAGGCGCCCTTGGCGATGGGCCGGGGCGGCGCCCCGGGGTGCGGGGCGAGCAGCAGCTCGACCTCGTCGGCACCGGACGGCCCGTACGCCACCGTCCGCCCATGGACCTCGACGCCGTCGGGGTCCTCGCTCTGCCGGATGTCGAAGGACACGCGTGCGTGCGGCATGGCGAGCGAGGCCAGCTCGGCGGTCACGGCGGCGGCGAACCGCTCGGCGGCCTCCGTCCGGGCATCCGTCAGGGCCTGCGCCAGACCGCCCAGTTCGGCGCGCAGCGCGTCCCGCTCGGCGGTCAGCTCCGCGATCCGCTCGTCGTCGCCGTCGAGTTCGGTCAGCCGCTGCGCGCCGCGCTCGGCCCACGCCAGCACGGCGGCGATGTCCTCGCCGTACTTCCGCGTCAGCCCGTTGAGCGCGGCCCGCCGCTCCTCGACGGCGGCCAGCCGCAGCGGGTCGGCGTCCAGGTCGTCGGCGTACCCGGCCAGCTCCCCCGCCACGTCCCGCAGCAGGATCCCGACCTCCCCGATCCGGTCGGCGAGCGCGGCCAGCGCCGGATCGTGCGACCGTACGGCCTCCAGCGCCCGTGCCGCACCCGCGACGAGCGTGCCCGCGTCGACGCCCTCGGGGTCCTCCGGGTCGCCCGCCAGAGCGCGGTGCGCGGCGTTCGCGGCGGACGCCAGCGCCTCGGCGTGCCCGAGCCGCTCGGCCTCCTCGGCCAGCTCCACGTCCTCACCCGCGCGCGGTGCGACGGCGGCGATCTCGTCGAGGCCGTAGCGCAGCATGTCGGCCTCCTGGGCCCGCTCACGCGCGCGCGTGGTGATCTCCTCCAGTTCGGCGGAGACGGCCCGCAGCCGCTTGTACGCCTCGCTGTACTTGGCGAGCGGCACGGCGACGGCGTCGCCCGCGTACCGGTCGAGCGCCTGCCGCTGCCGGGACAGCTTCAGCAGCCCCTGCTGGTCGGTCTGCCCGTGCACGGCCACCAGCTCGTCGGCGAGCTCCGCGAGCAGCCCCACGGGCACGCTGCGCCCGCCCAGGTGAGCCCGCGATCGTCCCTCGGCGGAAACGGTACGGCTGACCAGCAGCGCCCCGTCGTCGAGCTCGGCCCCGGCCTCCTCGGCACGGACGGCGGCCGCCGCGCCCGCGGGGACGGTGATCCGCCCCTCCACGACCGCCTTCTCGGCTCCGATCCGCACGAGCGCCGGGTCCGCGCGCCCGCCCAGCAGCAGTCCGAGGCTGGTGACCACCATGGTCTTGCCCGCGCCCGTCTCACCGGTGACAGCGGTGAATCCGGGCGACAGCTCGACGACAGCGTCGTCGATCACACCAAGCGACCGTATCCGCATCTCCTCCAACACGGACAAGACCTTACGAGGTCGAAGCCCGGGAGTGCGACCGGCCCGCCTTTGTCACCCACGTGAGTGGCTGCCCGCATGGGTGCGGGGCGCTGCGCGACCGGCTAGTGCGGCGCCCCCCGCCACCCGGAGACCGGCAAGGCGAACTTGGCCACGAGCCGGTCGGTGAACGACGCGTGATGCAGCCGCGCGAGCAGCACCGGCACGGCCCCCCGCCGCACCTCCACCCGCGCCCCCGGCGGCAACTCCACGGTCCGCCGCCCGTCACACCACAGCACCCCCGGCGAGACATGCGGCAGGACCTCCACCGCGAGCACGGAGTCCGGCGAGGTCACCAACGGCTTGGCGAACAGCGCGTGCGCGGAGATCGGCACCATCAGCAGCGCCTCCACCTCCGGCCACACCACGGGCCCGCCCGCGGAGAACGCGTACGCCGTCGACCCGGTGGGCGTCGCGCACACGATCCCGTCGCAGCCGAACCCGGTCACCGGCCGCCCGTCGATCTCCAGGACCACCTCCAGGAGCTTCTCGACGGACCCCTTCTGCACGGCGGCCTCGTTGAGCGCCCAGTCGGTGTGCACGATCTCGCCGTTGCGGTGCACGACCACGTCGATGGTCATGCGCTCCTCGACCTCGTACGCCCTGCTCACGACCCGGTCGACGACCTTCTCCAGGTCGTCGCGCTCGGCTTCGGCGAGGAACCCGACCCGCCCGAGGTTGACGCCGAGCATCGGCACACCGGACGCCCGGGCGAACTCCGCGCCCCGCAGCAGCGTGCCGTCACCGCCGAGCACGATCAGCAGCTCACAGCCGTCCAGGCACTGCGGCGTGGCTTCCTTGACCAGGTCGACCTCGTCCGGCAGCGGAAGGTCCCGCGCCTCGGCCTCCAGGCCACGCACGCCGATCCCGGACCGCAGCAGCCCCTTGACGAGGAGCTCGGCGCTGCGCACGGCCGCGGGCCGGCCGGTGTGGGCGAGCAGGAAAACAGTACGAGCTCGGTTCTCGGTCAACGCGGCCCCTCCGCCACTGCTCGGTCGATGTCGGCCGGGTCCGGTTGCGGGGCCCCGGCGCGCAGCCACAGAAAGTACTCGACATTGCCCGAGGGCCCGGGCAGCGGACTGGCCGTCACGCCCTTCGCCCCGAGCCCCAGCTGCCAGGCCTTGTCGGCCACCCCCCGCACGGCCTCCGCCCGCAGTTGCGGACTGCGTACGACTCCCCCGCTGCCCAGCCGCTCCTTGCCCACCTCGAACTGCGGCTTGACCATCATCACCAGGTCGGCGTCCGGCTTCACACACCGCACCAGGGCCGGCAGCACCAGCCCCAGCGGGATGAAGGACAGATCCCCCACGACAAGATCCACAGGCTCCCCACCGATCACGTCGAGCGTCAACTCGCGTACGTTCGTACGGTCCTTGACGGTGACGCGTTCATCGTTGCGCAGAGACCAGGCGAGTTGTCCGTATCCGACGTCCACGGCGACGACGTGCGCGGCTCCGGAGCGCAGCAGTACGTCGGTGAAGCCGCCGGTGGAGGCGCCGGCGTCCAGGGCCCGCCGGCCCTCGACGACCAGCCCCTGCGGCACGAAGACCTCAAGGGCACCGGCGAGCTTGTGTCCGCCCCGGGAGACGTAGTCGGGGTCGCTGTCGTCCTGGGCGACGACGATCGCGGCCGCGGTCTCGACCTGTGTGGCGGGCTTGGTCGCGACGGTCCTGCCGACGGTGACCCGCCCGGCGGCGATCAGCTGGCTGGCGTGCTCCCGCGAGCGCGCGAGCTTGCGGCGGACCAGCTCCGCGTCGAGACGGCGGCGTGCGACTCCTGCCACGGTGGGTTCAGCTCCTGTTCCCGTAGGCCGATGGGGGCGCCGGAGGTCCCGGGCGGGCGTCGAGCGCGGTGAGCGCGTCGCGCAGCCCCCGGTGTACATCCTCGTACACCTCCACGTGCCCGTCGGTGGCGAGGTGGTCGGCGTCACCGAGCCGCTGAAGGGCCGCGTCCACGTCGGCGTTGCCGGTGGGCGTGCGGGGCACGTGCAGCGGGGCGGGGGCGGCGGGGTCGTACGCGGGCCCGGGCGCCGCCGTCTCCTCAGGGGTCTGCGTCTGCGGAACCGACTCGTCCATGCCCAGACGCTACCTCGAACAGGCGGTGTACCGTCGATCGCGATGGCCACGATCGATGAGTGCCGTGCCGCACTCGAGAAGCTTTCGGACAGCATGCAGAACACCGAAGGGGATGTCCGCGAGGCGGCGGCCCTGGACCGCTCGGTGAGCTGCCACATCACGGACCTCGACGTCACCTTCACCGGCCGCCTCCAGGACGGCCGGATCGTGGTGCACGACACCCTCGACGGTCCGCCGCGCGAGAAGGCCGAGATCAGACTGGCCATGACCGGCGACGACCTGGTGGCGCTGGTCGACGGCGAGCTGAACTTCGCGAAGGCCTGGGGCTCGGGCCGGGTGAGGCTGGAGGCGGGCCTGCGGGACCTGTTCCGCCTCAGGAAGCTTCTGTAGCGACGGCCCGTGCCCGCGCCCTGCGCGCCGCCGGCACCACCAGGGGCGTGCCCGTCTCCGGGTCGTCGATCACCTGGCAGCGCAGCCCGAACACCTCCTCGACCAGCTCCGCGGTGACGATGTCGCCCGGCGCGCCCTCGGCGATGACCCTGCCGGACTTCAAGGCGATGAGGTGGGTGGCGTACCGCGCGGCGTGGTTCAGGTCGTGCAGGACGGCGACGAGCGTGCGCCCCTGCTCCTCGTGCAGCTCGGCGCACAGGTCCAGCACGTCGATCTGGTGCTGGATGTCCAGGAACGTGGTCGGCTCGTCGAGCAGCAGCAGCGGGGTCTGCTGGGCCAGCGCCATGGCGATCCACACGCGCTGCCGCTGACCGCCGGAGAGTTCGTCGACGTACCGGTCGGCGAGCTCGGCGACCCCGGTCTGCCGCATCGACTCCTGGACCACCCGCTCGTCCTCGGCGGACCACTGGCGCAGGATGCCCTGGTGCGGGTAGCGGCCCCGGCCGACCAGGTCGGCGACGGTGATGCCGTCGGGCGCGATGGACGACTGGGGCAGCAGGCCCAGCGTCCGGGCGACCTTCTTGGCGGGCATCGACTGGATGACCTGCCCGTCGAGCAGCACCCGGCCCTGGCTGGGCTTGAGCATCCGCGACAGCGCCCGCAGGAGCGTGGACTTGCCGCACGCGTTGGGGCCGACGATGACGGTGAAGGAGTGGTCGGGTATCTCCACCGACAGCTGCTCGGCGATGACGCGCTGGTCGTAGGCGAGGGTGACGTCCTGGGCGGACAGACGGTTCACGGTGCTCCTTTTGTTCTGCGGCCCGTCGGTGTTCGGCCCGCCGGCGGCCCTGCTGCTGTCGGGCCTGCTGTTCCCGGCCGTGCTGCTCCCGGGCCTGCTGTTCCCGGCCGTGGTGCTCCCGACGCTCCGGCCGCTCATATCCGGCCCGCCCTGCGCTCGGTGACCAGCAGCCACAGCAGATACACACCGCCGAGCACACCGGTGACCACGCCGACGGGCAACTGCTCGGCGCCGAAGAGCCGCTGCGAGGCCCAGTCGGCGGTCACCAGCAGGGCGGCGCCCATGCACAGGGAGGCCAGCAGGTTCGGGCCGGGCGAGCGGGTCAGCCGCCGGGCGAGCTGCGGCGCGGTGAGCGCGACGAAGCTGACGGGCCCGGCCGCGGCGGTGGCGGAGGCGGTGAGCAGTACGGCGGCCACCATCAGCAACGCCCGTACGCGCTCGACGCGCACGCCGAGGGCGTACGAGACGTCGTCGCCCATCTCCAGCATCCGCAGCCCCCGCGCGTTGGCGAGGACCAGCGGCACGAGCACGGCGAACAGCGCGAGCAGCGGCCAGACCTGGGCCCAGTCACGGCCGTCGAGGGACCCGGTCATCCACACCACCGCGCGGGCCGCGTCCACGATGTCGGACTTGGTGAGCAGGTAGCCGTTGACGGCGGTGACGATCGCCGAGACACCGATACCGACCAGAACCAGTCGATACCCGTGCACACCCTGCTTCCAGGCGAGCAGATAGATGGCGAGCCCGGTCGCCAGGCCGCCCACGAGTGCTCCGAGGGCCACCTGGTTCGCGGACCCGGAGAACAGCACGATCACCACCAGGGCCCCGGCGGTCGCCCCCTGCCCGAGGCCGAGCACGTCCGGACTGCCCAGCGGATTGCGGGAGATGGACTGGAACAGCGCGCCGCCCAACCCCAGCGAGGCCCCGACCAGCAGCCCGACCAGCACCCGCGGCAGGCGCAGCTCGTTGACGATGAACTCCTGCCCCGCGGTGCCGTTCCCCACGAGCGTCCTGAGCACATCGGCGGTCGGGATCGGGAAGTCACCGGTGCCGATCAGCACCACGCTCGCCGCGAGCGCCGCGACCAGCAGCAGCACGACCACGATCAGGGCACGGACGTCCACAAGGACGGACAGCCCGCCCGGGGTCCGCACGGCACGGTTGGCCCGTGTGGTCTTCACCGCGGTCCTCACAGCTGCGCCGTCCTCCGCCGTCGTACGAGAAAGATGAACACCGGGCCGCCGAGGACCGCGGTGACGATGCCGACCTGCAGCTCGGAGGGCCGGGCCACGATCCGGCCGATGACGTCGGCGCCGAGCAGCAGCACCGGCGACAGGATCGCCGCGTACGGCAGGATCCAGCGCAGGTCGGGCCCGGTGAAGGAGCGCACCACGTGCGGCACCATCAGCCCCACGAACACGATCGGCCCGCAGGCGGCGGTCGCGGCCCCGCACAGCACGGTCGCGGCCAGCATCGACAGCGCCCGCGTCCGGTTGAGGTCGGCGCCGAGCGCCCTGGCGGTGTCGTCGCCCATGGCCATGGCGTTGAGCGGCCGGGCGAGGCCGAGGGCGAGGAGCATGCCGGCCGCGAAGAACGGCAGCACCTGGGTGATGGCCGAGTCGTCCGCCGCCGACAGCGAACCGACCGTCCAGAACCGCATCTTGCCGAGCGCGGCCTCGTCCATGATCATCACGGCCTGGAGGTAGCCGTACAGCGCGGCGCTGATCGCGGTGCCGGCCAGTGCCAGCCGCACCGGCGTCGCTCCCCTGCTGCCGCCCAGGAACCACACCAGCGCCCCCACCGCCGCGGCGCCGAAGAACGCGAACCACACGTAGCCGCTCAGCGAGGTGACGCCGAGGTACGTGATGGCCGTGACGACCGCGGCGGACGCGCCCGCGTTGATGCCGAGCAGACCGGGGTCGGCCAGCGGGTTGCGGGTGAGCGCCTGGAGCACCGCACCGGACAGGCCGAGCGCGGCGCCGGCCAGCAACCCGAGAACGGTCCGCGACAGCCGCTCCGCCACGACCACGTCCCCGTAAGTGCCCGAGTCGTCGAACAAGCCGTGCCAGACCTGCGCCAGGGACAGCTCTTTGGCGCCGACGGCGATGCTCGCCAGCGCGACGGCCACCAGGAGCGCGACGGCGACGAGCAGGCCGACGGCACGTATCGCCCGGCGGTTCGGGGGCGCGGGGGCGGTCTCCGCGCGCTGTTCGGGAGGACTGTCGACCAACACGCAGTTAGGTTAGCCTACCCTGCCAAGCGATCTCGATGCCGAGCCCGGCAACCTCCCGCTGCCCGAGGGCGTCCCGGACGACCCCTCACAGCCCCAACCGCGCCAGCGCCTTCCCTCCGTCCAGCTCGCACACCCCGTCACCGGCCGCCGTCCAGGCCGCCGCACACAGCGCCCGCAGCCCGTCCAGGGCCTCACCCTCTCCCTCAAGCTCCAGCCGCTCCGCCCCGGCCGTCGCCGTCCAGCCCCCGCAACAAAAGCCCCGGCCGTCCGCCTCGGCGACCTCCGGCTGCCCGGCGAGCAGCCCCCGCAGGTCGGCGTCGACATACGTCGGCCGGTGCTGCGGCGGAGCCGCGAGGAGCTGCGCCCCGTCGGTCACCCCGGTCAGCACCAGCAGCGAGTCCACGTCCCCGTTGAACGCCCCCTCGATGTCGGTGTCCAGCCGGTCCCCCACCACGAGCGGCCGCCGGGCGCCCGTCCGCAGGATGGTCTCCCGGTGCATCGGGGGCAACGGCTTGCCCGCGACCTGCGGTTCGGCTCCCGTGGCGATCCGTACGACCTCCACGGCCGCCCCGTTGCCCGGCGCGATCCCGCGCCCGCTCGGAATCGTCAGATCGGTGTTGGACGCGAACCACGGCACCCCGCGCGCGACGGCGTAACTGGCCTCCGCGAAACGCCCCCACGGCAACTCCGGACCGCCGTACCCCTGCACGACCGCCGCCGGATCGTCGTCGGCCGACTCGACGGGCACCAGCCCGCGCTCGCGCAGCGCGACCCGCAACCCCTCCCCGCCGACCACCAGCACCCGGGAGCCCTCCGGCACCTGCTCGCTGATCAGCCGGGCGACCGCCTGCGCCGAGGTGATGACATCACCGGCGTCCGCCGGTACACCCAGCTCGGTCAGATGCGCGGCCACGGCGTCCGGAGTCCGCAGCGCGTTGTTGGTGACGTACGCGAGGTGCATCCCGCCGGCACGCGCCCGATCCAGCGACTCGACCGCGTGCTCGATGGCGTTCCCGCCCGCGTACACCACCCCGTCCAGGTCGAGCAGCGCCGTGTCGTACGCCTCGCTCAGGGCCCGCCCACTGCCCTCGGGCCTCGTCCTGACGCTCCGGCTCATTCCGCATCGCTCCTTGGTACGGCTCACTTTCCCCCGATCATCCCCCATGCCACCGGCACCCGTACGATGCCGGGATGAACACAGCAGGTCACTCGGAAGCAACGCCGCGCCGAGGCCTCGAACTCACCCCGTTCCGAGGCCTTCGTTACGACCCCGACCGGGTCGGCAGCCTGGCCGCCGTGACATCCCCGCCCTACGACGTCGTGGTCCGCCCCGACGGCCTGCACCACCTCCAGTCCGCCGACCCGTACAACATCGTCCGCCTGATCCTGCCCCAGGCCGACACCCCCGGCGCCCGCAACGCCCAGGCCGCCGACACCCTGCGCCGCTGGCTGTCCGAGGGCGTCCTGACCGCCGACCCCGAGCCGGGCCTGTACGTCTACGAGCAGCGCGACGGCGGCGGCATGCTGCAACGCGGCGTCATAGGCGCCCTGCGAGTGACGGACCCCGCCGAGCAGGTGGTGCTGCCGCACGAGGACGTGATGCCGCACATCGTCGCCGACCGCGCGGCCCTGATGCGCGCCACCTCGGCGAACCTCGAACCCCTCCTGCTGACGTACCGCGGCGACGGCTCGGCGACCGCCACGGCCGACCTGGTGGAGCGCACGGCGGCCACCCCTCCCCTGCTGTCGACGACGACCGAGGACGGCTTCAGCCACCGCCTGTGGTCGCTCACCGACCCCGACGACCTGGCGACGATCCGCGCCGACCTCGCCCGGCACCAGGCCCTCATCGCCGACGGCCACCACCGCTGGGCCACCTACCGCCGGCTGCGCGCCGAACACCCCTCCCCCAGCCCCTGGGACTACGGCCTGGTCCTCCTCGTCGACACGGCCCGCTACCCCCTGCGTGTCCGCGCCATCCACCGCCTCCTGCACGGCCTGCCGGTGGCGGAGGCCCTCGCCGCCCTGGACGGCCGGTTCCGCGTACGGCGTCTCGACGTCGCCCTGCCCGACGCCCTGGAGGTCCTGGCGGACGCGGCCTGCGCGGGCAACGCCTTCCTGCTCGCCGGCGACGGCGCCTTCCACCTGGTCGACCGCCCGGACCCGGACCTGCTGGCCCGGACGGTCCCGCTCGACCGCCCCGTCGCCTGGCGCACCCTGGACGCGACGGTGCTGCACGCCACGCTCCTCGCCCACGTCTGGCGCGTCCCGGAGGACGACCCGGCCCGCATCGCCTACATCCACGACCCGGCCGCCACGGTCAGCAAGGCGGAACGCGACGGCGGTACGGCCGTGCTGCTGCATCCCGTCCGCGAGGAGGTCGTCCGGGACCTGGCCCGGCAGGGCGTGAGCATGCCCCGCAAGTCGACGTCGTTCGGCCCGAAACCGGCGTCCGGCCTCGTATTGCGCGCACTGGACCTGTGACGCCGAAGGGGCGGGACCACCGGCCCCGCCCCTTCGTCTCTTCGTTCCCTTACGTCAGTCCTTGTCGCCGTCCTCCGGGGAGGCCGCGTCACCGTCGTCCTGGCTCTCGTCCAGGGCGTCCGTGAACTCCACCCCGTCCAGCTCGGCGAGCCGGTCCGAGGCGTCGGTGCTGCCGTCCCGGTCGGCCTCCACGGCCTTCGCGAACCACTCCCGCGCCTCGCCGTCCCGCCCGGCGGCGAGCAGCGCGTCGGCGTACGCGTACCGCAGGCGTGCGGTCCACGGCTGCACGGAGCTGGACGCCAGCTCGGGGCTCTGCAGCGTCACGATGGCCGCGTCCAGCTGCCCCATGTCACGCCGGGCGCCGGCCGCGACGAGCCGCATCTCGACCTGCCCGGCCTTGTCCAGCTTGTGCACCTCGGGCGCACCGGCCATGTCCAGCGCCTTCTCCGGCCGCCCGAGCCCACGCTCGCAGTCGGCCATCACCGGCCACAGGTCCACGGTCCCGGTCATCCGCCGCGCGGCCCGGAACTCGGCGAGCGCCTCACCGTACTTCTGGTTCGCGTACGCCGCGAACCCGGCGGCCTCCCGTACGGCGGCGACCCGCGACGCCAGCCGCAGCGCCACCTTGGAGTAGCCGTAGGCGGCCTCGGGGTCCTCGTCGATGAGCCGCGCGACCATCACCAGGTTCTTGGCGACATCCTCCGCGAGCGTCTTGGGCAGACTCTGCAGCTCCTGCCGTACGTCCTTGTCGATCTCGTCGCCCGTGACGTCCTCCGGGATGGGCAGCCGCTTGATCGGCTCCCTGTCCCGCTCCCGCTCCTCACGGAACCGGCCGCCGCCGTGCCGGTCGTCACGGCCCCGGAACCCCCCGGGCCGGCCACCGCGCTCGTCCCGGCGGGGCCCGCGGCCACGGTCGTCCCGCCCGCGGTCATCACGCCCGCGGAACCCGCCCCGCTCGCCCCTGCTGTCGTCCCGCCGGAAGCCGCCGCGGTCCGGACGCTGGTCGTCCCGGGTGCGGAAACCGCCGCGCTCACCGCGGTCGTCCTCGCGCCGGAAGCCGCCGCGGTCGCCGCGGTGGTCACGGCTGTCCCCGCGACGGTCGTCGCGGCCCCGGAAACCACCCCGGTCGTCCCGCCGGAAGCCACGGTCCCGCTCGTCCCGACGCTCGTCACGCCGGTCGTCACGCCTGTCGTCCCGACGGTCGTCACCGCGGCGGTCGTCCCGCCGGAAACCGCCACGCGGTCCGCGGTCGTCCCCTCGCCGGTCATCACGCCGACCGTATCCACCACCGCGGCTGTCCTGGCGCTGGAAGCCACCGCGGTCGTCGCCCCGCCGCTCCCCACGATCGTCACGGCGGTCATCGCGACGGTCGTCACGGCGGTCGTCGCGGCGGTCGTCGCGGCGGAAGGAGGGACGGTCACCGCGGTCATCCCGCCGGAAGCCACGGTCCCGGTCGTCACGGCGCGGACCCCGGTCACGGTCGTCCCGCCGGCCGTACCCGCCCCGCTCACCACGGTTGTCCTCGCGGTCGCGGCGGAAACCACCGCGCTCCCCACGCTCGTCACCACGGCGGTCGTCACGCCTGTCATCACGCCTGTCATCACGCCTGTCGTCGCGCCGGAAACCACCGCGGTCGCCTTCGCGACGGCCGTAGCCACCACGGTCGCTGTCGCGACGGTCGTTGTCCCGGCGGAAGCCGCCACGGTCCCCGCGCTGACCACCGCGGTCGCCGCGATCACCACTGTCCCGTCGCCGCTGGTCGCGCTCCGGTCGGTCGTCGGGAGAGTTGGTGGACATGGTGACTCCTGTCTTCGGTACCGCAAGCATTGTAAAAAGAAAAGGACCCCTGATCCCAGCTGTACGCTGGTGACCAGGGGTCCCTCCAAAGATTGTTCGGCGGCGTCCTACTCTCCCACAGGGTCCCCCCTGCAGTACCATCGGCGCTGTAAGGCTTAGCTTCCGGGTTCGGAATGTAACCGGGCG